>CANPIM010000062.1 GCA_947574135.1 uncultured Lachnospiraceae bacterium
TATCTCCTTGGAAGTAATAAAAACACTTTCTAATCCCTGATTATGCTTTTCCCAAGCCTCCTCATCTTCTACCTCTGCTCCCCATTTTTTTGTCTGTGTTGTAAAAAACATAGATATATGGGAGGTCTCCGAGAACACCTTTACGCTAGCTGTTCCTCCTGTATTTTTCCGTTTTACCAAACGCTGGATACTGGAACTATCCGGGCCAAACACCCTTACCACCTTCTGAGGAAAAGAAATATCATGTTTTGCTGCTTGACACGCACTATACAAAAGCTTCATAACATGGGTTTTTCCCATACCATTTTCTCCAATGAAAACATTAAGTCCGTTTTCAAAATTAAGATTCAGATTTTGAAACACTGTAAAATTTTCCAATTGAATTTTTTTAATTGCCATGGTCCTCTCCGATTCTCCTAAATATAGAAGTCTGTAGCTAGATTATAAAAGCCTTAAAGTTTCGATCTGATTGCATCATATCACAAATTTCTTTCAACCGTCAATAACAGCCTCCGGATTCTGTTTTTATTGTTTTTATTAACTCTAAAAAAGTGCAGACAAATCCTAACAAATGTAGTAGAATAATCTCTAAACAAAAATATTCTCCCAAAGGAATGCAAAGAGCCTTCTGTCTTGCTGCCCGCATCCCTTTGGGGAAACATGAAAAAGGAGATTAACATTATGGCCTGGTGTCCCAGCTGTAAAAATGAATATGTGGAGGGAATTACCCGCTGTCCTGACTGCGAGGTGGATCTGGTGGCGGAGCTTCCCCCGGAAACAGAAGAAGAGCCCCTGGAAATCCCGGAGGATTACACCTTTCCGGAGGATTTTGACCCCCGAAAGGTCCTGGAGCCAAAGAAAGCGCCGGAACCGGCGAAAATCTACAAGCGCCCGGAGGAGCGCTATGGGGATATGCGCTCCTCTGCCTGGACCTTCCTTTTGCTGGGATCGGCAGGGCTTATCCTGTCCGCCCTCTCCTGGGCCGGCATTATCCACCTTCCCCTCCACAACTTTGCCCTGGCCGTCATGACGGCTCTGTTTCTTGTGTTCATAGGCGTGGGCATTGCCTCCTTTCAAAATGCCGGGAAGCTAAAGGCCAACATTGCCTCGGAAAACGCCTTTACGGAATCAGTGATCCAGTGGTACCGGCAGGAGGGCTGCAAATCCCCGGCCCTTGGGGAGCTTTCCGCTGATCAGCCGGAGGAGCTTTTATATTTTCAGCGATCCGAAATTATCCAGTCCCTGTTAAAGGAACAATTCCCCCAGATTGACCAGGCTCTTCTGGAGAAGCTTACCGACGATTTCTGTGAAGAGAATTTTAATAGCTAGAACACTTGTTCTGCTCTTCCTATTTTTCCTGTTCCTTTTTCTCCTCCGCCTCCACCACATAGGACAGATGGAGAAAAATCCGCAGCTGTAAAATCACATATCCCAGGGCTGCCGCCGTGGCCCATCCTCCCTTCAGCCAGTCATAGCACATCACCATTCCCACCTGGTAAACGGCCAGGAGATTTCGCATTTGCCTAAGGGAGCGGGCCTCCTCATAGCCCTGTTTTTCGGCATAGGCAGCTACCTGGGTGAGAAGGCCATAGATCACATAGAGGCTTACCAGAGCCAAAACCAGAGACAGAAGGGAAATCTTTATTTCAAACAGCCACTCTATCAAACTAAAAACAGCCAGCCCCCGGCAAAAGGGGCGCAGCCGTCGGACATCCGGAAACTCCTGCCCCATCTCTGTAAGAGCCTCCGTCCAAAGGTAATAGCCTGCAAAATCCGGCAGAATATCAAATCGGCCCAGACGAACGTCCAGAAGAATCCATAAAATCCCCCACCGTATACAGGAAATGGGCTCTCTCATGGCATTTTGCCTCCTTCCCAGAGAAATTCCTCCTGTAATTGCCCATCCACATAAATGCAGATCCGCCAGGCAAAGGGCTCCCTTTCTCTCAAACCTGCCTCTGTGCTAAATCCGGCCTGAAGGGTTCCGTCCCAGCTCTCCGGAATCACCATGGATTTTCTGCTGATTCCGTTGGGATGTATTTCGATTTCCCCTGGCTCACAGCCCGGCGCCTCCTTCCGTTTTTCCTCCCCAAGAAGCTCCTCTGGTCCATACTGGATTTCCAATAGCTTCCCGGTTAAATCCTCCTTACCCGTATACGTGAGCCAGATTTTTTTATGCTCTCTTGTCTCTGAGAATGCCCTTTCAAAAGCTTCCTCCTCCCCAAAATAGAATGCTCCTCTTGGCAGGCTGGAAAAGCCCCAACTCTCGTAGCTTCCGGCTTCTACGTGAAACGTTTCATCTTCCCAACATCTCCACTCTTCCGGAATTTCATTTTCCCAATTTCCCCATTCTCCCCACATTTCATTTTCCCAGTTTCCCCACTCTTCCCACATTTCATTTTCCCTGTTTCCCCACTCTCCCGGCGCCATACTCTCCCAGGCCTTTCCCGCCTTCCAAGCACATACCTTCCAGCCATACTCCTTCTGCAGCCTGAGAAAAAGCACATAATCCGGCCCCTCCTCCCATCCAAGGGGAGTAACCAAAAGCCGGGCCAAACATTCCGTCTCCCCCTGGGAAAATCCCGTGATCTCCAGGGTCGCCCCGCTCTCCAATAGAAGGGGGAAAAAAGCATTTTCTCCTATGGTTGGCTGCAGCTGACTTCCATAAATGTCTCCCTCCTCCCAGGACTTCTTTACCCAGCTCTCATAAGCCTGGCGCTCCTCCTCCGGAATCACCAGCGCCATATACCCGGTATTTCGCTCCTGCAGGGCCCGCATATAAATATACAGAGCTTCCTGGGGGGTGGACACCTCATAAAGGGATGCGCGGAAAAACATGCTCTTCCACTGTAGCTCCGTCTGGAGGGTTCCCACCGAAAAAGCTTCCTCCCGGGGCGCATATCCCACACAGGCCAGAGTGAGAACCAGGGCAATGCATAGAGAGATCAGGGCATTTCCCCTGGGAATATGGTTAAAATCTGCAATCCGCCCCAGGCGGACACGAAGCTTCCGGTGTCCCCTGGCCATATGGGTGGTTCCCACAGTGGGAGAACCCCCATTGTCAGCCATGCTAAGCAAAAGCATCCCATAGCCCTTGTGCCGACTGGGATCCAGCCGCTCCAGCACCCGCTCGTCACACAGGGCTTCATTGTCATTTTGAATCTGACCTATAACATACCAGAGAAAAGGATTAAACCAATGGAAAATCCGGAGCCCGTGAAGGAGAAGGTTTACGGCCACATCCCCATACTGCATGTGAAGAAGCTCATGGAGAATCATATCCTCCAGCAGGTCCTTCTCCTCCCCCTCCGCCCGGGGCGGCAGCACCAGCACCGGGAAAAGAATTCCCGTCACAAAGGGACTGCAAGCCCAGGAGCAGATTCGAACCCGCCGGCAGAAGCGAACTCCAAATCTCTCCGCAATTTCTTCCACTCGCGCCTGTAGCTCTTGGCCTGCCGGTTGTCCCCGGCCTACCCGGATGCGCAGCCATACATAGGCGGCTCCGTAGGAAAGAAGCAGAAGCACCACTCCCGCTACATACACCCACAGGAGACGTTCCTCCCACCCGCCTGCACTCTTCCCCTGAGGCAGGCGGCTCTGCAGAAAGCGCAGCAGGGAGGGCAAATGAATGACCCCGTCCAGGGACAGAGACATTCTAAAGAGCCTCTGATCTGCAGGCAAAAGCAGGCGAATCAACAGTGCCCCCCAGACAAAATAATGCCAGCGGGCGTCAAGCTTATCACGAAACAGCCACTTCACCGTCAGCAGGAGTGCCCCGGTCAGAGAAACCGTTAAGGTAGTTTCCAATATTTTCTAGAAATCAATCATCCTCCATCTCCTCCAGCAGCTGTCGCAAGCTTCGGCTCTCTTCCGGGGTGAGCGCTCCCTGCTTTACAAAGGAGGTTACCAGACGGCCGGCAGAGCCCCGAAATACTTTTTCCAGAAAATTCTGCTCCTCCTGCCGAATACATGCCTCCCGGGAAACCAGAGCCCGGTATTCATGCGGCTGTACCTCCTTATTCACCTCCACCAGGCCCTTTTTCCCCAGGCGGCTCAAAAAGGTATGCACCGTATTTTTGCTCCAGTCCTCCTTTAAAAGCTCCATTAGACGGGACTGGGGCAAAGGGCCCTCCTCCCATAGACACTCCATAAGCTTCCATTCACTGTCGGTAATGCGCAATTCCATATAGCGTCTCCTATTTAAAGTACCGCTTCAACCCTTCCATTCCTATCAACTGGAAGAAATTCCCACTCGCCTTCGCTCCTGTAAATTCCTTCCGGGAATGTTCGGGTTTCCGCTGTTTTTTAAAGTACCGCTTCAACCCTTCCATTCCCTATCAACTGGAAGAAATTCCCACTCGCCTTCGCTCCTGTAAATTCCTTCCGGGAATGTTCGGGTTTCCGCTGTTTTTTTAAGTACCGCTTCAAGCCTACAAATGTAGTCTCTGCTTCTATACTACAACTGTAGGCTATCCTTGTCAAGCTCTAACTTCCACACTCCCACTACCAAAAAAGAGAAGCCCCGGCATATGACCTGCCTGCGGCTTCTCTTCCCTCTCTTTTGCTAACTAAATGCTACAATCATTCCCTCTATTTCTGGCTCAGATACTCATGGATACCTCTGGCCGCATCCTTTCCTGCGCCCATGGCCAGGATCACCGTAGCCGCTCCGGTTACGGCATCTCCGCCGGCAAATACGCCCTCCTTGGAGGTGGCACCCACATCCTCGCTGGCCACGATACATTTTCTCTTGTTGATCTCCAGACCCTTGGTGGTGGAGGAAATCAGCGGGTTGGGTGAGGTTCCCAGGGACATAATCACCGTGTCCACCTCAATGTCAAACTCAGAGCCCGGCACCTCCACGGGGCGTCTCCGTCCGGAGGCATCCGGCTCGCCCAGCTCCATACGAATGCAGCGGATACCCTTTACCCAGCCGTCCTCACCTACCAGAATCTCTGTGGGATTGGTGAGCAGATCGAAGATAATGCCCTCCTCCTTGGCGTGGTGTACCTCTTCCACACGGGCCGGCAGCTCCTCCTCTGAACGACGGTATACAATATGTACCTCCGCGCCCAGACGCAGGGCGGTACGGGCGGCATCCATGGCCACGTTTCCGCCTCCTACCACAGCCACCTTCTTGCCCAGGGCAATGGGGGTGTCATAGGCCGGATCAAAGGCCTTCATCAGGTTATTTCTGGTCAAATACTCATTGGCGGAGAACACGCCGCAGGCCGTCTCCCCCGGGATTCCCATAAACTTGGGAAGTCCGGCGCCGGATCCGATAAACACCGCGTCAAAGCCCTCTTCCTCCATAAGCTCGTCAATGGTCACGGACTTGCCGATAATCACGTCCGTCTCAATCTTTACGCCCAGAGCCTTTACATTCTCCACCTCGGGCAGAACCACATCATCCTTGGGCAGACGGAACTCGGGAATACCGTATACCAGTACGCCGCCGGCCTTATGTAATGCTTCAAAAATGGTCACATCGTAGCCAAGCTTTGCCAAATCTCCCGCACAAGTCAGTCCTGCAGGACCGGAGCCGATGACAGCCACCTTTTTCCCAAGCTTCTCCGTGGGTACGGGAGGCTTGATGCCATTCTCCCTGGCCCAGTCGGCCACAAAGCGCTCCAGCTTTCCGATGGAAACCGGTTCCCCCTTAATACCGCGGATGCAGCGTCCCTCGCACTGACTCTCCTGGGGACATACACGGCCACAGATAGCGGGCAGAGCGGAAGCCTGGCTGATAACCTGGTAGGCCTCCTCGATCTTTCCTTCCTTTACTTCCTTGATAAAGCCCGGAATGTTGATCTTTACCGGACATCCCTCCATACACTTGGCATTCTTGCAGCCGATGCAGCGCTGTGCCTCCTCAACCGCCTCGTCCTGGTTGTAGCCCAGGCAAACCTCGTCAAAATTCGTGGCACGAACCTTGGGCTCCTGCTCTCTTACCGGTACCTTCTTCAATACATCTCCCATTATTTGTCACCTCCGCAATTTCCGCATCCGCCGTGATGGGTCTCGCCCTCCTGGTATGCCAAAAGCCGGCGTCCCTCTTCTGTTTTATACATGGCCGCCCGCTTCATGGCCTGATCAAAATCGATCAGATGGCCGTCAAACTCCGGTCCGTCCACACAGGCAAATTTCACTTCGTCTCCCACCAGCACACGGCAGGCGCCGCACATGCCGGTTCCGTCCACCATAATGGGGTTCATGCTTACAATGGTGGGAATGCCCAGCTTCTTGGTGGTGAGGCAGGCAAATTTCATCATAATCATGGGACCGATGGCCACGCACAGATCATACTCATGGCCTTCACTTACCAGCTTCTCCAGCATGGCGGTTCCCACGCCGTGGAAGCCGTAGCTGCCGTCGTCGGTGCACAGGTGCAGATTTCCCACCTTGCTCATCTCGTCCTCCAGAATCAGCAGATCTTTGGTTCTTGCTCCCACGATAATATCGCAGGTAATGCCGTGATCATGCAGCCACTTGGCCTGGGGATACACGGGAGCTGTTCCCACGCCGCCGGCAATAAACACCACTCTCTTCTTTTTTACCTCTTCCAAATCATCGGTGACAAGCTCTGAGGGACGTCCCAGGGGACCAACGAAATCCATAAAATAGTCTCCCTCTTTTAAGTCCACCATCTTTGAGGTGGAGACGCCGATGGGCTGGAACACAATGGTGATGGTACCCGCCTCTCTGTCATAATCACAGATGGTCAGCGGAATCCGCTCTGCAGTTTCATCCAATCTAACAATAATAAATTGTCCCGGCTCACAGGTCTTGGCCACCCGCGGAGCATGGACGACTTTCATGTAGACATTTGCAGAGAGCTGCTCTGCCTTTAAAATCTTGAACATATGCTTCCTCCTGGAGTACATTTATTTTGTACAGGTCCCACACCTGTACCACACTAATTACTCATCGTATTCATAATAATGCAATTTGTCGAATATTTCAATACTTTTTTGCTGTCAGTCACAGGGCATTTCCATACTTTTTGCTGCCAGTCACGGGGCATTTCCATACTTTTTGCTGCCAGTCACGGGACATTTCCATACTTGGGCGTATCATTATCGCTGGCGATCTCCATGGAAGCATTAAAGTCCAGCTGATACACCACAAAAAGCTCCTCGCTCACAATCCCCTTCTCATTGATGGCCACAGCCGTCAGCACATTATCCCCCTCCTTCAGGGTAACCCGCCCCTGATAAAGGGTGCTCTCCCTTGTGGGCATGCTGCCGTCCAGGGTGTAATAAATACTCCCATAGGCAGCCTCCAGCTGCGGATAGACATAGTAGGAATACTCCCCTCCCTGGATGGTGACTCTTGGCTTCTCAATGCAATAGGGCAGAAGCTTTTCCTTAAATTTCTCATCCTGACACCGGGCAATCACGCCGTTTATATCCTGGGAGCGTCCCCCTTCTGCCAAGGTAAAAAACAGCTCCTCATACACGGCCAGCCGTTTCTCCTCCTCCAGGGAAAGCTCCAAAACCTCCTGATAGGTATTGACCGCCATATCCGTCTCCTGCAGCTCCCGGTAGGTACGGGCCAGATACAGCAAGGGTCTCTCATCCTCCACCCCCCGGCGAAGCTGAAGCTCCCGGGCTTTCCGCAAATGCCGGATGGCCTCCTCCAGCTCCCGCTCCTCATAGTGTCCGATTCCGGCCTCCAGCTGATAGGGAAAGCTGTTCTGCTTCCTGACCACATAATAGGAGCCAAAGGCTATGCCGGCACAAGCCAACATAGCCAAAAGCATCCAGCAGACCTTTCGGAAAAATACATCCTGCCAAAATCTTTTCACCGGCTGCACCACAGGTACTCGATGCCGTCTCTTTCCCTGCTCCTTTGTTGTTTTCTCCTTTTTCTCCCTGACATCCAGAATCAACTCATCCAAAGGGTCATAGTCAGGAACAATTTGTACCTCCTGGCCGCAAACCGGACAGTAAACCTTTCCCGGCGGCAGCTCCGCATTACATTTGGAACAATGCATGTATTTTATCTTCTTTCTATAACGAATCTTTTTAAACGGATTCTTCCAGATATTGTTGGAATTCCTCCATGGTCATCAGGATTTCCCGGGCCTTGGTCCCGGCCTCCTCTCCCACCACGCCGGCCATCGCCAGCTGATCCATGATCCGGGCCGCCCGATTAAAGCCTATCTTAAACCAACGCTGAAGAGTTCCAATGGACGCCTTGTTCTTTTCAATAATAAATTTTCCCGCCTCTGCAAACAGCACATCCCGGCCGTCGCCTCCGCTGTTTCCGTTTCCCTCTCCCTTGGTCTCGGCAGCGCCCAGTTGTACATTGCTGATATGCTCCTCCACCGCATTGCTGTAGGAAGAGCCCTCATTATTCTGAGAGAGAAAATCCACCACCGCGCTTACCTCCTCGTCAGAGACAAAGGCTCCCTGCACCCGAATGGGCTTGGGTAAGCCGGAGGGATAAAAGAGCATATCTCCCTTGCCCAAAAGCTTCTCCGCCCCATTCATGTCAATAATCGTCCGGGAGTCCACCCCGGAAGAAACGGCAAAGGCAATCCGGGAGGGCATATTGGCCTTAATAAGGCCGGTGATTACGTTCACGGAAGGCCTCTGGGTGGCAATAATCAGATGAATCCCTGCGGCTCTGGCCAGCTGCGCCAGACGGCAGATGGCATCCTCCACCTCCCCGGAGGCCACCATCATAAGATCTGCCAGCTCATCCACAATGATCACAATCTGGGAAAGCTTCTGGGGCTTCTCCGGGTCATTGATATCTGCAATCTTTTGTATCTTTTCATTATAGCCCTGAAGATTCCGCACATTGCACTCGGCAAATTTTTTGTACCGATCCGTCATCTCTGCCACCGCCCAATTCAGAGCCGCCGCCGCCTTTTTGGGATCTGTGACCACGGGAATCAAGAGATGGGGAATGCCATTATAAACGCTTAGCTCCACCACCTTAGGGTCTACCATAATAAGCTTTACATCGTTGGGATCTGCCTTGTACAAAATACTCATAATCAGGGTATTAATACAGACAGATTTTCCTGAACCAGTGGCGCCTGCTATCAGCAGATGGGGCATTTTGGCAATGTCCGCCACCATGGTCTTTCCTGCAATATCCTTGCCCACCGCAAAGGCAATGCGGGAGGAATGATTCTGAAACTCCTGGGAGGACACCAGCTCCCGGAAGGAGACAGTGGTATTCTCCGCATTGGGTACCTCGATGCCCACAGCCGCCTTTCCCGGTATGGGCGCCTCAATCCGCACATCTGCCACTGCCAGATTAAGCTTAATGTCATCGGACAGGGCCACAATCCGGCTCACCTTGACCCCCTGATCCGGTTGCAGCTCATAGCGGGTAACCGAGGGACCGCAGCTTACGTCGGTCACCGTCACACCCACGCCGAAATTCCGCAAAATCTGCTGCAAATGCATGGCCGTTTCCTTAAGCTTTTGCTGGGAATTGTTTGCCTTGCTTTTCACCTGCTTTAAAAGGCTGATAGGGGGAAATTCATAGGGCTTGGGTGGCGGAGGCGCCGGACGGACGCTGTGCATGGCAGGCTCCAAATCCTCAGGGGCAGCTGTCGCTTCCCCATAACCGCCGCTTCCCGTAGGATCCAAAAAATCGGAAAGCTCCTCCCCAAGGGGGACCTGAAAACGGTCTGCCGCCTTCTCTTCCCCTTGTCCCTGAAAGCTGCCGGTTGTCTGTTCCCAAGGCCGGGAGTCTTGTCCCCCTTCCAGCAGCTTTTCAAACTCCGGCTCCTGCTCAGCGATAAACTGCCGGCCGGCTCCCGGCCCCTGCTCAGCGATGGATTGTTGACCGGCTCCCGGCTCCTGCTCAGCGATGGATTGCCGGCCGGCTCCCGGTTCCCGCTCGGCAATGGACTGCCGGCCGGCTTCCGATTCCTTGCTGGCTCCTCTTCCTGCCTCCAGGCCCTGCCCACGCTCCGCCTGCCTGACTTCTCCGGAAAGCCCCTCTTTTTCCTTCTCCTTTTCCCGCTCCTCTGCCAGCTCCCTGGCTGTCCGGGCTCTGTGAAGGGGAATGTTCAAAAACTCCTCCAGATCCTTTAAATCAGGCTCCTCCACGGTGATTTCCCGCACCTCGCCCATATGTATCCGGGGAAGAGGTTCCTTTTCCGGGACAATAAGGGGCTCCTTGGGAACCTCCTGTGCTTCCTCCTCCAGGGGAGACGCCTCCTCCAAAGCCTCTTCCTCCAAAGCCTCTTCCCGAATGGTGGTGTCCAGCGCCACGCCGCTGACCTTTTTCTCCACCCGGCTGATCTGCTTTTCTTCCTTAAGCGCCTCCCGCTCTCTCCGCCTTTCCTCCCGCTCCTCCTGGCGTTTTCTTAGCCGGGCCGCATCCTCCCTGGCAGAATCATAAACCTTGCGCCCTCCACGCGTCACACCGCTGATAAAGGATCGCTCGGTAATCACCACAATGCAGATCACCAGAAGCACCAGCAGAAGAATCCAGGTTCCCGGCACCCCGAAGGCACCGATGAACATTTTGCAGAGCATGCCGCCCAGGAATCCGCCTCCCCGCTTTTCCTGAATGGAATATGTATAAAAAGCCTTGGCCGTGGTCCCTGCCTCCCATGATCCGGTGAGCAGCTGCATAAAACAGCAGCACAAAATTCCGGCAACCACCATGGCGGTCATCTTAATAATGGCAATGGTATTCTCTTTGTTGGATATGGAGAAAGCTGTGACCAAAAACAGGGCCACCGGCAGCACATAGGCAAACATCCCAAACACGCCGAACATAAAATCGCTGATAAAGCCGCCTACCACGCCCCCCACACCGAAATTGCTCATAAGCAACAGAATGGATACGGCAAACAGCCCCAGGATCACCACCTCCCGGCGGATCATGCTGTCTTTCTGCCGTCTCTTCCCCGTGGTTTTTCTGGCAGTTGTCCCTCTGCGTGCGGTTTTCCGGCGCTTCTTAGAAGTCCCCGTAGCCATGGATGCTCTCCCTCCTACCTTCCTTATATCCTGCCCTGCTTTTGGCCGATTCTTTGTCTTGGCAAAAAACATATTGCTATTCAGTATAGCATTTTTTTCACCGTCTGTAAACCAAAAATCTCAAAACTGGAAATTTTTGGAAATTTTAAAATCCGGGAAAATCATATTTTACACATAAAAAGAGACTGTTTGCGAAGGATTTTCGCGCCCCAGTCTCTCATCCTCTCTTTTCCCCTCTCTTTTCAGGCTTCCTCTTCCTGCTCTCTCTCCCGAATCATTTCCTTTAATTTTTCAAAGGCCTGGTGGATGCCTCCCACCTCTTGGATGATTTTTTCCTCCACGGCCTGCTCTCCCACCAGTATCGATCCCACATCCTTGGTCAGCTCTCCTGTCTCCAGCATCAGCTCCAAAAGCCGCTTCTCGCAGATGCCACAATGGCTGGTAATAAACCCGGCTATGCGATCCTGAATTTTCTGAAAATAATCAAAGGTCTGGGCCACCCCGATAATAAGCCCGGTCATACGCACCGGATGAATCATCATGGTTCCTGTGGGAACAATAAAGGAATAATCCGCGGACACGGCCAAGGGCACCCCAATGGAATGACTGCCTCCCAGCACCAGGGACACAGAGGGCTTGCTGATAGAGGCTATCATCTCCGCAATGGCCAGTCCCGACTCCACATCTCCGCCCACGGTATTGATCAAGACCAGCAGCCCTTGAATCTCCTTACTGTCCTCCACCATGGCCAGCTGGGGAATCACATGCTCATATTTGGTGGTTTTGCTGTTGGAGGGCAGGCATTCGTGCCCTTCAATCTCCCCGATTACATTCAGCACATGGATCTTCGTCTCCTCCCCCAGGGTCAGCTGCCCCGACTTTTCAATCTGTTCCTCCGTGCTCTCCTGCCCATCCCTGTTCTGTTCATCACTCATAGCTAAATCCGGCCTCGCTTCCCTATATACTCCGCTGTGAAATGCAGCGGGATTTCCGTATTTAGTATGGAAGGAATGTCATCCTTTTATGCAGGAATCTGCCCTTTCTGCCGCCATGTCCGGTCCTGAAGCCCAAGCTTTCTTTGTCTTTCTTTTTTCTGGCCTGGTCAATTAAACACAAACTGGCACTTTTCATCATGCCATACTTATCGTATAGTACCAGTAATCATGCAAAAGGAGGGGAAAAGCTATGCATCACTCTATGAAAAGCATAACAAAAACAGCCATGATGGCTGCCATCATTTTTTTATGCACCTGCACCTTCAAGATTCCCATTGCCATTACGGGAGGCTACACCCACCTGGGAGACTGCGCCATTTTCCTTGGAGTCCTGCTCCTGGGCAAAAAAAAGGGCGCTCTGGCCGCGGCCCTGGGCGCCGCCCTGGCCGATCTCATGGGAGGCTTTCCCGTCTGGATTCTTCCCACCCTTTTGATCAAGGGGCTCATGGCCTATAGCATGGGAGCCCTCGCAGAGTCTCGTCTCTCTGCCCGGCGGTTTGGCTGGCTATGGGGCGCCATTGCTGGAGGCGTTTTGCAGATTGCAGGCTATACCCTGGTAAAGATCCTTCTGATCAGCCCTGCCGCCGGCATAGCCACCATTCCCACTGTAACTCTGCAAACCCTTTCCGGCATTGGTATTGCCGCCGTACTTATCACATTCCTGCAAACCTCACACATTCTCTATCGCATCAAGGAGCTGTAAGCCTATGAAAAAAATAGACGCCCATGCCCATCTGGGAAATTTTGGAGGCTGGGCGGGAGTGGAAAACACCTCCCACCAGCTGATCCGCCATATGGAGGAATACGACATAGAAAAAACCGTGCTCTGCGCCAAGGATCACACGGGAAACCAACAGGTTTTGGATGCCTTTCTGGAATATCCCGAAAGCTTTCTTCCCCTGGTATACCTAAATCCCCTGGAGGGGATCCCGGAATGCCGGGAAAAAATCTGCCGCTATGTGGACCAGGAAGGCTTTCTTGGTATCAAGCTTAACCCGCTTCGCCATGCCTATGTGGCGGATGACGGGATTCTGGACCCTATTATGGAGGAAGCCCAAAAAAGACAGCTTCCGGTCTTTATCCACTCCGGCCATCCCCCCTACTCTCTTCCCTGGAGCATTGCCCTTTTGGCCGAGCGCTTTCCAGCGGTCAAGATGGTTATGATCCATATGGGGCACGGCCACGGGGTTTACATTGACGCAGCCCTGAAAATGGCCAGGCGCTATCCCAACCTGTACCTGGAAATGTCCGGCATGCCCATGGGGGTAAAAATCAGGCAGGCCTATGAGGAGGTGGGGCCGGATCGCATTCTCTTTGGCACAGATTCCCCCTTCCACCACCCTTCCGTGGAAATTCAAAAGGTACTCACCTGCGGCCTTAATGAGACTGCCATGGAACAGGTCTTTTATCACAATGTAAAAAAGCTTCTGGAAATCTAGCAATCCCTGCTCCGACAATCAGAAGAATCACAGCCAGAAAAACATGCTCTAAGTATCTTTCCGATCCTGTAATTTTTAAGTGACAGGAGGGGAATGCTTAGAGCATATTTATTTTCGAAAAAGCACCTAATACAGGCAGATCCTCCAAATTCTCCAAAACGGAGAGCAATTCTCCTGTTTTGGAGTTGCATTTTCCGCCCCCGCCGCCCTATACTTCCCATAGGACCCGGTTACAGTGGATCTGATTACAGAGACCCCGGTTCCCCAAAATCACCAGGAGGTAGGCCATGGATCAAATAAAAATCGGGAAATTTATTGCCAGCCAGAGGAAGTCACAAGCTTTGACGCAGAGGCAGCTGGCGGATCGGCTCCATGTGACGGATAAGACCATATCCAAATGGGAAACCGGCCATCGATTGCCGGATGCGTCCGTTCTTCTGGAGCTAAGCTCTGTCTTAGAAGTGGATATCAACGAGCTGTTGGCAGGAGAAAAATTCTTGTCTGGGGAATTTTCCTCCGAGGAGTACATGAAAAAATCGGAGTCCAACCTTGTGGGATTGGTCAATGAACTCAATGAGATTGACAAGAAGAGCCGAAGCCGGCGCATGGGGATGATGGCCGGTGTTTTCCTTGTGGGCCTGGCTCTTTTCTATCTGTTTGCTTCCTCCCTGCGCATGGGAAGGCTTTTGGATATCTTTGATTTGCCAACTCTATCCTACCTGCTGGGACTGAAATTTATGATCCTGTCCATGTCCGGCTGGTTTTACGATTATCTAAATGCCTGGAAAGCCTGTATCCTCCAAAAGGATTTGTCAGACCAAGCGCTTCGGCTGGCCCGGCAGGCTGTGAAATATGCCAAAGCCCTGACATGGACCCTTGGATGTCTCATTTCTTTCCTGGGCTTCTTTTCGCTGATGAATTACATGGAGGATCCTCATTTCTTATGGCCGTCTCTGGCCCAGGGCATCCTGCCATTGCTCTACACCACAATGGAAAATACCCTCTATGTAATTTTCGAATACAGAATCAAACGGAAAATCCGCACACAGCATTCAGAAAGGTAAAGGGTGACGGAAATGGAAAAGCTTCTTGAGATCAAACATCTGGTCAAAAAATATGGCCAGGGGCACCTGGAAAGCAAGGCTGTTGACCATCTAAGCCTAGAGGTTTACCCCGGAGAATTTGTCATGATTATGGGAGCCTCCGGCTCCGGAAAAACCAGTCTCCTGCATCTCATCGCCGGCATTGATGTCCCTGACGAGGGAACCATCTGCTACCACCAGACCACAGATTTTGGGCACATGGGAGAAACGGCAAGGACCCTATTTCGGCGTAAAAATATTGGGATCGTGTTTCAACAGCAATGCCTGATCCCGGATCTTACTGTTTATGAGAACATTATGCTGCCAGTCATGCTGGGGGGAAGCAGAGCCGAAAAGGCTGCCATGAAGGACCGGATTCCGGCTCTGTGCCAGCAATTCGGCCTAGAGGAACATATCAGAAAATATCCCTCCCAATTATCCGGAGGACAGCAGCAGCGCATTGCCATATTGCGGGCCGTTGTAAACAAGCCTCCCCTCCTTCTGTGCGATGAGCCCACAGGAAGTCTGAATGCAGCCCAGTCAGAGGCTGTTATGGAGCTCCTGACCAGGCTGCATCAAGAGGGACAAACCACGATTCTGGTCACACACGACAGAAAGGTGGCCGCCCGGGGACAGCGCGTGGTGTACATTGCCGACGGCCAGGCGGTCGGACATCTGACATTTGGAGAGGACGCTCCCATGGAGCGCAGAAAAAGGGAGCTTGCAGATTTTTTACAGCAAAGGGGGTGGTAAATTTGAAAATCACGTTTCTATGCGCCCTGGCCAAGCTTCGGCGAAAAAAGATTCCCAACCTGCTCCTGGTGACCTGTATGATGATTACCACCGCGCTGTTGGTAAATGCTTTCATTCTGTTAAAGGAACTAAACACCCTCTTCGACAGGGCCTATGAGGAAGTGGGCGGTCCCCAGATCTGCTGTCTGTGGAGCAAAGAAATCCTCCCTGCAGATACGGTCCGGGAATACCTGGAGGGCTGGCAGGAAACCCTTGCCTTCCAGATCACGGAAAATACCAAAACCGTGGATTACATAGAAAAGGACGGGCAAAAGCTGAGCAACGGAATTCTCCTGGAGCTTCCGGAAACCTTTCAGGGGGAGCTGCTTTCCCCTAAAATGCCCCAGGGCGAATCCCTCCCCCTGCCTGGTGAGAACGAAGTATGGATCACAGCAAAAATCGCCCATATTCTGGGTGTAGAGGCCGGAGACCCCTTGGTTCTGCAGCTGGCAGATGCATCTGTGACAGTACGCATTGCAGGAATTGTCTCCGACCCTGTTTTTGGAGGCAGCACCACCAATGTATACCGCATGTGGTGCGGTTCTGGCCAGCTGTCCGGATTTCCTCTGGCAGAAAACAACAAGATAAGCTATCTGGAAATTCGGTTCAGGGAATACAGCGCCCAGGCGGAGCAGACCTTTATCCGCGAGACAGAAAACTATTTTCATGTGCCCCTGGCTGACACCATTTATACCTATGACAGGATAAAAAGCGGGTATACGGCTCCTTATAAAATGGTGGGGGCAGTTCTATGCCTTGTAAGCGCCGTCCTGGCAGGCACAATCCTGGTTCTCCTGTTGTTTTTGATCCAAAGCGATATGGAGGAAGATGTGAGAACTATGGGCATCTACAAGGCATTGGGAATGACCGGCGCACAGATTGCAGAAATCTATCTGGGCTGCTACGGGATCCTAAGCCTTGTGGGCGCCTCCCTGGGAAGCCTCCTGGGAGGCGCATGGAGCAAAAGCATCCTGACAAAGGTTCTGGGCAATCTGGGACTGTATAAGGTTTCCTTTGCAGACATGGGGATTTATCAGCTCCTTGGGGGAATTCTTGTGCCAGTGACCGTCATAGGCATCTGCTTTTGCGCTGTTTTTAAGATACGGAAGCTACATGCAGCCTGCGCCATCCGCACAAGCTCCTGGCTGGGGCAGACAAGAGAAAGACACGCCAAAGAGCCAAGCATCCCCTATTATCACGGGTGCTCCTCCTTTGAATTCTATTATGCTCTCAGGGGAATACAGAATAAAAAGCTAAGGTTTGGGTATCTTGCAGGCCTGTCTCTCATCCTTGGATGCCTTACTGTCACCTGCCTGGGCTGCCTGAATGCCATCCGAAACATGGACCAGGATCCGGAGCTGTGGGGCTTTATTAAAAGCGACATTTATGTCACATCTGTGGAAGATACGCCTGTAAGCCACATCCTGGAGGATTTGGAAAGCGATCCCCGGGTGATGTATACCTACGGAGTAAATAAAGTGACCGCTCAGTACAAGCCTAAGCAAGGGGAGACCTGGAAGAACATTCCAACAGAGGTTTACCAGCTTCCCTGGAATGAGAACGTCAAAGACAGATCCCTCTATGGACGGCGTCCCCTGGATGAAAATGAGGTGGGGATCGGGCTGGCCCTGTCCCAGGAATACGGGCTGACCGTTGGCGACAGCATAGAGCTCATGGTAAACGGAAAAAAGGCCGTCTACCAGATCACAGGAATTTTCCAGACTCTTTCAAATTACGGAAATATTATCCGTATGGTTACCGACCATCTGGAGCAATTTGTGAAAGCAGACGGCACCCACGCCGATTATATGCTTGTCCTCGCCCATGGGACGGATAAATGGAGCTATGCCCGGGAATTGGCCGAAAAATACGGCGGACAGTTTTCCTTTATTGCCGCAAAGTCAAATGGAGAGAACCTCTCAGGCATCCTGGCGCCTGCCTTTGGAACCATCCTGACCGTTCTGTTCCTTGTTTCCATCCTGATTACCATGAATCTTACCTTTTTGCTGGTTCACCGGGAGCAGAGGCTTATCGGAATGCTGAAGGCTGTGGGAATGACCTCCTGGCAGATTGTAAAAATCTATTCCTGGAGAAATGGTCTTTGTGCACTGGTGGGAAACAGTCTGGGACTTCTCACCGGAATCCTTGTACTCCCTAAGCTTCTAACCCCCTATGCCAGATTTTTGGGACTTACCCAATTCCCGTTTGTGAACTCCCTGTCAGGAACAGCAACAAGCCTTCTCCTGCCGCCAGCCTGCATAGCCTTAAGCACATGTGCCATGGTAAAAGCAATCGACACCATCTCCATAAAGGAGCTGATAAGCCAATGATCCGCCTCTCCCCTTCCGCGGAAATTCAGAAGGTTGCCTCCCCGTCATGGAGAATGAGAGATACGGATCGCACCTGTTCCATCCGGGAAACCCGACTTACGAACTCATGTTCTTGCCTTACCCGGACCTCCACCACCAAATCCAGATCCTCCCCGGAAATATTTCTGGATTTTACCTGGTAAAAACGGCTAAAGCGTTTTACCAATTCCAAAAGCTCCTCCTCCCCGCTCTTTGCAGACAGGTTTACCACCAGCAGCATAGGCGCCCGGCCTACAGGCAGATTTTCCAGCACAAAAATCAGGGCTGTCACCACAAGGCAGGCCAGAAAGGCCACTTCATAGAGACCGGCTCCGCTGATAATCCCAATGCTGATGGACCAGAACAAAAACACCAGATCCAGGGGGTCCTTCACTGCCGTGCGAAAGCGCACAATGGAAAGGGCTCCCACCATGCCCAGAGAAATCACCAGATTGGACTGCATGGCCAGGATAATGGCCGCCGTAATCACAGGCAGAATTCCCAGCGACACGTTAAAGCTTTTGTTGTAAAAGGATTTTCTGGTCATGACCCGGTAAATCAAAAAAATATACAAGGACAGCAGACACACCACACACAGGGTAGCCATCACCTGGCCGGCGGGTATCACGCTGGCTCCTCCCTCGAGAAATGATTTCTTGAACACATCACCAAATTTCATCAATGTTTTTCTCCTTTGCAACACAATTTAACATTTCTAACTCCTGCCTCATGATTTCCGGACGCTGGTAAAAGAACACCCTGATTTTCTCCAGCTCCTCCCTGTGCCGGACAGAAGTATGCCTGTAATGCTCCTCCCAGGTGGAATCTGCGAAAGCCTCCTCCTGTCTGCTCTGATTTTCCATATGAAATCTAAGCTCCGCCTCCATCTCCCCTTCCATTTCCTCCAAAGCCCTTAAGGCATGCTCCGGGGAAAAGGCGCCCTCCATCAGCTCTTCCATAATCTCCGTAAACCGCTTTCGCATATCCTCTCTCTGAAGCACAGCCCAAAGAAGGGGCGCGGCCCGGTCCCAGCTGCTCTCCGCGTACCCAAAGGCCTCCCCCAGGGTGGGATTTTCTGCCTGGGAGGACTCTGTACGTCCCATTCCCACATCCAGATCATACAGCAAAAACCGCCACTTTCCGTCTGCATAGGGGTTTGTATAGGTTTCTGTCCGGGAATACCAGCGATAAGCCTTGCAGTTGTTGTTGGGCCAGTCCGGATTGGAGATATACAGCTCTATGGCACAGTACAAGAGAAAATTCTCCATATCAAGCTGGCTCAAGAGCTCTTCAAAAACAGCATCCTCCCGCAAATCCCGATCCTTATAGGAAAACACCTGGTTTAGCTCCAGCACTGCCCGGATATCCGCCTCTTCCTCCGAGGCTGTGGCCGCGTTTCCCCGGTGAGGAGTGAGCACCTGCCAGCTCCCCTCCTCCCCCCTGGTCCCGTAATGGGTGTGAAAATACACGTCGTCATAATTTTCCTCCAGCCACTCAAAGCCATAGTATTCCCCATTTAAGAAAACCGCTGCCGGCCGAAAGGCCTGGGTATCCAAAAGTCCCGCGTCCGCCGCCAGACGCTGCGCCAGCTCATTGCGAATATAGCCGTAGCCTTCATCGTTTCCATGATTTCGAAGAACCACCCTTTTATACTCTGTGTTTAGCTCCCCGTCCACATCTCTTATGGCTCCGGGAAACAGCTCACAGGAAAGCCGGCTTTCCCCGTAGCTATCCCTGGCAATGAGGCGCAGGGATTTCATATTTTTTCCCCGGGAGCTTCCTCCGCTGACCCGAATCCCCATATTCTGGGAAACCACGCAGGTCCCGTCCGGTTCCCACATTTCCACATACGCCTCCCGCTCGGACTCCATTCCCCTGAGATTATAGTTGGCCGGCGTGCGAATGGTAATCTCTCCCTCCGGATTGGCGGACAGGTACTCGTCCCGAAGCTTTCCCGGAACGAGAATCCCCTTCTCATAGTCATACAAATTTTCCCAATCACTGGAGATGCAGACAATAAGGGTGGAAAAACGTTCCCTCACATCTTTTCCGCTAAAATAGGTGCGGGTATAAATATCTGTGAAGCTTTCCTCCCCGTAATAGGCAATGGCCCGGACAGTGACGGCATTTGTATGCTCCCCGGCGGAAAGTAAAATGGGCTCCCG
>CANPIM010000063.1 GCA_947574135.1 uncultured Lachnospiraceae bacterium
AGCCCATTGTGGAGGCCATTACCCCGGTTCCCGGCGGCGTGGGAAGCGTGACCACCTCCGTCTTGGTGGGACATGTGGTAGAGGCGGCCATGCGCAAATATATGTAAGCCTTTCCACTGACACAGGGCTTGCTCCTTTACAGAGCGCAATTTCCCGTAAGGCAAAAAAGATCCGACAGACAGGGTGTTCCACCCGTCTGCCGGATTTTTTATGTCTTGATTTCCTTGGCTGCTGCCTGTCCTTTTCCCTCCGTGGACGCCCCTGCAAGGAGCGGACAGGTGCTATTCAAAGCCCAACTCGTCTACAAAGGTGTCCTGAAACTCCTCCAGGCTTGCCAGCTCCAAAAACTCTGTCCCGGCGGCCAGAGCCTTTGCACGCGCAAACTCCTTTTGATTTAGCACACAGAGCCTGGCGCCGGTGCCGGCTCCGTTTCCCATGGGAGAAATGCGATCCAAAAGCACGGGGGGAATGAGGCCGATACGGCAGGCGCTTTGGGGATTCATATAGTTTCCGAAGGCTCCGGCAATGAGGACCTGAAAAATCTCCTTTGGCTGAATGCCCAGCTGCCCGCACATGAGCTGGATGCCGGCGGCGATGGCAGCCTTGGCCAGCTGCACCTCCCGGATATCCTTCTGGGTGATGGAGACCGTATCCGTAAAGGCGTAGGCCTTTAAATTCTCTACAGTCACACATGCATCCGGGCAGGGCCACTCTTCTTTATCGTTAAAGCGCCCCGTGTCATCCAGAATTCCCAGATCCAGAAAAGCCGCCACGGCATCAATGAGACCGGACCCACAGATTCCCTGAGGGAGCAGATGGGGATCCAAATCCTGACCGATGATAGAATAGGTCAGGCGGCCGTTTTCCACCCACACATGGTCGATGGCCCCTGTGGCTCCCCGCATGCCGCAGGAGATCTTGGCGCCCTCCAGGGCAGGACCGGCAGCGGTAGAGCAGGTCAGGCGGCGTCCGGAGGTACCAAGCACCAGCTCCCCGTTGGTACCGATATCCAGGAGAAGGGTCATTTCCTCCCGCTGATCAAAGCGGGCGGCCGAGAGACATCCCACCGTGTCCGCTCCCACAAAGCCGGCCATATTGGGAAGGGCCAGGATCACGCCTTCCGGGTGCATGGGAAGTCCGTAATCCTGAGCCGGGACCACCATGGCCTCCGTAATTGCCGGAGAATAGGGGATAAGGGCCAGGCTGTCCGTGGAAATTCCAAAGAACAGATGATGCATACAGCAATTTCCCACCAGACAGAAATGGGTGACCAAAGTGGAGTCCTGCCCGGCCTGCCGGCAGGCATTCAAAAGAAGCTCTTTGATAGCCCGGCGTACACCCAGGGTTAGAGCCTCAGGCCCGTTTTTTTTGGCATAATCGATCCGCCCGATGACGTCAGCGGAAAAGCTGGTCTGGGGATTTAAGGCGCTTGCTGTGGCCAAAAGATGTCCGTCCGTGCCATCCAGGAGATAGAGCACCAGGGTGGTGGAGCCCAGATCGCAGGCAGCCAAAAGCCCGGGAGCAAGGCCGGGAATCTCCAGAGGCTCTACCGGAATCCTGTCTGAAAGATCGTCTCCCCGTGTAAGAATTTCTGCGTTTTCATCCCTGTGTAGCAAGGTTACCTTTGCAGGGCCGGTAACAGGAACACTACAGGCCTTGACCCGCAAAAGTCCTGTGTTTGTATGTAGATCCACCAGACACTTGCCACAGGTGCCCTTTCCGCCGCAGGGGGCATCCGGCTTCAGGCCAGCCTCTATCTGAGCCTCCAGAAGCGTCATGCCCTCCCGGGCTAAAAAATGTTCCCCTGAGGGAAGAAAGATGATTTCATGCAGGATGTTCTCTTTCATAAGCATCTCCTTTTCTATTATTGCTTATAGTTTAATACCAATGCCCCAAGGCTGTCAAATAAAAAGGGGGAGAGGGCATATCTTGACTTTTTCGGAATTCTTTCGTACAATATGTAGGAGAGTGATAGCAAAGGAAAAGTAGGTGAGGCAGTCTATGAATTTGAGCAATGCCATTTTGGCCCATAAATTAAAATCCAATTTTACCTTTCAGTGCAAAAAAAATCTGTCCCATATGCTGAATCTGGAACAGCTTCTCTTTTACTGCGAGGGGGATGAGCTGTTAGAGCATAAGATTTATATCTGCACCCAGGAGCAGAAGCCAGAGCGACTGCGGGATTTTCCGGAAAAGTCTCTGCTTCTATCTATAGGGGATTTATACCAGGGCGCAGCAGGGAGATATGCCCATGTGTTTGAATTTGCTCCGGATACCAATGCCTGTCAGCTCTTCAATGCCATCCAGCGGATCTTTGACTACTACAATCAGTGGGAGCAGAAGCTTTCCCTGCTGGCCGTGGAGGGAAAGGTGCAGGAAATGCTGGATATCAGCTTTCGGATTTTTCACAATCCCCTGATTCTCACATCCGCCGATTATTTTATCATAGCCTATTCCAGCATTATTGACACCAAGCCGGAGCTCTCCGGGCTGGTGGACCCGGACACCATCTTTGAATATAATAAGGAATATAAGGAGGATGACGAGAGCCAGGATTATATGAAGCGGACAGGAGCTTTTTTCTTTCCCGGATATATTACGGGAACCAAGAGCCTTTGCGTCAATCTCTTTGAGCATGAGAAGTATGCCTACCGCCTGACCATGATGGAGGAGCTGGTGCGCTTTTCTCCCTTTGAGGGGGAGATCCTGGAGCGGCTGGCAGAGGCCATTCAGACCGCCCTGTCCAAGCAGCTCTATGTGCAGACCGATATGGGCTACCGGCTGGATCGGATTCTGTCGGAGATCCTGGCAGGCAGCAGTACGGATCAGGAGGTAGTAAGCCAGTGGTTTTCCGAGTTTGGCTGGCGGCCGGGGCATTCTTATTTCTGCATTACCTTAAAGCTTGCGGCGCTGGATCTGGAAAATATGACCATGCGCTTTATCAGCAGTCATATTGAGAAGCTTCTTCCCCATGCCTGCGCCTTTCCCTATGAGAATTATATCTCTATTTTTGTAAACCTTACCCGGTTTGGGGGAGACATGGATGAGGCTATGGGCAAAATCGTCTATTTTCTTCGGGACAGCTTTTTAAAGGCGGGAATCAGCAATGAGTTCACCGGCTTTGGGGATCTGCCTCATTATTATCGCCAGTCGGTCATTGCCCTGGAGGTGGGAAACCAGAAGTTCCCCTACAAATGGGTGCACCGGTTTGACGATATTGCACTGGATTATCTGTTAAACCAGTGCCGGGGAGAGCTGCCGGAGCAGCTGGTGTGCTCCCGGAAGATTCTGAACCTGAAAAAATACGATGAAATTCACAACACCGACTATTTTCATACCCTCCATGTGTATGTAAAAAATCATCTCAATGCAGTGCAGACAGCCCGGCTCTTATTTATCCACCGGAGCACCTTTCTGTACCGGATGGAAAAGATCAAGGAGCTGCTTCGCATGGAGCTTGACGACTACGACACCCTGCTCTATGTGATGATTACCTTTAAAATCATGGAGGAGGACGAGCAGCTGGAGGAATAATATTTACAACCCCTTGCATATATTGCAGTAGCATAGATATGGAAGGGGTATTTTTATTATGGAAGGTTTTCATGTGTACAAGGATATACAGGCCAGAACCAGGGGCGAAATCTATATCGGTGTGGTAGGACCTGTGCGGACAGGGAAATCCACCTTTATCAAGCGGTTTATGGACCTGTGCGTGCTGCCGGAGATGGAGGATGAACATGAGAAAAGCCGGACCAGGGATGAGCTTCCCCAGTCGGCGGCCGGGCGCACCATTATGACCACGGAGCCCAAGTTTATTCCCAAGGAGGCGGCACAGATTCAGCTGTCAGAGGATATTATGGCGAAAATCCGTCTCATTGACTGTGTGGGCTATATGGTTCCCGGCAGCGAGGGACATATGGAGGGCGAGGGCGAGCGCATGGTAAAGACGCCCTGGTTTGAGGAGGAGGTGCCTTTTACCCAGGCGGCGGAGCTGGGAACCAAGAAGGTCATTGCAGAGCATTCCACCATCGGGATTGTAGTCACCTGCGACGGCTCCTTTTCCGACATTCCCCGGGAGAATTACATTGACGCAGAGGAGCGGACGGTGGGGGAGCTGAAAAGCATTGGCAAGCCCTTTGTGGTGCTTTTGAATACGGAGAAACCCTACGGGGACAATGCCGTACAGCTGGCGGAGCGGCTTCAGGAAAAATATGGGGTTACCGTGCTGCCCATGAATTGCGCCCAGCTTCGCAAGGATGATATCACCAAGATCCTGGAACAGGTGCTCTATGAATTTCCCATTACCAGCCTGGAATTCTATATGCCCAAGTGGGTGGAAATGTTGCCGGCCGATCACAAGATCAAGGCAGATATTATCCGGCAGGTCCAGGAGGCTGGGAAAAATCTCTTTACCATCCGGGATGTGCAGGGCAGTCCCATAGAGGCAGAGGGGCCCTATGTGGAGCGGATGAAAACGGAGCAGATCCATATGGACAGCGGCCGGGTATGCGTGTACATAGATGTGGCGGAGCGGTACTATTACGAGATGCTGGGAGAGCTTTCCGGCAGCAGCATTTCCGGGGAATATGAGCTGGTCTCCCTGATTCGGGAGCTGTCCAAAATGAAGGCGGAATACGCCCGGGTGCAGAGCGCTATGGAGAGTGTGCGGACCAAGGGCTACGGGGTGGTGTCCCCGGATCGCTCGGAGATTCGTTTGGAGGAGCCTCAGCTGATGAAGCAGGGGAATAAATATGGGGTGAAAATCCGCTCCCTGTCACCCAGTATCCATATGATCCGGGCCAACATTGAGACGGAAATAGCCCCTATTGTGGGCAGCGAGGAGCAGGCCAAGGATCTTATCGCCTATATTCAGGAGGCAGAGAAGAGCGAGGAGGGGATCTGGGGCACCAACATTTTCGGGAAATCCCTGGAGGAGATGGTGGATGACGGAATCCGAAGTAAAATCTATCAGATTGGGGATGAAAGTCAGGTGAAGCTTCAGGATACCATGCAGAAGATCGTCAATGAGAGCAACGGCGGCCTGGTGTGCATTATTATATAGGTTTTTCCTGCGAAAACCGAACGACAGAAAATGACAGGGAAAAAGGAAATAAATGACAGAAAAGGAAAATAAAAAGCAAAAATTGTTTACGTTTTTTCCAATGTGTGTTATAGTGTTCCTGTAGCTTTATAAAAGGCGCAGCAGCCTCCGGGAGGATGTCGCTGCGCCTGTCAAGCACAGGAAGGAATAAAAAAATGTTGGAGAGAGTGTTTAAACTGAGTGAAAACAAGACCACCGTGAAAACGGAGATCCTGGCAGGCATCACCACCTTCATGACCATGGCCTATATACTGGCAGTAAACCCAAGTATCTTAAGCGTCGCTGGCATGGATCAGGGTGCGGTGTTTACCGCCACAGTGGTGGCTTCCTTTTTGGGAACCGTGTGTATGGCGTTGTTTGCCAATTATCCCTTTGCGCTGGCTCCTGGTATGGGTCTCAATGCCTATTTTGCCTATACGGTTGTTCTGGGGATGGGATACCCCTGGCAGGCCGCCCTGGCCGCCGTGTTTGTGGAGGGCGTGATTTTTATTGTGCTGTCCCTGTTTCATATTCGAGAGGCAATTTTTAATTCCATCCCCATGAACCTGAAAAAAGCGGTTTCCGTTGGTATTGGCTTTTTTATTGCCTTTATCGGCCTGCAAAATGCAAAAATCGTTGTGGGGGGAGCCACGCTTGTTGAATTTTTCTCCCTGGATGCCATTGAGGGCGGTACCATGAACGATGTGGGCATTACCGTGCTTCTGGCTATTATCGGCGTATTTATTACCTCGGTTCTGGTGATTAAAAAGGTAAAGGGAAATATTCTCTGGGGAATCCTGATCACCTGGATTTTGGGTATTCTCTGCCAGTTTACCGGGCTCTATGTGCCCAATCCGGATCTGGGATTTTACGGACTTCTTCCAGATTTTTCCAATGGACTTTCCGTTCCCGGTCTGGGGCCTATTTTCTTAAAGCTGGATTTCACCTCCATTCCCATACAGGAATTTATCGTGATCATTCTGGCATTTCTCTTTGTGGATATGTTTGATACTCTGGGAACCCTGATTGGAGTGGCTTCCAAGGCGGACATGCTGGACAAGGATGGCAAGCTTCCCCGTATCAAGGGAGCTCTTTTGGCAGATGCCGTAGCCACCACGGCTGGGGCTGTGCTGGGTACCTCTACCACCACCACCTTTGTGGAGAGCGCTTCCGGTGTTTCCGAGGGCGGACGGACGGGCCTTACGGCCATGACCACGGCAGTGCTTTTTGCCTTGTCCTTATTGCTGTCCCCCATTTTCCTGGCCATTCCCTCCTTTGCCACGGCGCCGGCCCTGATTGTGGTAGGCTTCTATATGGTGAACCAGGTAGGAACCATTGACTTTTCCGATTACGGAGAGGGAATTCCGGCCTTTATCTGTATAGCAGCCATGCCCTTCTTCTACAGCATTTCTGAGGGAATCTCTATGGGCGTGATCTCCTATGTGGTTTTGAATCTGCTGGGTGGAAAGGCAAAGGAGAAGAAAATCAGCATTGTGATGTATGTTCTGGCTGCTCTGTTTTTGGCAAAGTATTTCCTGATATAAAAGAGAAAAGGCTGCCTGGGGAAAGGTTTATTTTCCCGGCGGCCTTTTTTGTGTTGGAGGCGGAGTATGAGTCATTTTTTTGCGCTGCTGTCCCGGATTAAGTACATTGACCGGTGGGCCCTTATGCGAAACACCCGGCGGGAGAGCTTAAGCGAGCACAGTCTGGAGACGGCCATGCTGGCTCACGGACTGGCTGTCATTGGAAACGTGTATTTTCAGAGAGAGCTGGATGCCCAGAGGGCGGCTCTTCTGGGGCTGTATCACGATGCCACGGAGATTATCACCGGAGATATGCCCACCCCGGTGAAGTACCGGAACGCCCGTATGAAGGATACCTACAAGGAGATCGAGAGGGAGGCGGCCGGCACCCTGCTTTCTATGCTGCCAAAGGAAATGCAGCCGGCCTACCGGGATGTTTTTCAGAAGCAGGAGGAGGATGCTTATCTCTGGAAGCTGGTAAAGGCGGCAGACAAGCTGTCCGCCTATCTCAAATGTGTGGAGGAGGAGCAGGCGGGGAACCGGGAATTTTTAAATGCCAGGGCCTCTGCCCTCAAGAGCCTTAAGGAAATGGAGCTTCCGGAGGCGGAATTTTTCCTGGCCCATTTTGCGGACGCCTATGGCAAAAATCTGGATGAGCTTACAGGGAGGGAACAGCCATGATCTATGTGGGAAGTCATATTTCCTCCGCTAAGGGCTTTGCGGCTATGGGCCGGCAGGCTCTGGCCCTTGGGGCCAACACCTTTGCCTTTTTTACCCGAAATCCCCGGGGAGGAGCCGCCAAGGCCCTGGATCCGGCTGATGTGGAAGCGTTTTTGGACATAGCCAGGGAGCATGGCTTTGGGAAGCTTGTGGCCCATGCTCCCTATACCATGAATGCCTGTTCGTCAAAACCGGAGGTGCGGGCGTTTTCCTGGCGGACCTTTGGGGAGGATCTGGAGCGCATGGAGCATATTCCGGGAAATTATTACAACTTTCACCCCGGCAGCCATGTGGGACAGGGAACGGAGGTAGGGATCCGTTTCATTACGCAGATGCTCAATACACATCTGAAGCCGGAACAGCGAACAACAGTTCTCCTGGAAACCATGGCCGGCAAGGGCAGTGAGGTGGGGGGACGCTTTGAGGAGCTTAAGGCCATTCTGGACGGGGTGGAGGTAAAGGAGCACATGGGTGTCTGCCTGGACACCTGCCATGTTTGGGATGGGGGCTATGACATTGTGGAGCATTTGGAGGAGGTTCTGGAGGAATTTGACCGGATCATCGGACTTTCCTGGCTGAAAGCTCTGCATGTAAATGACAGTAAAAATCCTCTGG
Organism: uncultured Lachnospiraceae bacterium; assembly: GCA_947574135.1. GTDB lineage: Bacteria > Bacillota > Clostridia > Lachnospirales > Lachnospiraceae > RGIG4284. The sequence continues at coordinate 7,942 of CANPIM010000063.1, forward strand.
GGGCGAAAAAGGATCGGCATGCCTGCATCGGGGAGGGAGAACTTGGAGAGGCGGCCTTTGGTCGGATTGTCCGCCATCCGGTTTTAAAAAGCCTGCCCATGATCCTGGAGACGCCCAACGATGAGGAGGGCTACAGGCGGGAGATTGCCCTTTTGCGGAAGCTTTACGCACAGAAAAGGATCTGATGCATTCTTCTTGTATTTCCATGGGAAAACAGGTATACTAGAAGTATGAAAACAAAGGAGATGATACATGGGATGAAGCTAACATTTTTAGGAGCAGCACACGAGGTGACGGGAAGCTGTCATATGGTGGAGGCATGTGGAAAATACATGCTGGTGGATTGCGGAATGGAGCAGGGACCGGACATTTACGACAATCAGGAGATTCCGGTGGCAGCCTCACAGATTGATTATGTTTTTCTGACCCATGCCCACATCGATCACTCGGGCCTTCTGCCGCTGCTTTATAAGCGGGGCTTTCGGGGGGCTATTCTCACCACCCAGGCTACCCGGGATTTGTGTGAGATTATGCTCCGAGACAGTGCGCACATTCAGATGTTTGAGGCAGAGTGGCGAAACCGCAAGGCAAAGAGAGCCGGCAAGGAAGAGTACGTGCCCCTTTACGATATGGAGGCTGCGGACGGGGCTATCCGTCTCCTTCAGGGGTGCGAATACGAGGAAACCATTCAGGTGGCAGAGGGAATCCGCATCCGCTTTACAGATGTGGGACATCTTCTGGGATCTGCCTGTATTGAGCTGTGGCTGGAGGAGGGAGACCAGAAAAAGAAACTGGTGTTCTCCGGGGATATCGGAAACCTGGATCAGCCTATCTTAAAAGATCCCAAGCGGATTGCCCAGGCAGATTATGTGATTATGGAGTCCACCTATGGGGATCGGAGCCACGGGGTGAAGCCGGATTATGTGGAGGCTCTTACGGAAATTCTCCAGAGCACCTTTGACAAGGGGGGCAATGTGGTGATTCCCTCCTTTGCAGTGGGTCGTACCCAGGAGATGCTGTATTTTCTGCGACAGATTAAAATGGAGCGGCGGGTAAAGGGACATGAGGACTTTAAGGTCTATGTGGATAGCCCTCTGGCTGTGCAGGCCACCACCGTGTTTAACAAAAATCAGTACAGCTGTTTTGACGAGGAGACCATGGAGCTGGTGCGCAAGGGCATTAACCCCATAAGCTTTCCGGGATTGTCTCTGTCCATTACCAGCGATGAGTCCAAAGCCATTAACTTTGACAGCGAGCCCAAGGTGATTTTGTCAGCCTCCGGTATGTGCGAGGCAGGACGTATCCGTCATCATCTGAAACACAATCTGTGGCGGGCAGACAGCACCATTCTCTTTGTGGGCTACCAGGCCGTGGGAACCCTGGGGCGAGCCATTGTGGAGGGAGCCAGTGAGGTTCGTCTCTTTGGAGAGCCTGTGGAGATACAGGCGAATATCCGGGTGCTGGCCGGTATCAGCGGCCATGCGGATAAGCAGGGACTTACAGACTGGCTAAACGGTTTTGAGGAAAAGCCCCAGCGGGTATTTATTGTACACGGAGATGACACAGTCTGCGATACCTACGCGGCATATTTACAGGATACCTTCGGGTATCGGACCACAGCGCCCTACAGCGGCTGCTGCTATGACCTTATCACAGACACCTGCCTCGAGATGGGAAATACCGTTCGTCTGGAAAAGCAAAAGATCACGACGAAGAAGCGGACACGGGTGTTCGAGCGTCTGGTGGAGGCCGGAAGGCGTCTGCTTGGGATTATTCAGCGCTCCGAAGGGCGTCCTAATAAGGATTTGGCCAAGTTTGCAGATCAGATCGACGCGCTCTGCGATAAATGGGATGACTAACAATGCAGGAGGACATGGGAAATGGGCACAAGAGATGAAGCAAGACGACCGCTGACTGCCAAAGAACGGCGGCAGAGAGAGCTGCGCAGAAAGAGGAGACGGAAAAAGAAAATGATTCGTCTGGCAGTTCTGATCTCTGGAGCCATTTTGGCCATTGCACTGATTATTTTTATTGTGTATATGGCTGTAAAGCTGGTGGGCGGCCGGGTCTCCAAAGAGGAGCCCATAAAACCCAAGGGTGATACCTTTGTGATTATGCTGGATGCCGGACATGGGGGCGCGGATATTGGTCTGTCAAGCGGAGAGCTTGCGGAAAAGAATGCCTCCATAGATATTGTGGAGAAGCTTAAGGTTATGCTGGAGAGCAACGGCTATGAGGTAGTGCTTACAAGAGCGGATGACACGCGCCTTTCTAAGGAGGAGCGGGTGCAGGCGGTAAAGGACAGCCAGGCCGATCTGCTGGTCAGCGTACATCTGAATTATTCGGAGGACGAAAACGCATCGGGAATCGAGACCTATTACCGAAAGGGATCGGATCAGAGCAAGCTTTTGGCTGATAAGGTGGTGGCCGCCGTGGCCGCCGAGACAGAGGCTAAGGATGGCGGTTCCCATGTAGGAGCCTTTACCATTATCAATGATGTGGAGATTCCTGCCGTTTTGGTGGAGGTGGGATACGCCAGCAATGCCCGTGAGGCCGGAAGCCTGACCGATGATTCTTACCAAAACCTGACAGCCAAGGGAATTGCCAAGGGAATTATCCGCAGTCTGGATTTGGGTGAGGAGGATAAATAAACCAACAGCCGTATGGAAAAAGGTGAGACCGTCTGTCCCAAAATCCGGGGCAGGCGGTTTTTTAGCTGTAAAGCATGGATGTATGGCACTGAAAATGAGGGATACAATATACGTATCAGGTACCGTGCCGGCCTTCCGGCGCAGAAAGGTGAAGCAATTAGAATGAATATTTATGATATTCTTGGGCCGGTAATGATAGGGCCATCCAGCTCCCACACGGCAGGCGCCGTGCGCATTGGGCTGATTACCCGGCGACTTTTGGGAGAGGAGCCGGCAGAGGCAAGGATTCTTCTCTCCGGCTCCTTTGGGGCTACCGGGCGCGGACACGGCACGGATCGGGCCCTGGCTGCAGGACTTTTGGGGATGAAGCCGGATGATATCCGGGTGCCGGACAGTCTTTCTCTGGCAGAGGAGCAGGGATTGAAGATTGTCTTTGAGCTTGGGGAGATCAAGGAGGCACATCCCAATACGGCCAGGCTCCTGGTAATTGGCGAGAATGGCAAAAGACTGGAGGTACAGGCTTCCTCCCTGGGAGGCGGGCGTATTGCGGTGGATGAGCTTGAGGGGATCCGGGTAAGCTTTACCGGGGAGGCGCCCACCCTTATTGTCCGCAATGTGGATCAACCGGGCTGTGTGGCCCAGGTAACCGGCCTTTTGGCTGAGAGAGCCATCAATATTTCCACCCTGCAGCTGTACCGGGATTGTCGGGGCGGTCAGGCCCTCATGATTGTGGAGGCTGATCAGAACATTCCGGGAGAGCTTTTGGCGCAGCTTAGGGGCCTTAGGGGAATCCGGAAGGCTATCTATGTAAATATGGAGGAGTAGGGAAAACACATGGCATTTACAGCATTGGAAGAAATTTTAAAAATTTGTGCAGAGAGACACATATCCTTTTGGGAGGCGGTGATACAGGAGGATATGCGGGATCGGGCCGTGAGCCGAGAGGCCACCTGGAGCCAGATGGAAACCATGTGGGAGGCTATGCTTGAGGCCAGCCAGAGCTATGAGGTCGGTCGCAGATCTGACAGTGGCCTGGTTGGAGGAGCCGGGGGACAGATGGAGGCGTATAGAAAAAAAGGGCACTCTCTGTGCGGAGAACGCATGGGACGGGTTATGGCAGGCGCCCTCCAGATGGGAGAATCCAACGCCTGTATGAAACGCATTGTGGCGGCTCCCACGGCAGGCGCCTGCGGGGTGTTGCCGGCCGTGCTGGTTCCGCTGTACCAGGAAGGGGGCTTTCTCAGGGAGCAGGTCATAGAGGCTCTTTTTGTGGCGGCAGGAATCGGCCAGGTCATTGCGTCCCGGGCCTTTATCTCCGGAGCGGCCGGGGGATGCCAGGCGGAGATTGGTTCGGCCTCCGCCATGGCGGCCGGAGCCCTGGTCTCCCTTATGGGAGGCACCGGGGAGCAGATGGTAACGGCTGCTGCCATCAGTCTTAAAAATCTTCTGGGCCTGGTCTGTGATCCCGTGGCCGGTCTGGTGGAGGTCCCCTGTGTCAAGCGCAATGTCATAGGGGCCGTCAATGCCATGGCAGCGGCAGATATGGCTCTGGCCGGCATTGAGAGCCGAATTCCCGGAGATCAGGTGATCGATGCCATGAAGGAGGTGGGGGAGGCCATGCACGTTTCTCTGCGGGAAACAGGGGTGGGAGGCCTGGCCGGCACCAAGGCGGCAAAAGAAATCACAGAGAGGATCTCCGGGGCTCAGCCTCCCCAGGCCGGCTTATAGCGGCTGACGTCCTTACTGCCGATTTTCAGCAGGCGGACCTGCCGGTAGAGCTCGCCCTCTCCGCTTGTGTAGGAGGACAGCTCCTCCCGGTGGCCTAAGCGGCGCACCATACTCCATTCCGCCTTTCGGGGCGCCCGCATATAGGTATCCCACAGGCTGATATGGCCGCAGCCACAGCGGTAGAGCTCCAGGGCCCGCTCCCGATATTCCTCGGGACTTAGAAACCGGGGCAGGATCTCAAGATAAATCTGAACCCCGTAGGCCTCCTCTAGGCGCATAAATTCGGATACCCGTTCCTCTTGATCCGCCGGTCCCTGGAGAACGCCCCGGGAGTCCTTAAAAGGAGGCAGGAACCGGAAATCCTGTTGCCTTAGAATGGTAGACGTTTCACTGGTCCGCACAAACTCTCCATAGCTTTCCAGATTCAGATGTCCAGGCTGCTCCGTTTGCCAAAGCTCTCCTGGTAAAATCTCCCGAATTCGCTGGGGATAGCTGATGATGGCCGTAATAAGCCCTTCCCTGGCCCAGACTTCCGGATCCACTCCCACATGGCGGCAGTCATAGAGACAGAATTGTACCCGGGCGTGGAGCCCCAGGGGCTTTTCGCTGCGCGCCCCGTTCAGGGATGTCCGCAGACGACGGACAAATCCGGTGAGAATCTCACAGCGAAGCTCCGTGACCTTTGGGTGATCCAGGGGAAGCTCCCGGGGATCCTCTCCATAGCGCTCCCGGTAGAGCCGGAGAAAGGGCTCTTCAAACAGAACATAAGGCACTCCCCGGCTGAAGATCATTTCCACGGCCGCACAGCCAGTGGCAGCCATTTGGACAAACCGGTCAATCATATAGTCCTGGACCTCCGGATATGCATAGGAGAGGGCGTCGATGGGAGAGCCGTCCCGATCTATGCAGCGAAGCTCCGGGTGCGCCAGGGCAAAGGCATTGTCAAAATACATTTGATCATAGGGGAATTCCATTCCCCAGGCGCCCATGCGCAGAGACAGGCAGATCTTAATGTCCTTTTGCGCTCCGTAAGTCACCAGATCGGAAAGCATATCCAGGGTAAAATACTGCTTTAGCAGGCGTTGAACGTCAGAATCTCCCGGCCTGCAGAAGGCGAAATTTTGGGGATTTCCTGTGCTGAGCTCCCCGTCAAAGCAGAGAATATTTTCCAGGGAAAGCCATTCCACATCCGAGTCTATGTATTCCTGTACCACACTTCTCCATTCCTCTTTTTTCTTTAGTCCGTACAGAGACAGCATCCCATGCATATCGTTGGTGGCATAAATGCGTTTGGTATCCTTTCGGGCCAAATCAGCCTTCCAGGAAGCCACCTCCTGGTCGTCCATAGGCACCACCCGAACCCAGGCCAAAAGGGCCTCGCAGGGCTGCCCCTCCCGGTGCTTTCCGATTTCCAGGGATTGTCCGGAAAGATCCGCACAGCGCCAGAAGCATTCCTGGATGGAGTGATAGGCATAGCCGGCCTGCGCGCTTGGGGAAAGGTGCATAAAGGCGTCGTCATCCGTAAGCTTTAGATTGATAATATCCGGAAACTCTCCGGTGCATCCATAGGCCCCAAGTCCCACATAGATCCGGTACCATCCGGATAGTCCCAGGGGCAGGGTAACGTTTTCAGGCTGTCCGTTGTATGCGGACACTAACAGGGTGCCTTGAAATTGAGCGGTTTCATAGGGAACGCTGTTCCAACGAAAGAGCTCCCGCAGAGGAGAAATGTGACAGGATGGCTCACAGAGGTTGCCCAGATCACAATAGATTTGTTCCCTTCGTATTTCGGACGTTGGCATAAGCGGCATGGTTGAAATTCTCCTTTCTGGAAAACAGAATGTATTTGTTGCGCGGACATTTGTTGGTGTTTATAACCTTATAGCGGCAAATATAATGAAAAAATTGTTGTGTAAGCTCTTAACGCAACATAGCACGGATGTCAGATAATGTCAACGAAATTTCAAATTTTTCGTTATAGAAATAATATAAATTTCGTTTTAGAAATCTTGCTTTTCGTTAAAAAAGACGATGAAATGTAAAATAATGTAGAATATTTGTGCAAAATAGCAAATAAGGGATTGACAAAACCAAGTACGGGGGGGTAAAATGACTTCATTGGGTAGAATATCCATAAGAAAATAGTTATGAGGAGGAAACAAAAGGAATGAAAAGGAAACATGTTTTGCGGCGGCTGACAGCGTTGTGTCTGACAGTGGTTATGGTTCTGGGATTGTCCGCGTGTGGCGGTAAATCAGAAGGGGAAGATTCCAAACCACAGGGAGAGACAGGAGGCACAACTGCGAATGCCGGAGAGGACGGAGCCGGTGATGAGAAGGTCACCATCCGTTGGGTGGCAGCCGGTTGGTCTATGAATGACAAAGCCAACAAGATTATTACCAAATGGAATGAGCTTCATCCGGAGGTAGAGGTGGAGTACATTGAGCTCAGCAGCTCCGTGGACGAGACGTTTTTGGCCAATCTGGATACCATGATCAGCGGTGGCGAGGTGGTTGATGTGGTATATCTGGAGCAGAGCGATATCTACAAGAGAGCCATCAGCGGCGGCGTGCTGCCCATGGATGAATACATTCAGGCAGCCGGCGACGACTATGAGGACATGTATGGCAGCCTGGCTGTAAAGATGTTTTCCTATGACGGTCATGTAATCGGTGTTCCCTACGCCGGCAATACCTTTAAGGTATTCTACAACAAGACCATGACCGATGCGGCTAATATTCAGATTCCGGAGAACTGGAGCTTTGAGGAGTTCGTGGAGACGGCCAAGAAGCTTAACGATCCGACCAATGGCGTCTACGGCTGCGTATGGCCCTATAACTGGGAGGACACGGTTCATATTATGGCGGAGAACAGTGGCTGGTCCATGATTAAGGAGATGGAGGACGGAACCATTGCCCCCAACTTTGACGATGAGATTCTGAAAAAATGTATGCAGGAGCTGTATGATCTGTCTACCGTGGATAAGGTTTGCCCGGATTTGGCCACCATCAAGGCAGAATCCCTGAATCGCCGGTGGGCTCTGGCTAACCAGCAGGCTGCCATGATTGTGGACGGTCCCTACACCCTGGTATATCTGCAGAACTATATGTATGACGATCCGGGCGCAGGCGAACTGGAGTTTGAGCTGGGTGTTACCAATGTTCCCTATATGGATGAGAACGGCAAGGATGTTTCCTACTATCGTGTGAACGCAGGCTTCTATATTCCCAAGAGCTCTGCCCATCCGGCCGAGGCCTATGAGTTTGAAAAATTTGTCTGCAACTACTGTGCAGAGGAGGGTGCCAACTATATGCCCGTCTTTAAGGATGCAGATATGACGCTGGCTACCAAGACCTTTACCGAGTATCTGGATTCCGCAGGTGAGCAGCACACCCAGGTTTACAGTCAGGAAGTGGCGGAGGAGGCCGTAGCCGTGGACTTTGAGTCTCATCTGGTACGGTATAACTACAATCCGGAGCATGCAGATAAGGTTTCCCTGATGACTACGCTGTATAATGAGCAGTATGCTCTGTTTATGAACGGCGAGATGAGCATTGATGAATGGGTAGACATGATGCAGGATATGGGAGCTATGGAGCTTTCCAACGCGAACTGACAGAAAGGGAACAGCCGCAAAGCAGAGACATCCGGCGTTTGTGGCTGTTCCTCTGTTTTGGAGATAGAAAGGAAACAGTATGACAAGAGAGAGAAAGAAACGCCAGAAGGAGCGGAAGCCAGGGCGTCGAATGGATACCATCAGCGGCTATCTGTTGGTTGCCCCCAACCTTATCGGCTTTCTGGTTTTTACGCTGTTTGGTATCGGCTTCTCCCTGGTTATGGCATTTACAGACTGGAACCTGGTTCGTGGCTATGAGGAGGCTAACTTTGTAGGGCTCAAAAATTTTACGGATATGTTCACCGATCCCTATTTAAAGGCCTGCCTGATCAACAATGCCAAGCTTCTTTTGGTGCTGCCCATCCAGTTGTTTCTGGCGGCGGTGCTGGCTAGCCTGATGAATAAGGCTGTCTATGGAAAGGCCGGCGTCCGGGCCATGTATTTTTTGCCCTATGTAACCAATATTGTGGCCATTGCTACTATTTGGGAAGCCTTGTTTCACAAGACAAAGGGACCTGTAAACGCCCTTTTGATGGTCCTTGGCATTTCGGAGAGTGCGCTCCCCGGATGGCTTAGCAGCAGTCAGTGGGCCCTTCTGGCCGTGGCCATTGTGCTCCTCTGGAAGGATCTGGGCTACAGCATTCTCATGTACAGCGGCGCGCTCCAGCAGATTCCCCAGGAGCTCTATGAGGCGGCAGAGGTGGACGGCGCCGGTGTGGTTGCCAAATTTTTGCATATCACCATACCACAGCTGGCTCCCATGACCTTTATGCTGACCATTTTAGGTGTGGTGAGCAGTCTGCAGATGTGGGGATTTGTGCAGGTTATCACCAACGGCGGCCCCGGAACAAGCACCTATACCCTGGGGCTTTATATTTACCGTTCCTCATTTATTACGAACCGTACCGGCTACGCCTGTGCCCTGGCCTGGCTTTTGACGGTGCTGGTCCTGATTTTTGCAATCTTTCGCTGTCGTGAGGAACGAAAATTCAGCGTGGAATAGGGGGAGTGGTTTTGGAAAGAAAAAAATCTGCAAAAAAGAAACAAATTATGGGGCGCTGTGTGGCAACCCTTTTGGTCTGGTTCCTGGGCATTGCCATGGTCATCCCCTTTGTATGGATGTTTTCCACATCCTTTAAGGGAATGAATGAGGTTTTCACCTTTCCCATTGAATGGCTTCCCACCAGGCCCACCTTAAAGGGCTATACGGCTCTGCTCTTTGGCAAGATTCCCTATTTCACCTATTTTCTGAATTCTGTGAAGGTATCTCTGATCGCGGTGTTTGGGACCTTTTTCTCCTGTACCATGGCTGGATATGCCTATGCGAAGGTGAATTTTGCGGGACGGGACAAGCTGTTTTTGATGAAGCTTGCTGCAACCATGCTTCCGGGTATGGTGACGATTCTGCCTACCTATATTATTTATTCCAAGCTTGGGCTTTTGAATTCTCATGCGTCCCTATGGCTGGGATATTTCTTTGGGGGCACGTTTGGTGTGTTCCTGATGCGGCAGGCCTTTTTGTCCATTCCGGATTCTCTTATTGAGTCGGCACGCCTTGACGGGGCAGGACATTTTCGGATTTACTGGAGCATTGCCATGCCCAATGTGAAGTCCTCCACGTCCACTCTTTTATTTATGTATTTTCTCTGGTCCTGGAATGACTATGAGAAGCCTCTGATGTATCTGTGGACCCCCAAGCTGTTTACCTTACCTATGGCGGTCAAGTCCTTTTCAGATGATCAGTCTCAGAATTACCCGGCGATTATGGCGGCAAACGTGCTGATGCTCTTGCCTATTATGATTGCCTTTGTCACCTGTCAAAAATTCTTTGTGGAGTCTTTGGTTGGCTCCGGCGTAAAGGGGTAGAAGATGTTAAAGATTGTACAGCATGAAACCATCTATCGGGATGAGGAGTATGTGGCTTTTCCAAATTTGGCTCAGTTTCCAGACGGCACGGTAGTCTGTGCCTTCCGTCATGCCAAGGAGCGGCAGAAGGAATTCGGCCGGGTGACCCATGTGGATCCCACGGCCAAGGATGTATTCATTGTTTCTAGGGATGGCGGACAAACCTTTGAGAAGGATCTGCATGTGATTCTGGATGATGCCATGAGTGAGCAGGACCCCTGCGTAAACGTTCTCTCCGACGGGCGTATTCTTGTGACCTATTTCCGCTGGGAGCTGATTCCCATAGGAGAGGGGCCCAGCCGGTGGGGGGAGGCGGAGTTTGCCAAATATGGCCGGAGCCTCCACGGAAAGTATGACTGCATGTCCAATGGAGCCGCCTACTGTATTTCGGATGACAATGGAAAAACCTGGCGTCATATGCCGCCGCTTCATATCCCGGGAATGCCTCCTCAGGTAGCTATCAGGGGAAATATGGTGGAGCTGCCGGACAAGAGTCTGCTGCTGGCCTATTATGGCTGTCAGAAATTAGGTGAATTGTCCCGGGTGGGACTGCTCCGCTCCACGGATCGGGGAGAGAGTTGGGAGCTGTATGGAGACGTGGCCTTTGATCCGGAGTGCAAAAAGAATTATCTGGAGCCCAACCTCTATTACACGAAATCTGGCCGGCTCATCTGCCTGATTCGGACCCAGACCGATTATACCCTTCCGGGCGTGGAGTTTGATGACACCTATTTAAACCTGCACATTGTAGTTTCCGAAGATGATGGCAAAACCTTTGGTCCTGTGGAGGAGATTCCAGACTGTTGGGGTTCCAGCCCCTTCCATGCCTTGCGCTTAAAGAGTGGAAAGGTGCTTCTTTCCTACGGCTATCGCCGGGAGCCCTTTGGCATCCGGGTGCGCCTCTGCAATAGCGAGCTGACGGATATTGCCCAGGCGGAAGAGGTGATTCTGCGGGACGATGCGCCCAACGGAGATTTGGGATATCCCCACGCGTTTCAGCGGGAAAATGGAGAGATTCTGGTTTCCTATTATATTTCGGCGCCCGACGGAATCCGCACCATTGACATTACCCGGCTGACGGAGGAGTAACAGCATGGGGAAGCGTCTCTGGTATTTGCTCACCACGCATTTTTTTGATCTGCTGCGGGCCAACCTTTTATATGCGCTGTTTTCCCTTCCGGTTATCACCATTCCCGCCGCCCTGTGCGGACTTTACGCAGTGGTGCTCCAGTATTGGAGAGTGGGCTATGGGGAGCTGTTTGGGACCTTCTGGAGGGAATTCAAGGCAAATTTTTTCTCCAGTCTGGCGCTCACAGCGGCGCTTGTGGCCATTCCCATCTGCTGCTGGAAATTGACGACACCCTATGGAGAGGCGATTTCCTATGTGGCTACGGCTGCCTTTCTGGCCTTTGTGCTGATTCTGCTGGGATGGCTGTATCCTCAGCTTGCTCTCTTAAAGCTGGGTCCCCTTCTGGCGCTGAGAAATGCGGCAATCCTGACGCTTTTGGAGACAAAGAGAAATCTGTTTCTCCTCATGGCCTCACTGGTCCTCCTGGGGAGCTTCCTGTTTCTCTGGCCCCTGTCCCTGATCCTTTTGGTGGTCTTTCTGCCGGTGTTTTCGGTGATCATAATGGTTATGCTGACCCTCCCGGTGCTGGAGGAGCGGCTGGTTCAGGATGAAAC
>CANPIM010000064.1 GCA_947574135.1 uncultured Lachnospiraceae bacterium
GAGGGAAAACCTAAAGGTTTATGAGGGTATATGTGAACTTCTCCCCATATCTAAACTGCCGGAAAAGCCCGAAAATACAGGCTATTCCGACATATAAGAATTTCTAAAGAGATAATCTAATTTTACCAATAATTTTAAAATAAAATCAGATGTTTGAATTTAGGGTTAGTCTTGCAAAATCATCCATACGATTCAAGACAACCGTTTTGCAAAAACTAATGGGATTCTCCCAAATGTTCCTCCAGAATACACAGAGATACCATAGATAAGAGAATGGCGATAATGAGGAGTATACTCATACAGTTTCACCTCCTTGCGGCGTTCCGCCAGTCAGGGCGGAGCATGTGGATTCGGATGGAAGGGGAAGCTTTTCAGATTCCTGAAACATAACGACCAAAAGCTCCTCCTCCGTAATGGCGGCCAGCCGGTCGGGATGGGCGTCGGCATAGGCCTTTAGCTGATGATATCGTTCAAAACGCATGGACAATCCCCTCCTTTTTTCTTTACAGCTGGTGCTTTTCTATAGTATTATTATAAAAAGAGATAGGAGTTTTTTATATAGAGAAAGAGACGATATTTATAAAAATAGCGCCAAAAACAATCCAAAAATGATAAAATAATCACACCAAGAATCAGGGAGGATAAGGGAAGATGGCAATCAAGGTGCGGGATAACCAGCTGGAGGAGATAGCGGGACTGACCTCGGAATATCCCTACGTTATGCATCACGAGGATCTGATGGTCACCCGGGTTCCCTGGCATTGGCATGAGGAGCTGGAGTTGTGTCATGTGGTAAGTGGGTTCGTGGCTGTGGAGACGGCCAATGAAAGCTATGTGTTTGAGAAAAACCAGGGATTTTTTATAAACACCAATATTCTCTGTACCATGGAGCCCAAAGAAAAAGGGCAGCCGGTGATTTTGGACTCACACCTATTTCACGCCACCTTTTTAAGCGGCCATTTTAAAAGCATCTTTGAGACCAAATACCTGGAGCCCATTTTAACAAATAAAAATTTGGAGCTTTTAGAGATCAGGGGAGAGAATCCACGGCAAAGAGCCATGCTAACCAAGCTTGTCCGGCTGGCCTGTCTGCAAAAGGAGGAAAATTCAGAGTTTCAGACCCGAAATCTCCTCTCAGAAATGTGGCTTCTGCTTTTAGAAGAGATCCGGGAGCAGGAAAGCCGTCGTCGCCCTGTAAAACTGGTGAACCAGGAGCGGATTCAAACCATGATGGCCTTTATTCAGAAAAATTACAGCCAAAAGCTTCTGCTGGAAGAAATAGCAGCCTCTGCAGCCGTAAGCAAGCGGGAATGCCTCCGCTGCTTTCAGGGCTGCATCCACAAGACCCCAACAGAATACCTGCTGGAGTACCGAATAGAAATAGCCCGGCGCCTGCTGCGCACATCCCAGGCCACCATCGCAGAGATTGCCATGGAAACCGGATTCTCCAGCGAAGCCTACTTCTGCAAGGTATTCCGCCAAACACAGGGCAGGCCTCCGGGGCAGTACCGCAGAGAAAATCTGAATTCCGGATAAGAGGAAAGCTAAGAAAAAAGGCCAAGGCCGGCAATCAGATCCCCCTTTTTTACCTCTGCCTGTAGAAATTTTGAATTGCAACAGGATGGGAGGGGTATACTTTCTCTAAAAGATGACATGCAAATTTAAAATTCATTACCAACTGGCACCAAAGCAAACACCTATATTATTTAGACAATTCCCCGCATTCCCACGCAGTTGTGGTTGAAAAATACCCCTTCCCATGATATAGTTAGAACAGCTGTTAATCAAAAAAATGGAGGATAACAGGATGATAGAAGATTGCTTTTATGATTCTTATGATACAAAGGAAGATTTGCATTTTGAATCCAAGGTGGTTCACGGGGGACTTGGCTGCGACCCCATAACGGGAGCGGTAAGCTTTCCCATCTTTCAGTCTGCCACCTTCCGGCACAAGGATTTTGACGTGTCTACCGGATACACCTACACCCGCTTAAAGAATCCCACCCGAGAGGAGCTGGAGCGCACCATGGCCATTCTGGAGGGCGGCACGGCAGGCTTTGCCTTTTCCAGCGGACAGGCTGCCAATATGTCGGTATTCGGCATTTTAAGGCCGGGAGATCACGTACTCCTCTCAGATGATATCTACGGAGGAACCTACCGCATCGGAGAGGATATTTTCAAGAACCAGGGCTGCGTATTTACTTATGTAGATATGGCAGACACGGAGGCTGTCCGGGCCGCCATTCATCCCTCCACCAAAATGCTCTTTGTGGAGACGCCCACCAATCCCATGATGAAGGTGGCGGATATCCGGAAGCTGTCAGAGATTGCAAAGGAGATTGGGGCTCTTCTGGTGGTGGACAACACCTTTTTGACCCCCTATTTCCAGCGTCCCATTTCCCTGGGAGCGGACATTGTGGTGCACAGCGGAACCAAGTATCTCTGCGGACACAACGATGTGATTGCCGGCATTGTGGTGGTAAATAATCAGGAGCTCTCGGATCATTTCCCTTTGATTCCTGGCTTCTGCTGCGGGGCTTAAAGACCTTGTGTCTGCGCATGGAAAAGCACAATGAGAATGCGGCCATAGTGGCCAAGTGGCTGCGGGAACAGCCCAAGGTGAAAAAGGTTTACTATGCCGGCTTTGCAGATCATGCGGGCTATGCCATCAGCAAGAGCCAGAGCACGGGCTTTGGAGGCATGATTTCCTTTGAGGTGGACACCCTGGAGACAGCCAAGTCTCTGCTGACCAAAACCAATATGATTCTGTTTGCAGAGAGCCTGGGGGGAACGGAGACCCTGATCACCTATCCTCTGACCCAGACCCACGAATCTATTCCGGCAGATATTCGGGAGAAGCTTGGCATCAACGAGCGGTTTCTGCGGATCTCCATCGGCATTGAGAAGGTGGAGGATATTATTGCGGATCTGGCTCAGGCTATGGAGGCTTAGCCATGAAGGTTTTATTTACAAAAATGCAGGCCTTTGGCAATGATTATGTGTATATTGATGCCATCAGCCAGAAAATAGATGCGCCGGGGAATTTAGCCCGGCGCATCTCTGACCGGCACTTTGGCGTGGGCTCTGATGGCATGGTCATGCTGTGCCCCTCTGAACCCTGCGATTTTCGTATGCGCATTTTCAATCCTGACGGGTCTGAGGCGGAGATGTGCGGGAATGCCCTGCGGAGCGCCTCCAAGCTGTATTATTGCAGCGGATATACCAAAAAGGAGCTTCTGACGGTGGAAACCCTGGGGGGCTGCCAGACTGTGGAGCTTCTGGTGAAAAATGGCCAGGTGGTCAATATTCATGCACAGATAGGAAAGCCGGAGTTTCTGGCGAAAAAAATTCCTGTGGATACGCAGGAGGAATTTTTTCTGGACCAGAGGCTAAGGGTAGCGGACCGGGAATTTCGGGCCTCCAGCATTTCCTTTGGAAACCCTCACACCGTGCTTTTCCTGGATGCCCGGGAGGATCTGGGCACGTTTGATTTGGAAAAATATGGAAAATCCGTGGAAAGTCACCCATGCTTTCCCCAGCAAACCAATGTGACCTTTGCCCAGGTTTTGGATGACAGCCATATCCGCATCCGGGAGTGGGAGCGCAACTGCGGGGAAACCTTGGGCTGCGGCACCGGCTGCTGCGCGGCTGTGGTGGTAGCCAACCGGCTGGGCCTGTGCGGACGTCGGGTGGAGGTACGGCAGCCGGGCGGTCCCTTGGATGTGGAATGGGACCAGGCGGACATTGTGCATATGACGGGACCGTCGCAGATTGTATTCCGGGGAGAATATTATGATGATATTGAAGAATTTACTGAATGACATAGAGTGTGAGTATGTAAGGGGAGACGGCGAAGAGGAAATCACATCCGTGGCATTTTCTTCCAGAGAGGTACAGGCCGGCTCCCTGTTTGTGTGTCTGAAGGGCTTTCGGGCGGACGGACATGCCTATATCCCACAGGCCCTGGAGGCGGGAGCGGCGGCCGTTCTCATAGAGACAGGATCCGAGGAGAGCTTAAAAGCGGCAGGACTGGCCGTAAACGAGGAGTCAAAGGAAGAGCAGGCCGGAGCAGTGGAGGCTTTAGAGGGACAGCTGAAGGCGGCATCCTTGGATGAGGCAGATAGATCTTATAGTCTGGAGCTCTTGGAGAATCCGTCCGGGACGGATGAGGCCGCGAATACACAGGGGTCGGAAAAGAAGTGGGGAAATGGGGCCATTGTGCGGACCAGGGATACCAGGAGCGCCCTGGCACGGATCTCGGCGGCCTGGTACGGATATCCGGCAGAGAAGATGACCATGATCGGCATAACCGGGACCAAGGGTAAAACCACCACCTCCCATATGATCTGCCGGATCCTGGAGGCGGCGGGACATAAGGCAGGCCTTATTGGGACCATGGGGGCTTTTCTGGGAGAGGAAAAATTTCCCACGAAAAATACCACCCCGGAATCCCTGGAGCTTCACGGATTATTTGCCCAGATGTATCAGGCCGGCTGCGACACAGTGGTGATGGAGGTGTCCTCCCAGGGCTTAAAGCAGAAGCGCACAGAGGGGATTATCTTTGATTATGGCCTGTTTCTCAACATTTCTCCGGACCATATCGGCCCCGGAGAGCACGAGGATTTTGAGGAGTATCTGGCCTGCAAGCGGCTTCTGTTTTCCCAGACAAAAACCACCTTGGCCAATCGGGATGATCCCAACTGGCAGCAGGTAACCATGCATGCAGGCTGTCGCTATACCTTTTCTATTCGGGAGAAGGCGGATTTCTACGGGGAAAACATCCAGAAACGTTGGGAGCCTGGCCTTTTGGGCAGCACCTTTCATATTTCCGGAAAGCTTGCGGAGGATGTGGTCCTGGGAATGCCGGGAGACTTTAATGTGGAAAATGCCCTGGCAGCCACGGCAGTGACCTTTCTCATGGGGATTGGCCCCAAAGCCAGGGAGGAGGCTCTCAGGCGGGTGGCGGTAAAGGGCAGGACCCAGCTTCTTCAGGATACGGCTCATTTTACCACCTTTATCATTGACTATGCCCATAACGCTCTGAGCATGGAGAGCCTTCTGGTTATGCTAAAGGGCTATGAGCCAGAGCGGCTGATTTGTCTTTTTGGCGGCGGGGGAAACCGTCCCCGGCAGCGGCGCTTTGATATGGGACGCATTGCGGGAAAATATGCGGATTTAACCGTGATTACCATGGACAATCCCCGGGATGAGGAGATGGATTCCATCAACGCGGATATTATCCAGGGACTTAAGGAGTATGACGGTAAATACCAGATTATCCTGGACAGAAAGGAAGCCATCCATTATCTCATTGATCACTGCGGAAAGGGAGATATTGTGGCGCTAATCGGAAAGGGCCATGAGGAATACCAGGAGGTTCGGGGAGTAAAATATTACTTTTCCGAGGAAAAGATCGTGGCGGAATATTTACAGAATAAATAGGGGGATTCTGCACCCGGGAGAGCAGGAAAAAGAGGAGGAGCATGATGATTCAATTATTGGAAGGCGGCGCTTATGTGCTGCATGGCAGAGAGATTATTCCGGACAATACGGATGCGTCGGCGATTTTGAAGAACAGGCTGGGAAGCGTGCCCGTCAAGGAGGAAGCAAAAAAGCAAACCATGGCCTATGGAATCCTGGAGAGCCACAATACCTCCGGGTCCATGGAGCAGCTTCAGATTCGGTTTGACAAGCTTACATCACACGATATTACCTTTGTGGGAATTATCCAGACAGCCCGGGCCTCCGGCCTTACCCGTTTTCCCATGCCCTATGTGTTGACCAACTGTCACAACAGTCTTTGCGCTGTGGGGGGAACCATCAATGAGGACGATCATATGTATGGTCTTTCCTGTGCCAGAAAATACGGCGGGGTCTATGTCCCCCCCCACCAGGCGGTCATCCACCAGTATGCCAGGGAAATGCTGGCAGCCGGGGGACAGATGATTCTGGGCTCGGACAGCCACACCCGTTACGGCGCTCTGGGAACCATGGCTATGGGAGAGGGCGGACCGGAGCTGGTAAAGCAGCTTTTGAAAAAGACCTATGATATTCCAATGCCGGGAGTGGTGGGGGTGTATCTCACAGGAGAGCCGGCCAAGGGAGTGGGACCCCAGGACGTGGCTCTGGCCATTATCGGGGCGGTGTTTGCCAACGGCTATGTGAACAATAAGGTCATGGAATTTATGGGGGATGGAGTGTCCAGGCTTAGCGCGGATTTTCGCATTGGCATCGATGTCATGACGACGGAGACCACCTGTCTGTCCTCTATCTGGCGGACGGATGAGACCATTCGGGAGTTTTATGCCATTCATGGACGGGAGGAAGATTATCGAGAGCTGAATCCGGGAGAGGTTGCCTATTATGAGGGAATGATTCAGGTGGACCTGGGAAAGATCCGGCCCATGATTGCCATGCCCTTCCATCCCAGCAATACGTACACCATTGAGGAGCTAAAGGCCAATCTTCTGGATATTCTGGATGATGTGGAGAAAAAGGCCCGGGTGAGCCTGGACGGAGCCGTGGACTTTACGCTCAAGGACAAGGTGAAAAACGGCCAGCTACTGGTGGAGCAGGGGATTATTGCAGGCTGCGCGGGAGGAGGCTTTGAAAATATCTGTGCAGCGGCGGATATTCTGGGCGGAAAGGGCATCGGAGACGGAGCCTTTACCTTAAGTGTATATCCGGCCAGTATGCCTGTGTATATGGAGCTGGTGAAAAACGGAGCTGCCGCCGCCCTGATGGGAAGCGGAGCTGTGCTGAAAACCGCCTTCTGCGGGCCCTGCTTCGGGGCAGGAGACACTCCGGCCAACCGCGGGCTCAGTATCCGCCATTCTACCCGGAACTTCCCCAATCGGGAGGGCTCCAAGCTGCAGAGCGGCCAGATTGCCTCGGTGGCCCTGATGGATGCCCGGTCCATTGCAGCCACGGCGGCCAACCAGGGAGTTCTCACGGCGGCCACGGAGCTGGATGTGGAATACACCAACCCTGCCTATCACTTTGACAGCCGGATTTATGCCACCCGGGTATTTGACAGCAAGGGACAGGCGGATCCGGAGGCAGAGATTCAGTTTGGACCCAATATCAAGGATTGGCCGGCCATGGCGCCTCTGCCCAGACATATGATCCTGAAGGTGGTTTCCGAGATACACGACCCGGTTACCACCACGGATGAGCTGATACCCTCCGGGGAAACCTCCTCTTACCGGTCCAATCCCTTAGGCCTGGCGGAGTTTACTCTTTCCAGGAAGGATCCGGCCTATGTGGGGCTGGCCAAGGAGATACAGAAGGCCCAGAAGGCCATAGAGGCGGGAAGCTGTCCGGTGGAGGCCGTCCGGGAGCTTAAGCCTGTATTTAAGGCCATAAACACCTGGTTTTCGGGAGTAGACAAGACTACGGTGGGAGTGGGAAGCACCATCTTTGCCGTAAAGCCGGGAGACGGCTCCGCCAGGGAGCAGGCGGCCTCCTGCCAGAAGGTATTGGGGGGCTGGGCCAATATTGCCCACAGCTATGCCACCAAGCGTTACCGCTCCAATCTGATCAACTGGGGCATGCTGCCCTTCCTGATTGAAGAGGGAGAGCTGCCCTTTGCCAAGGGAGACTTTCTTTTCCTGCCGGATATCCTTCAGGCTGTGACGGAAAAACAGGAGGAGATCAAAGCTTATGTAAATGGAGATCAGAACCGGGAGATTACCCTGAGACTGGGCGCCCTCACAGACGATGAGAGAGAAATCATCCGGAAGGGCTGCCTTATCAATTACAATCGGGAATAAGAAAAAGAGAGCGCCTGGCCTTTTGGCCGGGCGTTAATCCTCCTCGGCCATGCGATAGCCAATGCCCACTTCTGTGAGAATATACTGGGGCTCTGCGGGATTCTGTTCCAGCTTCCGCCGCACATTGGCCATGTTGACCCGGAGAATCTGATTGTTTTGCTCAATGTAGGGTCCCCACACATGGGTGAGAATGGAATCGTAGGTCAGCACACGCCCGGCATTCTGGGCCAGCAGAGACACGATCTTAAACTCAATCTGGGTCAGGTGAATATTTTGCCCGTGAAGGGTGACCAGACGCTTGTCAAAGTCAATGATCAGTCCCTTGCAGATATAGGGGCGCTTGTAATTTTCGTCCTGGGAGGAGAGACGGTTGCTGTGGCGCATGGCTGTGCGGATGCGGGCCATAAGCTCCTTGGTGCCAAAGGGCTTGGTGATATAGTCGTCGGCGCCGCAGTCCAGGGCCTCCACCTTCTCCTGCTCCTTGGTGCGGGCGGAAATGACGATAATGGGCATGCTGGACCAGGAGCGGATCTGGCGAATCACATGAAGTCCGTCCATATCCGGCAGACCCAGATCCAAAAGAATCAGATCCACAGAGCCGGAGGTGGCGATGGAAAGCCCCTCGCTGGCTGTGGAGGCTGTGATAATCTTATAATTCTGCAGCTGCAGGGAAGTCTTGATAAAGTTGCAGATATTTTCTTCATCTTCAATAATCAGAATGGATAATTTTGTACTCATAGATGCTCCTTTTTATTCCATGGGCAGCAGGAAGGTGAAAACAGCGCCGTTTTTGTGGTTGCTGGCCGTAATGCTTCCTCCGTGTACATGGATAATGGTTTTGCAGATGCTTAAGCCGATGCCCATTCCCCGTTTGGAATCCGCGCTTTCTTCTGCCCCGTAGGGATTGCCGTCAAAGAGGGTGTGAAGCCGTTCCGGAGGGATTCCCTTTCCGTAATCTATGATCTGAAACTGCATCCAGCCCTCCTGCACTGTAACGGTGAGCTGGGTGGGCTTCTGGCTGTGAGCGTGAAGGACGGCGTTTTCCAGTAAATTCAGGATAACCTGTTCAATCAGGGTGGGATCCATGGGAATCATGTAAAATTCCTCCGGGGTCCGCACCTTTACAGGGCTGTCCGGGTAGCGCTTCCGGAAACGGGAAACGGCCTCAGCCACCACCTCCTCCACAGGCTCTACGGATTTATTCAGGCTTGCAGCGCTGTCTGCGTGAATGCGGGTAACAGTGAGAAGGTTTTCCACCATGTGTAAAAGCCAGTTGGCGTCCTCATAAATATGGGAAACCAGCTGATCCTTCTCCTGGGAGGACAGCTGCTCCCGGTTGTCCAGATAGCTGGAGCTGGAGCCGATAATGGCCGTCAGGGGAGTGCGCAGATCGTGGGAAACGGCCCGCAGCAGATTTGCCCGCATTTTTTCCTTTTCCGCGTCCGTCAAAAGCTTTTCCCGCTCGGACAGAATCTCCGCCTGCTCCTTCATATGGGTGGTGGCGGCGCTGGTGATAAGGGCAATGGCCAGCATCCCTATAAAGGTAATGGGATAGCCGGTCATGGTGAAATTCAGCTCTCCATAGGGGTAGGTGAAAAAATAGTTTACAGCGATCACCCCGATCACAGAGGCGATAATGCCCGGATGATAGCCGTAGGTGTACCGGGATATGAGCACAATGGCCAGCACATAAATCAGGGAGGCATTGTTGGCGTTGTCTGTGGTGATAAAGAAGAAGGCAGAGCCGATAATGGCAATGGCCAGAATACCGGCTGTAACGGTGATATTATGCAGCAGATCCTGCCGGCTCATGCGCTCCTTTGCTTTTTTTCTCTCCATAGGCTAAGGCTCCTCCATGGTGACCCGGGGCAGGGTGAAAATAAACTCTGTTCCCACGCCCTCTGTGCTGATAACATTGATATGCTCCCCGTGAGACTGAATGATTTCCTTGACAATGGCAAGTCCCAGACCGGTGCCCCGTTTGTCCTTTCCCCGGGACAGATCCGTCTTGTAAAAACGCTCCCAGATGCGTTTTTGACACTCTCTGGGAATGCCAATGCCTGCGTCCTTCACAGAGATAAAGACCTTTTCGTGCTTGGCCGTGGTCTCGATAGTAATGACGGAATTATTGTGGCTGAATTTAATGGCATTGTCCAGGAGGTTATAGAGAACCTGCTGGATTTTGCTGTGGTCCGCGGAAACCAAAAGCTTTTTCGAGTCAAAGAGCAGATCCAGGGTAATGCGTTTCTGGGTGCAGGCCTGCTCAAAGGTGGACACGGTATTTTTGATCACGGCATTGATGTCAAAGGAGGTGATATCCAGCCGGTTCTTTTTGGTGTCAAAGGAATTTAAGGTCAAGAGACCGCTGGTAAGCTTATTCAGCCGCTCCGTTTCCCGAAGAAGAATATCAATATATTTTCCCTGCATTTCCGGGGGAATGGTGCCGTCCTGGATGGCCTCCAGATACCCCTTGATGGATGTCAGGGGAGAGCGGAAATCATGGGAGATATTGGCCACAAATTTCTTCTGATATTCATCCAGATCGGACAGCTCCTGGGCCATATAGTTCATAGTATCCGCCAGGCGGCCAATCTCGTCCTCGGAGGAGACGGAAATGGCATAGTGGAAATTTCCCTGGGCATACTGTGCAGCGGCCTCTGTAATGGTCTTGATGGGATAATGGATGGTCACCGCAAAGACCAGTAAAATCAGCAGAGACAACAGGAAGATAATCAGCATGGCCAGATAGATCAGGTTGAGAAGCTGATCCCGCTCCTGCTCCAGCTGGGCGTAGGGCGTGTGGAGAACCACATAGCCGTTGGTTTTGAAATTGTAGGTAACCGGTGCCATAACGCTTAAGGTCTTTTCCGGAAACCGTTCATAAAAAGTTCCTATAATATAGTAGCTGTTCCCCACATCCGTGGGGTCAAATTCCTCGATTTGCTCCGGGGTCTGTTCCTTCAGATTCTCCTTGGAGTTTACCAGAAGGGTTCCGTTGTTATCCAAGAGCCAGATGGAGGCATTGAGATAGATGTCCAGGGCCTGGAACTGGGTGTGAATGGGCTCCAGAGAGGAGCTTCCTCCATTGTAATAGCCACGGACAAAGTTTGAGGAAATGTAGTTGGCCTCCCGGTACAGCTCCTCGGCCTTTTGCTCCGTAAGGTGGGTTAAGGCCAGCTGGGAAATCAGTGTGGAGATAAAGGCAAAGCTTAAGAGACCAAACAAGGCATAGGTCAGGAGAAGCTTAACAAAAAGTGAACGTCCCATGGATTACCGCACCTCAAATTTATAGCCGATGCCCCAGACCGTGGCAAGGCCCCAGGAGGCATGATCCTTGATCTTTTCCCGCAGCCGTTTGATATGTACGTCCACGGTGCGGGTGTCGCCGATGTATTCATAGCCCCAGATGTGATCGAGAAGCTGCTCCCGGGTGAAAACCTGGTTAGGGGAGGAGGCCAGAAAGTATAAAAGCTCCAGCTCCTTGGGAGGCATATCCACCGGTTTTCCCCGGTAAAGGACAGAGTAGTTGGTCTGGTTGATAATAAGCTCCGGATATTCTACGATTTTGGCCTTGACTTCCGGGGCCTCCGGCTTGGCCGGCTGGTAGCGGCGCAGCACGGCCTTTACCCGGGCCACCAGCTCCTTGGAGTCAAAGGGCTTGATCATATAGTCATCCGCACCCAGCTCCAGCCCCAGGACCTTATCAAAGATTTCGCCCTTGGCGGAGAGCATAATAATGGGGGTGTTGGATTTGGCCCGGATTTCCCTGCAGACCTGGTAGCCGTCAATGCCCGGGAGCATGAGATCCAGAAGGATCAGGTTGGGCTGGAAGGTGTCAAAAACCTTCAGGGCTTCCTCCCCGTCATGGACCATCATGGTCTGAAAGCATTCCTTGGTCAGATACAGGTCTATGAGCTCCGCAATATTTACATCGTCGTCTACGATTAAGATTTTTTGTTTTGTCACCATGAGGGCCTCCTTTACTGAAAGTCTACAACGATTACTTAAATTCCACAATGGTAACGCCGGCGTCCCCTTCTCCGATCTCTCCCAGCCGGAAGGATTTCACATATTTCACCCGTTTCAAATGGGACTGAACGGCTTTTCTCAAGGCGCCGGTGCCCTTGCCGTGTACCACCCGCACAGAGGGCAGATGGGCCAGGTAGGCGTCGTCCAGGTATTTATCCAGATGGGCCAGGGCTTCGTCCACCGTCATACCGATGAGGTTGATCTCCGTACTCACGCTGGCGGACTTGCTCATTTTAATTTTCCCTGCGCCGGTCCGATTTAAGGATTTATTGTTTTCCTCCCGGTGTTCCTCCAGAAGTACCAGATCGGTAAGCTTTACCTGAGAACGGAGAATCCCCATCTGTACATACAGGTTTCCCCGGGCATCCGGCAGGGAGCTCACGGTTCCCTCCAGATTCAGGCTTAACACCTGGACCCGGTCTCCCAGGTGAAGGGAGGAGGCGTTTACCTGCTTTTTGGGCTTCTTTTCCGGCTTGATAGCCAGACTTTTATCCACCTGGGTGATTTTTTCCCGCAGACGGGCCCGCTCGGCCTCCATATCGCTGACAGAAATATGGGCATTCCCGAACTTGTGGAAGCTTTTCATAGTCTGATCCGCGTATTCCTTGGCTTCCCGGAGAATGGTTCCGGCCTGTTCCCGGGCCTCCCGGAGAATGCGTTCCTTCTGGGCTTCAAGCTTTTCCTGCTTGCGCTCCAGGGCCTGGCGCAGATTCTTGATTTCCTCCTTGTGTCGCTGGATCTCCTCCTGCTCCAAACGGATGGTTTTGCGGCTGGTTTCCAGATCAGCCAAAAGATCCTCGAAGCTTTCGGTCTGCTCGCTAATCTGGGTCCGGGCATCCTCAATCAGGAAATCCGGCAGTCCAAGCTTGGAGGAAATGGCAAAGGCATTGCTCTTTCCGGGAATGCCGATAAGCAACCGATAGGTGGGACTTAGGGTGTCCACCTGAAATTCACAGCAGGCGTTTTCCACGCCCGGAGCCGAGAGTGCATAGACCTTTAGCTCGCTGTAGTGGGTGGTGGCCATGGTACGGATGCCCTGCTTATGAAGATGGGAGAGGATGGAGATGGCCAGAGCCGCTCCCTCTGTGGGGTCCGTACCTGCGCAGAGCTCGTCGAAAAGCACCAGGGAATCCGGGGATGCTTCCTTTAATATGCGCACAATATTGGTCATATGGGAGGAGAAGGTGCTGAGAGACTGTTCAATGCTCTGTTCATCTCCAATGTCCGCGTAGACCTCCTGAAAGAGGGCCAGCCGGGAGCCCTGAAAGGCGGGAATATGCAGGCCGGCCTGCCCCATAAGGGTCAAAAGCCCCACGGTTTTCAGGGATACGGTTTTTCCTCCCGTATTGGGTCCGGTTACAATTAACAGATCAAACTCCTGCCCCAGGTAAATATCAATGGGCACCACCTTGGCCGGGGGGAGAAGGGGATGCCGGGCCTGCTTGAGATGCAGGAAGCCCTTGGTATTAAATAAGGGGCGGATGGCCTTTAGCTCTTTGGCATAGAGGGCCTTAGCGAAAATAAAGTCCAAGAGCCCCAAAAGCCGGTAGTTTTCTCCGATGACCTCCTGATATAGGGCAACCTCCCCGCTCAGGCGGCTGAGAATGGCATGGATTTCCTCCTCCTCCTTTAGCATCAGCTCCCGGATATCATTGTTAAGCTTTACCACGGCCATGGGCTCTATGAAAAGGGTGGAGCCGGTGGAGGACTGATCGTGGATCATGCCGGGAACCTGGCTCCGGTACTCGGCCTTTACCGGGATGCAGTACCGGCCTCCCCGCTGGGTAATGACCGCGTCCTGGAGATAGGTGCGGGCGGATCCGTTTACCAGGGAATGGAGGGTGGATTGTATTTTATCGTAGGCCTGACGCATGGACCGGCGCAGGTGCCGAAGCTCCGGGGAGGCGTCGTCGCTGATCTCGTCCTCGCTGAGGATGCAGCGGCGAATTTCACTTGAGAGGGGTGTCAGAGGCTCCAGAAGCTCAAAATATTCCTCCAGGCTGTCCGGGGCGGCATCCGCATCCTCCCGCCGGGAATATTGCTTTACCCGGTTGGTTGCCTCCAGAAGGGAGCAGATATGCAAAAGCTCCTCTATGGAAAGGGTACTTCCAATCTCCAGGCGCTTTAGAGAGTCACAGACATTTCTGGCGCCGGAAAAGGAAACGCTTCCTTTTTGATATATGCGGGTGAGAGCATCCGCGGTCTCCTGTTGTGCCCGGTTTATTTCCTCCAAATCCTTCAGGGGCACCAGATTTTTGCAGCGTTCCTGTCCGGAGGCGCTGGATGCGTGCTCTGCCAGCAGATCGATGATCTTGTCATATTCCAGTGTGTGTAATACTTTTTCGTTCATAGTCTCTATTTTACTCTAAAACGGCGGGAAAGAAAAGCAGAACTTCTGGACAGTATATGGAAAATGTATTAAAATAGTAAATAACAGACCGCAGACAGAAGTAGGGACAGGAGGGTTTTGGACAGAATGAAAGAGGAGAGGGGCGGTCAAACGAATTAGGCTGGAGCGGGGTGCAAGGCAAAAGGGGTTTATATGGCTGAAGAAAAAAGAACAGGGCAGGATGAGTTTCAGTTTGTTCAGGAAAAAATCAAGCGGCCGCCGCTGCGTCAGAACCGGACGCTGCGAAGGGTGGCCCTGACGGCAGTGCTGGCAATACTGTTTGGGGTGATTGCCTGCATAACCTTTGTATTGGTCTATCCCTGGGTACAGGAACAATTTGGGGAGGAGCCTGTGCGGGAAATTAATATTCCCAAGGATGAGGAGCCGGGGGAGACGGAAGCAGTGACGCCCCCGGAGGTTCAGGTCCCTCAGGAGCCTATTGTGATCACAGAGACCACGGAGCTGGAGCTGGAGGATTATACCCGACTGTTTTCCAAAATGCGCAGCACGGGACAGGAGGCCATGAAGTGTATGGTGACTGTGACGGCCGGGAGCATTGATATTGACTGGTTTAATGAGGAATACGAGAGTGAGCGCCGGGTCAGCGGTCTGGTGGTGGATGACAATGGGGTGGAGGAGCTGATTCTCACCACGTATTCGGACATTTCCGGGGCGGATCAGCTTCGGGTTACCTTTGGAGATGCTTCCACTGTGGAGGCGACCCTGAAGAAATATGATATAGGCACGAATCTGGCTATTTTAAGTGTAAATCTGGGGGATTTGGAGGAATCTACCCGGAATCAGATTCAGACAGTGACTTGGGGAAATTCCAGAAGTCTACGTCCCGGGGAGCCGGTGATTGCCGTGGGCAGCCCTACAGGGATTGCAGGCTCCATGCTATTTGGCAATCTTACGGAGGCTTCCTACTATGCGTCGGCCGTGGACGGAGAGTATCAGCTTCTTATTACGGATATGTTAAAGGGCAGCCGAAGCAATGGGGCGCTGGTGAATTTTAAGGGAGAGGTTATTGGCTGGATTCAGAATGATTATTCCCATGCCTACAATGAGGAGGCTCTGAGCGCCTATGGAGTCTCAGATCTCAAGGCAATTATTGAGCATCTGTGCAATAATCAGGATATTGTGTATCTGGGGATTCGGGGGGCCGATGTGACAGAGGAGGTTCAGCAGGAGCTGGGCCTTCCGGAGGGAGTTTATATTACAAGCGTGGAGATGGACTCCCCGGCTATGACAGCAGGAATTCAGAGCGGGGATGTGATTGTGGATATCAGCGGTCAGGAGGTAAAATCCATTCGTCAGATCCAGGAGCTTTTGCTGAATTTTTCGGAGGATCAGGTGATCCCGGTGAAGGTGATTCGGCAGGGCAAGGATGGCCCGGTAGAGATTGTTTGCAGCGTGGGCTTGAGTACGCTGAAGTAGGGAGAGGCGTAAGCTTTGCACCTTCCCCGGGAAGGTGTGTCTTGCCCGCATTCAAGTGAGGAGAGAAGAGGTTATGAAGTATATTGAGAGTTTTCGTGAAGGAGAGCGGATTTCCGGCATCTATCTTTGTAAGTACAAGCAATCCGCTGTGACTAAGAATGGGAAAGCTTATGAAAATGTGATTTTTCAGGATAAGACAGGTGTGGCGGACGCCAAGATTTGGGATCCCAATTCTCAGGGAATCGGAGAGTTTGCTGTGATGGATTATGTGGACATTATGGCGGAGGTTACCAATTTTCAGGGCTCCATCCAGCTGAACGTAAAGCGGGCCCGGAAGGTTGGGGAGGGAGAATACGATCCAGCCGATTACCTGCCGGTGAGTGAAAAGGATATTTCCCGGATGTATCAGGAGCTGCTGGGCTTTGTGCAGAAGATTCGGGAGCCCCATCTGCGAATGCTGGCGGAGGCATTTTTTGTCAAGGACAGCGAATTTTCCAAAATTTTCCAATTTAGCTCCGCGGCCAAAAGCGTTCATCACAGTTTTGTGGGAGGCCTTTTAGAGCATACCCTGAGTGTGGTTAGGCTGTGCGAGTTTTATGTAAGGTCTTATCCTCTTCTCAACCCAGACCTTCTCTACACGGCGGCTCTGTGCCATGATATCGGCAAGGTGCGGGAGCTCTCGGCCTTTCCGGCCAATGATTATACGGATGCGGGCCAGCTGTTGGGTCATATTTCCATTGGGTATGAGATGGTGCATGAGCAGATTCAGAAGATCCCGGGATTTCCGGTGAAGCTGGCCAATGAGCTGAAGCATTGCATTCTGGCCCATCACGGAGAGTTGGAGTACGGTTCTCCCAAGAAGCCGGCCCTAATGGAGGCGGTAGCCTTAAATATGGCGGACAATACGGATGCCAAGCTTGAAACCATGACGGAGATCCTGAAGGCGGCCGGGGACAATAAGGAGTGGCTTGGGTATAATCGACTGTTTGAGTCTAATATCAGGCAGAGCTCGTAAGAGGACGGGAAAGGCCTGAAAGGGTTTTGAGGGACCCTGTGGTGGTTAAAGGAGTTTCCGGACAAGGATAAGCCAAGGGTAGATGAAGAAGGGAGGAGACTGATAAATGCTAGAATACAGGTATGACACACAGTTGCTGATTGAGGGACAGGATCTGGACGAGGATGTAATCAGTGATTATTTTGTAAAAAATTTCCAGGGCGATTGCCTGCTGGCCGTGGGGGATGAAGATTTGATAAAAATTCATTATCATACCAATGAGCCCTGGAAGGTGCTGGAATACTGTGCTTCCCTGGGAGAGATCTATGACATTGTGGTGGAGGATATGGAGCGGCAGGCCAGGGGATTGCAGGGGTGACTCGACCGAAGCGTTCGGCTTGCCCAGATGCTACAGGGGAGTGAAAGATGAGTCAAGGGGAGCTGTCTGCCGGCCGTTTGCCGCTGTGTGAGGAGAGGCTTATGAAAAAAAATGATTTGTTTACGGTTCAAATTGTTGATATGGGAAGTGAAGGGGAAGGCATCGGCAAGGTGGATGGCTTTCCTTTCTTTATTAAGGACGCTTTGATTGGAGATGTGGTGGAGGCCAAGGTGACCAAGCTTAAGAAGCAGTATGGCTATGCCCGGCTGATGGAGATTCTCACGGCTTCTCCGGATCGGGTAGAGCCCCAATGTCCCCTACACCAGAAATGTGGAGGCTGCCAGCTTCAGGCTCTGTCCTATGAGAAGCAGCTGGACTTTAAGGAAAATAAAATCAGGAATCATTTGATTCGTCTGGGCGGGCTGACGGCAGAGGAGCTCTCGGCCTGCATGGAGCCTATTATAGGAATGGAGAATCCGTATCATTACCGGAACAAAGCCCAGTTTCCCGTGGGAACCGACAAGGAGGGAAATCTGGTAACCGGTTTTTATGCAGGCCGGACCCACACTATTATTCCTAATATGGATTGCTGTCTTGGTGTGCTGGAGAACAGGAAAATTCTGGAAATTATTATAGATTTTTTGAAAAGCCATAGGATTCCGGCTTACGAGGAGACCACAGGTCAGGGATTGGTGCGTCATATTCTGCTGCGCAAGGGCTTTGCCACCGGGGAGATCATGGTGTGTCTGGTTCTCAATGGCCGGAATCTCCCCCACAGCAAAGAGCTGGTGGAGCGTCTGAGCAAAATTCCCGGTATGACCAGTATCTGCCTCAATGTAAATGAGCGAAATACCAATGTGATTATGGGGGAGGAGATCCTTCCTCTCTGGGGACAGAACTTTATTACCGATAGGATTGGCGGCATTTCTTTCGAGATTTCTCCCCTCTCCTTTTACCAGGTGAATCCGGTACAGACGGAGCGGCTGTATGAGACAGCCCTGGAGTTTGCAGGGCTTACAGGGCAGGAGACCGTTTGGGATCTGTACTGCGGTATTGGGACCATCTCTCTGTTTTTGGCCCAGAAGGCCAAAAGCGTGTACGGGGTGGAGGTGGTTCCCCCGGCCATTGGGGATGCCCGGAAAAATGCCAGGATAAACGGCATATCCAATGTGGAGTTTTTTGTGGGAAAGGCGGAGGAGGTACTGCCGGCGTTTTTTGGATGATAAAGGAAGGAGACAGGGGGAGAGGAAGCAGCGCAAGGGGGCTGGGATGCGGATACGGACAGACAGATGCGGCATCCCCATGTGATTGTGGTGGACCCGCCCAGGAAGGGGTGCGATGAGAGGTGCCTGGACACTATGCTTAAGATGGCGCCGGAGAGAATTGTGTATGTGAGCTGTGACTCGGCTACTCTGGGGAGAGATTTGAGGTATTTGAGAGAGAATGGGAGATATGAAGTGAGGAGAGTGCGGGGG
>CANPIM010000065.1 GCA_947574135.1 uncultured Lachnospiraceae bacterium
AATTCCCATTGACCTGCGAAGCATTGGTCAGATGGGCATAGAGGCAAAGCATCTGGAGGCCTGCGGGACGGATATCGGAGAGGGTGACATTGCCCTTTTGTATACAGGCTGGGCACAGAAGCGTGGCATGAATAAAGAATACCTGTATGCATGGCCGTATATTACCGGAGAAGCCGCCCAGTGGCTGGTGGACAAAGGTGTGAAGGGTGTCTGCATTGACGGATTAAGCGTGGGCGGATGGCCGGAAGGGACCGGACGTCCTCCGCATGAGATTCTTCTGGGCCATGAGGTGATGATTACCGAGGAGCTGTATATGGATGAGGAGCTTCTGACCGAGAAGGAGTGGTACGTCATGGCCCTGCCTATCAAGCTTCAGGGCTGTAGCGGAGCACCCACCCGGGTGGTTGCCATGACCTTTGCATAGGAGGCGGTTTCCATGAAAAGAAAAATCAGCTGTCCGGATTTCGCCTTTCCTTTGATGGAGCATGACAAGGTTCTGGATCTTATCCGGGCTTTGGGAATCCCGGGGGTGGATATCGGACTTTTAGAGAATCGTTCTCATCTTCGCCCTGCCGATCAGTTTCCGGAGCTTGCCCGTAAGGCCAAAGAGCTGAAGGCCAAGGTGGAGGATCGGGGACTTAAGGTCAGCGACGTATTTATCCAGGCGGAGCTTGCCTTTGATGTCTACGCAGCCAACCACTATGAGGCCGCCAGACGGCAGCACGCCCGGGATTTGTTTGAGAAAACCGTGGAGTATGCCTCCATTCTGGGTGCGGATCACATTACCGGACTTCCGGGGGCGGCATTTCCGGAGACAGAGAGCTGGGAAGCTTCCTACGACCGCTGTGTTACAGAACAGCAGTGGCGGGCGGAGCTTGCGAAAAAGGCCGGCATTCCCTATGGAATCGAGGCGCATATCGGCTCGGTGGTGGAGCAGCCCCTCCAGGCCAAACGGCTCTGTGAGGATGCCCCCGGCATGGGGCTGACCCTGGATTATTCCCACTTTGTGCGTCTGGGCCTGGAGGACACAGAGGGAGACATTCTCATCCCCTATGCCAACCATATGCATACCCGTGCAGCCGCCAAGGGAGTTCTGCAGACCTGTATGAGCGATAACTGCATCGATTTTCCCCGCCTGGTGCGCAAGCTGGAGGAGCAAGGCTACCAGGGCTGGTACTGCATGGAATACTGCTGGACCCCCAACTGGGAAAACTGCAGCCGCAACGACAACATCTCTGAGATTCTTTTAATGAAGGAGCATATAGAAAATATCTAAAGACCAGGCCCCTGCCACAGGATCAACGGTGGGGGCCTGGCCTTTCCACTTGCCAAGTAATTTTTATATTAGCCAAGAAACAGCAGAGCCAATACATAAAATCCCTTCCCCACAAAAGTTGTTGACGAACATTTTAAAATTTGCTACCATCATAAGGTAAGAGGGTATTACCTACTACATACATGTCACCAGACTGGACCTGATGACATAAGAAGGCAGGGGGACATGACTATGATTAAAAAGGTTGAGAGGAAAAGCGTTAGCGATGCAGTGCTGGAAGAGGTAAAACGGCTGATTATCAATGGGGAATGGAAGGAAGGAACCAAAATTCCTTCGGAGAATGAGCTGGCCAATATGATGGGGGTTTCCCGGGTTTCGGTGCGCAGCGCGCTGCAAAAGCTGTCCAGTCTGGGGCTGGTGGAAAGTCGCCAGGGAGGAGGAACCTTTGTGTGTCAGCTGGACGGCACGCAAAATCTGCACATGTTGGTGCCTCTTGCAGTGCTGAGCAATGACAATCAGAAATATATGGTGGAATTCCGGAGGATTCTGGAAAGCGAAGCGGCTTATCTGGCGGCCGAGCGGGCCACAGAGGGGGAGATTGCCAAGATGCGGGAGAATCTGCGAAAATATCGGGAGAGCGAGCAGAAAAATCCCATGTCAGAGGAAGGGCTCAAGCTGGATGTGGAGTTTCACATGATGGTTTCCGAGGCTACCCACAATCCCATGCTGATCCAGGTGATCAGCATATTGAGAGACACCATTACGGAAAATATTCGCTATGCCTGGAAGAATGCCAAAAAGAGTGAGGCACTTGCAAGCCACGGGCGGATTATCCGGGCCATTGAGGAACGAAATCCCCAGGAAGCCCGCAAAGGCATGTGGGAGCATATGAATGTGGTGTGGGATCTGATTAAAAATAAATAGAGACAGTACAAGCCAGGCGCGTAGGACCTGGCTTGTGTTTTTATTTTATAGGATGCAAAAAATAGCCGGCTTCATCAAAGCTCCATGCATAGGGGCCTTCTACGGTTTCTATGTCCGGCCGGGACTTCAATTCCTCGTAGAGAGCTTCCGAAACCTCAATCTCGTAGATTTCCAGGGTATTGCGGGCCCGGGCCAGGCGAATACGGCTGTAGTCAATGCCACGGCAGCCACGGATAGCCAGAAGGATGGCTTCTCTGTCGCTGTTGGCATACATGGGCATGCGGCAGCCCTGTATCTCTGCGGCTGTGATAAGATTTGTCCACACAGCGGCCCAGTCAATGGAGCGCATGCAGCGCAGGGTGGTTACGTCGGCCTCTGCAATGCCGGTGCCGTTTCCGTGACTTTTTTCCGTGATGCCTAAGAATACCATGCGCTGGCAGCTGAGAATGTTTTGAAAGGCCGGATCCGTTCCGTTCGCCCGCCCGGTAATATTGGTATCGTGGCCATAGCCGCTGATTTCCTTTCCGATTTCATCCAAAATAAGGACATCCAAATCCTGAAACTTAAATTTGGCCAGCCGTTCCTTGGCCAGGGCCAGGTTCTCCCGGTCCATTTCCATAATCTGCTCCGGAGGAGCCACCCGGATGGCGCAGATCTCATCGTAGGCGTTTTCCACAACGCCTACCCCAAAGACCACGGGAAGCTTTTGCAGGAAGAGCTCTGCGGCCTCCGGTATCCGCTGCCGGAATTGGGGAAATCCCTGCATGTGAAAGGCGGAGGCGCCCACATGCTTTCCCAGGCCAATGGACATCATTTTGGCCAGACCGCTCTCGTGGGGGCCACGGAAATCTACATGGGGCTTTTGCTTGTGAAAAAGGACGATTCCATCAGATTCAAAAGCATATTTATCACAGTAGAGTGGCGTTCCGTTGGAGAGCTGTGCGTATTTCACAGCCTCCATGGTGGCCCGGATAGGCATACCCGTGGATTCCTCCGTAATGCCATAGCCGGCCAGCAGTTCTGCCTGGCCCTGGGACGTGGCTCCTCCGTGGCTCCCCATAGCAGGCACCAGGAAGGGTTTGGCGCCCCATTCCTTTAAGGCGTCGCCTATGGTTTTAAGAAGCTCCGGGGCGTGAGGGATTCCCCGGCTTCCGGCGGTAATGCAGATGCTTTTTCCCCGGAAGTCCTCCTGGTTTGACAGATCAGCATGTAATCGCTCCTGTAAATATTTGGAAGGATTTTCCAGCTTTTCCGGGTTGAATTTTTGCCGGATGCGGTACATTTTGGGAAGATGGATGCGGTCCATCCCTTGTACAAGCACATCCTTTACTGGTGGAAAATCAATATACAGACTCATGAAAAAGCTCCTTTCATTTTGGGGGTTTATTTGTACAATTCCGTCAATGCGCATACCAGGGACAGGAGGGTTTAGTCGAAGATTTCGCTGTCTGTAAAGTCAATGCCCACCTTCAGCATTGCCCCGCCCTGGGTGTCGAAATCGTGAAAGGCCTGGGCCACATCATCCAGCCGGTATACATGGGTAATAATCTTTTCCAGCTCCACCCGTCCCTCCTTAACCAGATCAATAAGATCCAGGAAATCTTCCTTTCTGGCGTTTCTGCTTCCGAAGATCTGCAATTCCTTTTTTTGGATCCAGGTGAAATGAAAATCCAGGTTTTGCTTGCCCACGCCAATGAGTACCACCCTTCCCCCGTAGGCTGCACAGTCAATGCAGGCCTGAAAGGTGGAGGGAAGGCCCACGGCCTCGATGCAGACGTCAAAGCCGTTTCCCATGGAGGTATTGCCTATTTTTACGCTTCCGGTAATTTCTCTAACCGCCGTCTCCAGGCTTTGTGGTCCCTCATTGAGCAGCGTTCCGTCCAGATCAAAGAGCTTTTGGCTGTGTGCCAGTTTTTTTTCTGCCTGGGGAATATCGCACAGATACACCTGGGCTCCCAGAGCTTTGGCTGCATTGGCAGCCAGAACACCGATGGTTCCCCCGCCCATGACGAGAACCTTGTCCCCCGGCTTTATGCCAGCCTGCTGTACCCCGTGATAGCTGATGCAAAAGGGCTCAATGGCGGCCAGTACCTTAGGCGAAAGTCCCTTTCCGTCGTAAATCCGTTCCACAGGCATAGTAATATACTCACAAAAGGCCCCATCTCTTTGACAGCCCATGGTTTGATTGTCCATGCATGCGTTGACAATTCCCCGCTGGCAGCTATAGCAATGGCCGCAGTTAAAATAGGGATTGCAGGTGACCACCATTCCGGGCTTTAAATTTTGCTCATTCGCATCAATCTCCACAATCTCTGCCGCAAATTCATGTCCCGGTATGCGGGGATAGTCAAAATAGGCAAAGGTACCCCGATAGGAACCCAGATCGCTTCCGCAGATCCCGCCATAAAGCACTCTTAAAAGCGCCTGGCCCTCTTGTCGCCGGGGCATGGGGATTTGGCGAATGCCCACCTTTCCCGGCGCTTCTATGTAAACGGCTTTCATTTGCGTAATCTCCTTTCTGTATTGTATCCCTTGTTGTATACATCATGAAAATATCTTAATGGATAGAGAATTCTTTGTCAATTCCTTTCTGGAAATCCCTTTCATTTTGGCAAATCTGCTAAAGGAGCTATCCGGTTCTTGTGCAGAATGTCCTGCCGTCCCTTCATCCCGTAGCCGGCCGGCAGGTTCGTTTCTTCTGGCATACAAAATAGACCTCCAGGACCCTTCATCCCGTAGCCGGCCTGCAGGTTCTATCCAGGGGACATGGGACGAATTGTTCTATTCAGGGGACATGGGACGAATGTACTTGAAGATAGGCTCGCCATCCTATATAATAAATATATTCTTTTTAAGGAAACAGGAAACATTTCATTTGTGAAGGAAAGAGATATGTCAGAACAAAACAAACCTCGTAAGCAGGCGGCCTATGAGTATATTAAGAACAAAATTCTTACCTGTCAGTACAAGCCGGGACTTCGCCTGAATGAGCAGCAGCTCTGTCAGGAGATGGGAGATGTAAGTAGAACGCCAGTTCGAGATGCTTTGGGCCGCCTGGAGCAGGAGGGACTTTTATCCATTCTTCCTAAAAAGGGAATCGTTGTGTCAGAGCTGCGTATGAATGATATCAACCGTATTTACGAGGTGCGGACGCTTTTGGAGCCCTACGCCCTGCGTCGTTACGGCGCCAGGCTGGAAAAAAAGCAGGCAGAAGAATTTGCCCGATGGATGGCGGATCCCGATCAGATCAGGCCGGATTCCTTTTACGAGCTGGATGATCAGTTTCACAATTTTATTATACAGGCAATGCCTAATCAATATCTTCTGGAAACCTACAGAAACATAACCAACAGGAATCAACGTCTGCGTGTATTGTCCGGCTCTCAGGTGGAAAACCGGATTGGAGACACCTTTGCAGAGCACCTGGTGATTCTTCGGGCAATTCTGAAACAGGAATGGGAGGAGGCAGCTCTGGCCATGCTGGAGCATCTGGAAAAAGCGCGGCTCGCCACTTTTCAACTGATAATAGACAACGAAGAGAATTTTTAGAAAGATGTTTAAAGTATATATGAGTGATCTGCACAAAAATGACGGATTATTTTTGTGCAGATCACTCATATTTTGTCTAAAGAGAACAAATAGCATTGACAAAATCCGGAAGCTTTGGTAGTATCTACTTGTAAAGTTGTATTACCTTATTACCGTCTTATAATAATTCATCTTTAAAATGGAAAGGAAATGGGGGTATTGGATATGGCACTTACTGGAAAGACTGCAATCGTCACAGGCTCTGCCCAGGGCATTGGATTTGCCATTGCACAGACCATGGCAGAGCAGGGGGCGGCAGTGGCAATTTTTGACATCAACGAGGC
This sequence comes from uncultured Lachnospiraceae bacterium, assembly GCA_947574135.1. GTDB lineage: Bacteria > Bacillota > Clostridia > Lachnospirales > Lachnospiraceae > RGIG4284. The sequence continues at coordinate 6,073 of CANPIM010000065.1, forward strand.
AAAGGCCCAGGAGGCGGCCCAAAGCCTGCGGGATAAGGGCTTTCGGGTTATAGGCGGTTTTGTGGACGTTTCCAAGGTAGACAGCCTGCGGGAAATGGTAGAGAAAACCGTTCAGGAGCTGGGATGGCTGGATATCCTGGTAAACAACGCAGGAATTCTGCACTCCACACCGATCCCGGAGGTGACGGAGGAGGAATGGGACAGAGTCATGGCCATTAATCTGAAGAGCGTATTTTTTGCTTCCCAGCAGGCGCTGCCTTACCTAAAGGAGCGAAAAAATCCCCGGATTATCAATATTTCCTCTCTGGCCGGCCGCATGGGCGGCTACGAGACAGGCATGGGCTACACGGCCTCCAAGGGTGGCGTGATTTCTCTCACCTACGGCCTGGCCCGCCAGCTGGCGCCCTACGGAATCACCGTCAACGCCGTTTGCCCGGGCACCACGAGAACCCCTATCATTGATCAGTGGAGCCCCGAGCAGATTGCCGGCCTGACCGCCAGGATCCCCCTGGGCAAGCTGGGAGAGCCCAGAAACGTGGGCAGCGCCGTGGCCTACCTGGCCAGCGATGAGGCCGAATTTATCACCGGACTTCTCATGGACGTAAACGGGGGCATGTACTTCGGATAAATACGAAGAAATGCGGAACTAAAAACAGCATTTGGACGGAAAGGGCCCGGAAGGAATTTACAGACGCGAAGCGGATGAAAATTTCTTCCAGACCAGGGGGCCCTAGGAGTCCAGATGCGGAACAAAAAACAGCATTTGGACGGAGAGGGCCCGGAAGGAATTTACAGACGCGAAGCGGATGAAAATTTCTTCCAGACCAGGGGGCCCTAGGAGTCCAGATGCGGAACTAGAATAGGAGGTTAAAATGGCAACTACATATTTAGAATGGCTCAACGAGGCAACCCCCACCAGATGGTGGCATGATTCCGGCAACCCGGACGAGATCGAGCAGGCCCGAAAGAGAGGGGCCCTGGGGGTTACCACGAACCCGGTGTTAACTTATCGCACCTTCCAGTCTCAGCCGGAATTCTGGCAGGAGAAGGTGGATGCAGTGTCTCAGGATTTGGATTTTGAGGAGCGGGCAGAGGCTCTTTTGAAGCTGGTGGCTACCTATGCGGCTGACTATTTCCGGGATGTGTATGATACCACCGACGGTATGCACGGACTGGCTCTTGGACAGCTGAATCCGGGTCGGGCCGGGGACGCAGAAGGCATGCTGGCCCAGGCGCGCCGGGTACATAGCTGGAGACCTAATGTGGCGGTAAAGCTTCCCACCACCCGGGCCGGACTGGAGGTCATGGAGCAGATTGCAGAGGAGGGCATTCCCATCTGTGCTACCATCAACGTATCTGTGGCCCAGGGCATTGCTGTGGCGGAGGCCTATGAAAAGGGAAAGAAGCGGGCCATTGAAAAAGGCGTAAAGCCGGCGCTTTGCCTGGTGGTACAGCAGGTAGGCCGTCTGGACGACTATATTCGGGATGTGGCAAAGGATATGAAGGCGGATGTTTCCGAGAGCGACATCATTATGGCAGGTCTGGCCGTAGCCAAGCGCACCTATGGGATATTCCAGGAGAAGGGCTACAGCTCTGTGATTATGCCTGCCGGGCTGCGGGGCGCCTATCATCTCACAGAGCTGGCAGGAGCCAATATGACCTTTACCATCAGCACCCGGGTGCAGGATATGATTTTAGAGGCAGACCCGGAACGGGTGGAGCGGATCAACGAGCCTATTGATCCTGCAATCATTGAGCGGCTGATGAAAATTCCGGAATTTGTCCGGGCCTATGAGCCGGATGGCATGAAGCCGGGAGAGTTTATCACCTATGGCGTGACCCAGAAACTTTTGTCTCAGTTTATGGAGACTGGCTGGGCTCCTCTGGAGACCTATGGATCCACCAGGAAGTCGGGGAGATGGATTTAAAAGGAAGTAGATAAAGAAATATCGAGCACAGTGCCTGGAAAGGAGCCGGCGGATGTGGTATGAGAGCTTCCCCGGCTCCGGGCAGAGGTGCTTTGATATATACAAAAAAGGAGGATTTCACATGAAAAGGAAAGTAGTCAGTGTATTACTCACGGCTGTATTGGCAGCCACCGTGCTTTCTGGCTGCAAGGCAGAAGAGGTTGCAAACCAGAATGCAAGCGCAAACAATCAGGAGAGTACCCCCAGTACGGAAGAAGGCGGAGCTTCTCAGACAGAGGGTGAGGCTCCTGCAGGAGATTACAGCTATGTAATCGGCCATTACGGCGGAATCACAGGCGGCGTTGCCACAGCAGGAACCGCAGGCTATGAGGGCATTCAGCTGGCCATCAAGGATTGGAACGAGAAGGGCGGCGTTCTGGGCGGACAGATTGGTTTTGAATTCTATGACGATGGATCCACCACAGAGGGAGCCGTGAAGGGTGTTACCTATCTTCTGGAGGAGAAAAATGTAAACGGTCTGATTTCCTCTCAGCTGTCCGGAAATATTCAGGCAACCGGCGATCAGGTAGAGGCGGCCCAGGTTCCGGAGGTTGGTACCGGAATGAACCCGGCCTGGCTGCAGCAGGGCTGGAGCTATCTGTTCCGCTCTGTACCCAGCAATGCAGGCGGCGCGCAGCCTCTGGTAGACGCCATGAAATCTGTGGGTGTAACGGATCTGGGCGCACTGATTTATCAGGATGACGGAAACACCTCTGCCTGGAATTATGTGACCGAGGTGTTGGACAATACTCCGGAAATCAACGTAACCACAGTAGAGCAGGCTATGGTAGGAGAGTCTGACTGGACGGGAACTCTGTCCTCCATCATTGCCACCAACCCCAACGGCGTGCTGATCTTTGCCCAGGGCGAGCAAGCCAGCCTGATGATCAAACAGCTGAGAGACTTAGGATACGGCGGATATATCTTCGGACCGGAGACCTTCTCTCTGCCAGATATCCGTAACGTGGCCGGGGCTGGCGCCAATGGAATCATTTTCTTTGCTCCTCACTGCATCCCGGATTCTCCGGAAGAGGCAAATACGCCGGAGGAGAAGGAATTCCTGGAGAAGTATGTGGCTGAGTATGGCAGAATGCCTGCCTCCGACGTTGCCTATCGTGCATGGGATGCCACCAATATTCTGCTGACAGCTGTAGAAAAGGCCGGAACAGCTGACGGACCTACGGTGCGTGACACCATCAAGGGTCTCCAGATGGATATTCTGGCCGGAAAGGCAGACTTTACTGCTTACGACAACGGGGAGTGCCTGAGCGGACAGCAGATCTACATTACTCATGACGGTAAGAACATTCTGTTCAGCAAATTCCTGGAGGAGAATGATCCGGCTCTCTATATGAAATAATCCGGTTCCCAGATAATAGGGGATTTGTAAAAATGTAGCATGAAGGAGGGCGGTGGGTCCAGATAACACACTGCCGGTCAGAGAAGAGACCGTGTGCAGATCCTTGGAACCGCCCTCCTTTTCTGCGGAGAGCCTCCTGGAAAATCCCCTGGGGGAAGGGGCGTTATTTGCAGAGATACGAGAAAGAAAGTGAGAAGGTGAACCTATGTCGATGTTTATCTCCCTCCTGGTAGGAGGACTGGTGTTGGGCTGTACCTATGGGATGCTTTCCCTGGGACTTAGTCTGATTTATCAGGCATCCGGTTTTATGAATTTTACCCAGGCGAACCTGCTGATGTTCGGAGCATTTGTGTGCTATCAGTTTTTCGGAGTGTGGGAAATTCCCTTTGTCATCTCCCTGATTCTGTCGGTGGCCATTATGTTCTGCGTGGGCTGGGGAATTGAGCGTGTGGTAATCCGTCGCCTTGTGGCGAAGAAAGCAAAAAATGTATATGTGGTGCTGTCAACCATTGCCATTTCCATTATTATTGAGAATCTGGCCATGCTGATCTGGAATCCCCGCCAGCATTACTTTCCGTCTATTTTTAAGGACAGCTCTCCCATCAAAATAGGGAGCGCCAGCATTGGAAAGGAAAGTCTTTTGTGTATTGTAGTGGCTCTGGCGGCCATGGTAGCGCTGCATTTCTTCCTGAATAAGACCAAATTCGGAACAGCCATGCGTGCGGCGGCTCAGAACAAGACGGCAGCCAGCTGTATGGGAATTAATGTAAACAAAACCATAGGAATCACCTATGGAATCGCTGCCGCGCTGGCCTGTCTGGGCGGAATTCTGATTGCGCCCAAGATGACAGCCTACTATCAGGTGGGCAACCAGATTTCCATGAAAAGCTTTGCAGGAGCAGTTATCGGGGGATACGGTCACATCTATGGAGCCATTGTGGGAGCCATGTTTGTAGGCCTTTTGGAGACCTTTGTGGGCGCCTATATTTCCTCCGCATACAAAGAGCTTATTGTTTACGGCGTAATGATTTTATTTATGATTATCAAACCCTCTGGTCTGTTCAATGCCAAGGTTTACGAGTAGGAGGTGACAGGAATGAAAAAGAACGGCTTTTTTGAGACAAAAAAGGGAAAGACCATTGCCGCTGCCGTAATCCTGGCACTCTTGGTAATCATTCCGCTGTTGATGGATAACAATATTATCCTCAAACAGAATAAATACTTTTATGTACTCCTGTGCCTTATTGGGATTTATACCATTATCACCAGCGGTTTGGACATTCTTTTTGGCTATACGGGACAGATTTCCTTTGGACACGCAGGATTTTTCTGCATTGGCGCCTACGGCTCCGTGCTGCTGACCCATCCCGGCTGGGGCCTGGGAAAGCTTACCGGCTATGTGCTGCCTCCCATTTTGAGCATTCTTCTGGTGGCCTGTATAACCGCCTGTATCGGGGCTCTGCTGGCTGTGCCGGCATCCAAACTGGTGTTCCATTTCCTGTCCATGCTGACCATTGCCTTTAATCAGATTATTTACCTGATTGCCAACAACTTTTCCTGGCTGACCAACGGCAGCATCGGCATTACCAGCGTGCCGGCCGTGACTATTCTGGGCTTTTCCTTTTCCACGGTTTCCAGCAAGCTGCGGTACTATTATCTGGTGCTGTTCTTTGTGATTGTGCTTTTGGTAGTGAAAACTCACATTATAAATTCCCGGGTGGGACGGGGGCTCATTGCCATTCGGGAGAATCCCACGGCGGCCAATGGCTGCGGCATCAATGTGGCAAAATACAAGATTATGTCCTTTGCCATCTCCGCCTTTTATGTGGGCCTGGCGGGAGGTCTGTATGTACATATGATTGGCTTTGTAAGCCCGGATACCTTTATCCAGAATACCTCGGTTATCTTTATCACCATGCTGCTCTTTGGCGGAAGCGGCAACCTGGTAGGACCCATTCTGGGTGCGGCGGTTATCACCTTTATCCAGGAGGGCCTCCAGTCACTGGCAGACTACCGGATGCTGATCTACGGCGTGCTTCTGTTGATTATTATTCTGTTCCAGCCCCAGGGACTTTCCGGACTGGGAAAGACCTTCTCCGGTCTGGCAGCAAGAGGAAAGGGCGGTGAGTCAAATGGCTGAGACAATCTTAAAAGTAGTGGATCTGACCATCAACTTTTCCGGTCTGAAGGCCGTGGACACCCTGAACTTTGAGATCGAAAAAGGAGAGATCTTCGGCCTTATCGGACCCAACGGCGCAGGAAAAACCACCACCTTCAATATGATAAGCGGCGCCTTAAAGCCCACCTCCGGAGAGGTATGGCTGAACGGACAGCGGATTGACGGAAACTATATGTATCAGACCAATAAGCTGGGCATTGCCCGGACCTACCAGAATATTAACCTGTTCCGCAGTATGACGGTGCTGGAGAATCTTTTGGTGGGACAGCACTGCAGGCTTCACAGCGGGCTCTTTCCGGCTATTTTCCGGACCCCAAAGGAGAAGAAAGAGGAAGAGGCAGCTGTGCAGAAAGCTCGGGATACCCTGGAGTTCTGCGGCCTGGGTCATAAGGAGGACACCTACTCCAGCTCTCTCTCCTATGGAGAGCAGAGAATTCTGGAAATTGCCCGGGCTCTGGTGAGTGATCCGGTGCTGATTATTTTGGATGAGCCGGCAGCCGGTATGAACCCCACGGAGAAAAACTCTCTGGCGGATCTGGTAAAGCGGATTCGGGCCCGGGGCATTACCGTATTGCTGGTGGAGCATGACATGAAATTTGTAATGGGTATTACGGACAGAATTTGTGTGCTCAATTACGGAAAACGACTGGCTCTGGGAACGCCGGCAGAGGTGCAGGCGAATCCGGAGGTAATCGAGGCATATCTTGGGGGAGGTGACTGAGTATGGAACAGGCTATGCTGAGCATCCGGGATCTGGATTTTCACTATGGAGAGATCCACGCCCTGGACAAAATATCTCTGGATGTATTTAAGGGAGAGATCGTGACCATTATCGGGAGCAACGGAGCGGGTAAGACCACACTGCTGCGCACCACCTCCGGCCTGCTTGGGAAAAACACCGGCGGAACCATTACCTTCCAGGGACAGCAGATCGAGAATCTGTCTCCCCATAAGATAGCAGGGCTGAAGCTTAATCAGGTGCTGGAGGGACGTCTGGTATTCCCCCTTCTGACTGTGCGGGAAAATCTTATGATGGGCGCGTATCTGACCAAGGACAAGAAGCTTATCCAGGATCGTCTGGAATACTGCTTCAGCCTGTTTCCCCGGCTTTTGGAGCGGGAAAAGCAGAATGCAGGAACCCTGTCAGGCGGCGAGCAACAGATGGTGGCTGTGGCCCGGGCCCTGATGACCGGCCCAGAGCTTCTGATGCTGGATGAGCCCTCCATGGGACTGGCGCCCCTGGTTATCAAGGATATTTTCACCACCATTGAGAAAATCAACAAGGACGGCGTGACCATCCTTCTGGTGGAGCAGAACGCCAACGCGGCTTTGAAAATCGCCAACCGCGCCTATGTGCTGGAGATTGGAAAGATCGTGAAGGAGGGACCGGCCAGTGAGCTGGCCAATGACGATAGTATTCGAAAGACCTATCTGGGAATTAGCTAGATAGAAAACGGAGGATTTATAAAAAGGGACTAAAAATCAGTTACTCCTGATTTCTAGCCCCTTTTTGGCATCTTCTCTTAATCTCTGGCAAGTGTAAACTGATTGACCAGCTGTTTCATATTGGCAGCCTCGGCCGAGAGCTCCTGGCTGGCGGCTGCGCTCTCCTCAGCCGTGGCGCTGTTGTTCTGCACAACGTCGGAAATCTGGCGGATTCCTTCATTGACCTGCAATACTGCGTCGGACTGCTCGTTTGACACGGTGGAGATTTGGTCAATGGAGCCAACCATGGACTGGATGTTTTCCACCACATCCAACAGGGCCTTTGCCGTATGCTCGGCAATCTCTGTACCTGTCTGTACGGCCTCCATGGAATGGGTAATCAGTAAGGAGGTATTCTTGGAGGCTTCTGCAGACTTGCTGGCAAGATTGCGCACCTCATCGGCCACAACGGCAAAGCCTTTGCCTGCGGATCCGGCCCGGGCAGCCTCTACAGCTGCGTTTAGCGCCAGGATATTGGTCTGAAACGCAATATCCTCTATGGTCTTGATAATTTTGCCGATCTCCTCGGAGCTGGCCTGGATCCGGCCCATAGCCTTCATCAGCTCCTGCATCTGCTGATTGCAGACGGCAACCCCCTCCCCTGCATGGTGGGTCTGTTGCCGCACCTCCTGGGCATTGTCAGCGGTATTCTTGATCTGACCGGAGATCTCGCTGATCCGGGCCGCAAGCTCTTCCACGGAGCTGGCCTGCTCAATGGCGCCCTGGCTTAAATTCTGGGAGCTGGAGGACACCTGATTGCTGGCATTTGACACCTGCTCAGCAGAGGTGTTCAGCTGATTGAGAATTTGGCTTAATTTTACCTTCAGATTGCGCATGGAATGCAGAATGCTCTGGAAATCCCCCACATAGGTATCCCGATGCCGGGACTGAATATCCAGATTTTGATTGGCCATCTCTCCCAGGAGATACCCGATATCGTGAATAATAGTGGACAGACCCTCCACCAGCTCGCCGGTAGACTGGGTGAGCATGCCGGTCTCGTCCCTGCTGACCACCTTGGGAACGGGAGATTCCAGGTCGCCCTCCACCAAAAGACGCATACGCTCTGCGCAGGCCTTCATGGGCTGGCTGATGCTGTTGGCCATTTTCAGGGCGATGACAATGGAAACCAGGATGGCCAGTGCCATCATTACCAGGTTAATGGCAATATTAAAATATGTAGCAGAAAGATAGTCCGACTGGGGGGCGACAACGGCCACACTCCAGCCGTCGGTGCCGTTCACCGGTGCGTAAGCTGCAAACATGCTATCCCTGCCGTTTTTGTAGCTTCCGAAGCCATTCTTTCCCTGACGCATGGCGGCATGAATGGATGCCAGCTCCTTCAGGGAGGAATCCCCTTCTGCTTCGTTTTCAATATTCTGCACCGTGATGGTCTCCAAAGTCGTATCGGCGATGGTATCACCGGAACGGTTGATCATGTATGCACGGCTATGTTCGCTAACGGAAATCGAGGAAACGATACTGTTCAGGAAGGTTTCCGGGGGAACAAAATAAACCACACCTTCAATAGAGGAACCCTGAACGCCGTCTTTGTAAATGGGAGCCGCTACCATAATGGAAAGCTCGCCCGTTATCTTGCTGATGAGCGGTTCGGATACGTAGACATTGCCCTGCATAGCCTGCTGCACGTATTCCCGGTCGGAATAATCCTTCCCGTCGAAAATACTGATGCCATCCGGGCCGATGATGTTTCCACGCTGAAAACCATGCATGCTGACGCGCTGGTCTATAATGGAGCGCTTTTCCTCCAGGGAAACGGTTTCGTCGAGAAGCTGGGGAACACAGCCGGTGTCCATGGCAACGTTTTTGTAGGCAGTCAATTCCTGCTCAATACGTTCTGCGGCCAGAACGGCTGTCTCGCTCATCATTTGATCTACGGTTGAAATGGTACCGTTATAGTTCAGTGTAATACTGCATGCTCCCACTATGAGCTGTGTAGCCAGGACTGTCACCATAAGGCATAAGGTGATTTTTGACCGAATGCTTTTCATGTTTTTCGTCATTCCTTTCAGTCAAAATTACTGTTTTTAAAATTTTTTCAGGAGCCTCCTGTCCTCCTGTCCTGGTTTCCTACATTACCTGGAACTTCTCTTTCACATTCTCCCCTCCTAGCTTTTCATAAGTGAATTTCCTAGTATATATTATAGAAAGTTGTACAAGGGTTTGTCAACTGCATTCCCCATAGAAAAGGCATTTCTAAAAAGCCGAAAAGCGGATAGATGGATGGATTTTTTTATGGTATGATATACCCAAAGACAGAAGGACCCCTTAAAGAAAGGCAGCACTATGAAAAATAAGCGTGACTCTGCATTAAAAACATGGCGCATGTTTGCAATTTTATGGCCAATACTATGCATGATTTTTGCGGGAATTATTTTGTACCAGGCTCTTCAGGGAATGGAAGAACGTATATTCGATATAGGCTTTGCCTTTATCCCCCTGGTTTTCTTTGCAATAGGAATGCGCATTCGTTACCGCCTGTTAAAGGAGCGGATACATGCCACAGTCCTGACCAGGGCCACTGTGGTTTCCCGGGGAAAAAGGACACGGGTGGGAGAACGCATGTTTTTTCCGGAATATGAATTTCAGGTGGGGGAGATCTCCTATCACGTCACGGCTCGATTGGGCTACAGCGTCTGCCTTGTGAGTGAGGGGCGGCAGGTAGAGCTGTATTACGCGCCGGAGAACCCGAGAATCTTTTACGTTCCCCTGATGCAGCGGCACGATAACCGGGTATCCCTTGTCTTATGCGGCGTCGGAGTGCTATGGCCTCTTTTTGGTCTGTTTGCACCCCTGATGCGGGCGCTGTATGAGTATCTGGCGTAGACAGACAAGAGCCATAAGCACCTTGCACAAAAACAAAGAGCCAAATTTGGTGAAAAAGCTGGTTTTCAAAAGAAGGCAAAAACTTGGGAAAAACATATTGACAAATGGCCAAATTAAGAGGATAATACAGGCTGTAACGAGGTTGTAATACAACTAACAGCAATCAACTCAGAGGCACTGCGTATGAGCATAAAACCTATTAAAAAAGTAAATGTCAGTGAGCAGGTTTTTGAGCAGATGAAGGGATTCTTGACCAAAGGCGAGTGGAGGCCGGGGGAGAAGCTGCCCTCGGAAAATGAGCTGGCGGAAAAGTTTGGTGTGAGCCGGATTACTATTCGGCAGGCCCTCCAAAAGCTGAATGTGCTGGGACTTCTGGAAACCCGTCTGGGGGAGGGATCCTTTGTGCGGGAAATTGAGCCGGGGGACAGCATGAATGCCCTGCTGCCGGCAGTGCTTTTCAATCGGGACATGCTGATGCAGGTGGAGGAATTCCGAGAAATCGTGGAGGTGGAATCCGTAAAGCTGGCGGCCGAGAGGGCCAGCAAGGAGGATATCGCCGTTCTGCGGCAGATTTTGGAGCGCATGGAGCGATGCCAGGGAAACCCGAAAAAATTTGGGGCTGCGGACTTGGAATTTCACATGAAGCTGGGGGAGATGACCAGAAACGATCTGGTGGTCAAGACAGAGGGGATTTTGCAGAGCACGCTCCAGGAGGCCATGGAGGACATTGTGAGAGGGACCGGGTATGCCCCCGGGATCCATTATCACGGGGAGCTTATCGAGGCCATGGAGCAGCATGATGGCCGGCGGGCCGCCAGCATCATGAAGGAACACTTAAGCAATAATAAAAATTTTATTATAAAAGAGGAGGAAATAAAAGATGGGCTATAGTAAAGAGTTGTTGGATGATCTGACAGCAAAAGCACAGCAGTTGAGAAAGGATGTTATCATCAGTATCGGCGTAGGTGTGGCCGGACATGTGGGCGGATCCTGCTCCGCCGCGGACATTATCACCGCACTGTACTTCTACAAGATGAAGCATGATCCCAAGAATCCCAAGATGGAGGATCGGGATCGCCTTCTGCTGAGCAAGGGTCATGTGGCCATTCTTCAGTATGCAGCTTTGGCTGAGGCCGGCTACTTCCCGGTAGACGATTTACAGCACACCAAGGAGATCGGCTTCCATCTCCAGGGACATCCGGATGTAATCAAGACCCCGGGTATTGAGGCTGGTACCGGTTCTCTGGGACAGGGACTTTCCATTGGCCTTGGTATGGCTCTGGGACAGAAGCTTCAGGGCATCGATGCAAGAACTTATGTGCTCTGCGGCGACGGCGAGATTGCCGAGGGACAGATTTGGGAGGCCGCTATGGCAGCCGTAAACTTCAAGGCAGACAACCTGGTAGCCATTGTGGACCACAATAAGCTTCAGGCAAATGGCCGCATTGAGGATCGCTTCAATACCCTGCCCCTGATTCCCAAGTGGAAGGGCTTTGGCTGGAATGTAATCGAGATTGACGGACATAATATGGAAGAAATTCTGACTGCTCTGGACGAGGCAGATACCGTAAAGGGTGTGCCCACTGTGATCGTGGCCAACACCATAAAGGGTAAGGGCGTAAGCTTTGCAGAGAATGTGGTGGGATATCACAATGGAACCCTGACAGAGGAAACCTACAAACAGGCATTAGAAGAATTATCCAAATAAGAGCAGGAGGGAATAAGACAATGAGTCGTTTTACAAATCAGAGAACCGCATATGGTACAACCTTGGTTGAGTTAGGAAAAGAGAATAAGAAAATCGTAGTATTGGATGCCGACCTGGGCGG
>CANPIM010000066.1 GCA_947574135.1 uncultured Lachnospiraceae bacterium
TTAAAACTCATACATGGTTCTCCTTTCTCTAAGCGGCTAAGAAGCTGTATAAGTCTGTCTGTCCGATTGCGCTTCAGCAGAAGCAACTCTTTTTGCCTTTTGAAAGCCTTAATTCTATCAAAGTCGGGTTTTTGCAGTATTTCTTTAATCTCTTTCAGCTTAAATCCCAATTCCTTAAAAAACAGGATTTGTTGTAGCTTTTGCAAGGCTTCATCATCATATAGGCGATAGCCGGATTTGGTCAATTCGCTTGGCTTTAACAATCCAATCTCGTCATAGTATTGTAATGTTCGCGTGCTTACGCCTGCTAATTCTGCAACTTGGCTTATAGTTTGCATCTTATCAGCTCCTTAAATTTGTGAAGAAGCAAGACAGAGACTGCCGACTTATCTCTATTCTGCTTCTATGAGAAAAGAATACAGTATCACGTTACGTGGAAGTCAATACTCTTTGTCCGAAATTTTATTATTCCTTTTCAGGTTATATGTTACGGATATACCGATAACGCCTTTTTTCACAATCCTGCTGTTATGAAGAATCCTCTGCTTAACAGCGTCTAAATCCTTTGAGAGCGCCGCAATCCCACGGTTGGTGTTCTTCCTCTGGCAGAATGGATGCCGGAAAGGTGCCCCGGCGCTTCCTGTAATATGCCAAGCAAATTCCAGAAGTGTTTAATCCTTTTCCCGGTAGTCATGCCAATTTCTCTCAGTTTGCGATTTTTGTTAGTGCTTTGTTCAATTCTATCACTTTAGAAACACCCTGCGGGTATACCGCTATGGCGAGAGGATACCTGTCTCGGATATTTTAGCTTATTTCTTTTTTGTAAATTACCTTCCTCATGCCACTGCCGCAAAATTCATGGGGGATTTTTTTAAATCCTAAAGTCTCATAAAAGGTTTCTTTTCCCTTTTCAGCAGTTAGGGAAACACTGGATCGTCCGCCCGGCGGCGTATTCTTTTCCACATAATCCAGCAATTTTTGAATAACAGCAGAACCAACACCTTGTCCTTGAAAAGCAGGATTTACAATTACGTCTACAATGGTGTAATATAGTCCATCTCCGATTAGTCTGCCCATAGCGATTGTTTCCAGCTCGTTTTTCACTGTAATAGCATAAAGTGTATGGCGCAAAGCAAAAACAGTCTGTTGTTCTGAAAAATTTTTCCAGTTTACGCTTTGACGTAAGTGAAAATAATCATCATAATGTAGTGCGTTTTTAAGAAAAGTCATATGAAATCCTTTCATTTGGTTTTCTCTGGATAGATATGAACAGAAATACCAGAGATCCCCCTATGCAAATTTCTATTTGTATCAACTAAATGCTGCTTGAGCTGTTGGCCAGTCTCATTCATCTGCTCCCATTCTTTATTCAATGCTTCCTCACTGGAAAATGCATCTTTGGAAACAATCAAATTTTCCAGCAATTTCTTTGCCCTTGTAAATTTAGCCAACCGACGGTTGAATTCCGGGTGTTTAGAACAAATACATAGGGAGACTAGGGGATCCCCGGTTATTTCCCAGTTTACATGTATGCTTGCTATGTGATAAAATGTCAGAAATCCCATAAAGGCCCTTTTGAAAGCCATTCCGAAAGCCATTCCCAATGCTTCACAGGAGGAGCAGTCTATGGCCTGAATGCTGCTGGTTTTATAGGGAAGGCTTTTGCAGGAGTATCTTCCGGAATATTACGAAAAATTAAGGAGCCTGCTGGGCTTCGGGTAAGCATCCACATTGATGGGAACAGAATGCTTGCCTCCTTTCAAAAGAGGCATCCAGCTGTCTATAGTTTGGAGAGCAGGAAAAGCAATTTGTCAGACCACAGGGTATAAAAGGTAAAGGAGAAATGAAATATGCCATTTACGGAACTATGCATTTATCAGGTCAAGCCACAAAAGGTAGAGGAGTTTGAGACTCTTATGAAGGAAGCGAAGCGTTTTTTGGAAAAGCAGGAGGGCCTTCTTTTGCTTCGACTTGTCAAAAGAGGGTATCACATAGACATGGAGCAAATCAGGGAAGGCCTGCCTCCGCTTAAAATTACACGCATTGTAAAAAGTGTTAAGTACATGCTTTATTGGGAATTTGATACCAAAGAAAGCTACGGAAGGGCACAAAAAAATCTTTATGAAACCTATTGGAAATCCATAGAAAAATGTTTACTTGTTCCACACGATAAGTATTTAGGAGAAGAGGTATTTTAATGGAAAATTTTACCGGAAATAGATCCTTATCTCCGTCGCCAGGCTCCAAATATGCTTTTCTTATAGTTTTTAAGCGCCTCCCTTGCCGGCTCATAGTTCCCGGCGGCTCTCAAATATTCCACGCCCTTTTCAATATTTTCCTGTACGCCAAGACCCTGGGTGTACAGCATTCCCAGGCCATAATTTTTATATATGGAGCTGCCGCTTCTCTCTAACAGCATCCGGCCCCGATTCACATCCTGCTCACAGCCGTGTCCCAGAAGGTAGCAGATCCCAAGCATATCATTGTTACAGGGATCCTCCCCCTTTTGCTCCAGATATTGGACCGCACGGGCATAGTCCTGGGGTGCGCCTAATCCTCGGAAATACATGTCACCGGCCTGACGGCAGGCATAGGGGTCGTTTCCATAGCTGGCTGTTTTTTCAAAGCATTCCAGAGCATAGGTGAGATTTCGCTCCACGATCTTGCCCTCCCAATAGATATCTCCTACAATATGCCAGCCAAAAAGATGGCCTGCCTGGGCGGCCCGAAGGGCCCAGGGGAGAGCTTCCTCCGCCTTGTCAAGCTTGTAATAAAGCTCAAAGGCATAGGCATACATCCAATCCGGATATCCAAGATCCGCCCCCTTGCGGAGCACCTCCAGCTTCTTCTCATAGACAGGGGGGATCAGATCGCCCCTTCCGCTGCCGTAATAATTGCGGTAGTTTCGGCCGGCCAGCCCCATACCCCCCGAAAATGCCTTCTCAAACCAGGGAATGCTCTGTTCCATCTCTCTTTGACGCCAGGCATCCCATGCCTTCCGATTCTCAAATTCGCTTTCCCTTCGATCCTCAATTTCAATAGTATCCAGAAAATAGTAGGTGTTTCCGATCATATACTGGCAGAACAGACAGCCCCCTTGGGCTTTTTCGTAGACCTGATCCCATGCCTCTACAATACTGGCAAAGGGCATCATTTCCCGGAGACTTGGGGTCAGCATATCCATCCGCAGGGCGCCCAGAACAGCCACGGCACTTCCCCTTGAGATTCCCTCTTGGAGCATAGCATAGGCCGCTGCTTCATTTTCCACAAAGGGATGATATTCCCAGCTGTAACAGGTGCCGGAAAAACAGCGGGAGAGAAAGTAGCAGGCATCTCCGTCCCCTTCCTTTGCCGCAAGAAATAATGCGTCCGCCGCCGCTTTGGCCCGCACATTGTCATAACAATAGTAGAGATCTGCAATGGCCTTGTCCACCACGTCACTAAAATACTTTCCCATACCTCTCCCGGCCGTTTCTCGAATTTTCCATCTTGGATAGGGCGAAGGCCCTCCCTGGATTCTATATTGGAATGGATGCTCCCACGCCTGGCTGCTGTCCGGATAATATCATCTCTTGACCGTGTGTGCCCTTATCAGGAGATGGTATTATCTTACCATGGAAAATTCCCATTAGCAAGACAGGCATTGACAAATCCTTCCTTTCTTCTTATAATTAAACTATAAGTTTAATTGTTTGGGAGATTTTCAATGGGAAGAAGAAAAAAGGAGCCCCAAAATGTGCATCGGGAGAGGATTGGGGCCGTAGCCTCCGAACTGTTTCTGGAAAAGGGGATCGGGGCCACCTCCATGGATGACATTGCAAGGGCTGCAGGGTACAGCAAGGCTACTCTTTATGTGTACTTTGAAAATAAGGAGGAGATTGTAAGCTTGTTGGCGCTGGACAGCATGAAGAAGCTTTGTGCCTGCATTAGCCGGGCATTGCGGCAGGAGAAATCTACAAAGGCGAAATATGATCTGATTTGCCAGGAGCTTGTGCGGTATCAGGAGGAATTTCCCTTTTACTTTCAAATGACTCTGGAAAAGCTGAATTTCACCTTTGAAAATGAGAAATATTTTCCGGAGGAAAAGGAAACCTTTCAGGTAGGGGAGGAGATCAATCAGATGATGGAGGAATTTTTGGTGTCTGGTATGGAGAAGGGGGATCTCCGGGGAGACATGGAGGTTCAGCCTGCCTTCTTTTCCTGCTGGGGTATGCTGTCTGGGCTTATTCAGTTTGCGGCAAGTAAAAAGGAATACATGGAGAGCGCCATGGGACTGTCTAAGGAGCAATTCCTGCAATACGGGTTTCAAATGATTTATCACGCTGTGTCCGGAGGGGAGGGAGAGCCATGAGCGAGAGACGAGCGCTTGCCATTCTGGGCAGTCCCCATCCTTACGGCGTAACGGCAGCCATGCTGGAGCGTGCAATCTGCGGGGCAGAGAGGGCGGGATACAAGGTAACCAGGCTGGATCTCTATCAAAAGAAGCTTGCCTTTTGCACAGGCTGCAGAGCCTGCCTGCCTTCGGGAATTTGCTGCCAAAAGGACGATATTCAGGAAATCGTTCCCCTAATCCGGGAGAGCCAGGTGGTGATCCTGGGGGCGCCGGTGTATTGGGCAAATGTGCCGGGAATTGTAAAAAATCTTTTTGACCGCCTGTTGGGAACGGCCATGGAGGAGACGGCCACATTTCCTGTGCCCAGACTCAGAGGCAGGCGGTACCTGCTGTTGACAGCCTTAAATACGCCGGCGCCCTTTTCCTGGATATTTGGCCAGAGCAGAGGAGCAATCCGAAATATGGATGAATTCTTTAAAATGGCAGGGATGAAATCTATGGGAAAAATAGTCTGTGCAGGGACTGGTAGGAGGAAGGCGGTTCCGGAGCGGGTGCTTCGCAGGATAGACAGGTGTTGGAAATCTTCCTGATTTGGAATGTCAACAAAACGGGCCATATTGCATCCAAAGATTGGTAGCATTTTCTCTCCAAAGCTTGTATCATGAGTCTACAGGAAATAAAGGAGGAAAAAGCCATGAGTTTAGGAAATCATTTATTTCAGGCAAGGAAGAAGAGGGGCTTCTCCCAGGAGGAGGTGGCCGAAAAGCTGGGGGTGAGCAGGCAGACCATTTCCAAGTGGGAGACGGACGAGACTTTGCCGGACATTCGCCAGTCCAAAAGGCTTGCAGTTTTGTATGGGGTATCCCTGGATGAGCTTGTCACCTTTGACATGGATGTAAAGGAGATCCAGGATGCCATTGACAGGACCAGCCAGGAGGTCACGGATAAGGTAGACTGGACAAAGGCATGGAGTAAGAAATATCCCATTCTTGCCCAATACCAAAGCCAGGTGGACACAGCTCCTTATGAGGAGGAGCTGGAGAGACTGTTAAAGGATCTGGAAAAAAGATATGGATATGAGGAGCTGGATGCCTTTCTTGTGCTCAAGGATATTTTGGCGGTGGTGTGGAAGAGGCGGGAGACAAAGCCGTGACGGATGTGGCAGGGAAGGAATACAGGGAGAGAGGCAGCCGCAAGAGCAGCTGCCTCCGCCTGATCAGACGCGTTTTAAAACCTTTCCGTCTAAATATTTCCCAAGATAGCGGAACATCAGTTCTTCTTTCTGCTGGCCCACACAAAATCATGGGCGGAAAGCGTGACGTTGACCATTTCCATGGGTTGTTCGGTCCAGAGATTGGTCCAATGGCCGTCCTCCTCCATCCAGGCGGTCCGCTCTTGGTCCGCGAAATTAAAGATAGCAAGAAAACGCTCTTCCTCATTCTCCCGGAGAATGGCCAGCAGTCCGTTGTCCTTTACATCGTAGGTGTAGACAGCGGCATCGCTGCGGAATACAGAGTGTTCCCTTCTGATTTTTTCCAGACGGGAGAGACCGCCAAAGATCAGAGATTGATGGGTGCCCTTTTTGTGCCGTTTTTCAGCCAAATCCCAGAGGAACTTACCCCGGTGAATATAGCGGGAATCCTGCCTCTTATTTACATCCTCCTTGTAGTCGTAGTCATTGAGCTGTCCGATCTCGTCCCCGCTGTAGAGCATGGGAATGCCGGACTGGGTGAGCATGTAGGCGTGAAGCATTAAATCCAGGGTGATGGCCGCGATAAGCTTCTCCACATCCTTCTCATAGAGAGCGCTCTCCATGCCGCACATGGAAGCGGTCGTTCCGCAGAAGCGGGCATCCTGGGTGACAGGATCGTCGTTGTACAGCTCTCCCCGGCTTACACTGCCCGGATAGTTTCCGGTGAAATACTGGTTCAGGAAGCGCTTGTGCTCCACTTCCCTCATCCCCCAGCCGGACAGGGTGGGGTAGTCCAGGCCCCAGCCAATGTCGTCGTGGCAGCGGAGGTAATTGAGGAACAGATAGTCCTTGGGAAGCCCATTTACAATATCCATCTGCTTTTTCAAAAGCCGCACATCCCGGGAGGCCACCGTATGCCAGGTGGTGGCCATGGTGGTCACATTGTAGAGCATATGGCACTCAGGCTTTTCCACAGTGCCAAAATAGGGCGCCACCTTGGCCGGCTCCATCACCACCTCGCCCAGAAGCAGCACCCCCGGGCAGACGATCTCACAGATCATGCGCATCATGCGCACAATGGTGTGGACCTGGGGAAGGTTCCGGCAGTCTGTACCCAGCTCCTTCCAGATATAGGGCACAGCGTCAATGCGGATAATGTCCATGCCCTGGTTGGCCAGGTAGAGGAAATTGTACATCATCTCATTGAACACCCGGGGGTTTCGGTAATTTAAATCCCACTGGTAGGGATAGAAGGAGGTCATGACATAGTAGCCCATGTCCTCCAGATAGGTGAAATTGCCGGGGGCCGTGGTGGGGAATACCTGGGGAACGGTTCTGTCATACTGCTCCGGAATGGAGGGATTGTCGTAAAAGAAATACCGGCTCATGTACTCCCCGTCCCCCTGCCGGGCCCTTTTTGCCCATGCATGGTCCTCAGAGGTGTGATTCATGACAAAATCCATGCACAGATTGATATGCTTTCTGTGGCAGGCCTTAGACAGGGCAAAAAGCTCCTCCATGGTTCCAAGCTCCGGTTGCACCTTACGGAAGTCCGCCACTGCATAACCGCCGTCAGAGCGGCCCTTGGGGGATGTGAGAAAGGGCATCAGGTGAACGCAGTTTACATTGCAGGAGGACAGATAGTCAAGCTTCTCCTTTACTCCTGCCAGATTTCCGGCAAAATTGTCAATGTACAGCATCATGCCCAGCATATCGTTGCCCCGGAACCATTCCGGATTTAGCTCCCGCTCTTGATCCAGACTTGTAAGCTCCGGATCCCGCTGGAGTGCAAATTCGTGAAGCTGGCTGCACAGCTCCGCAAACATGTCGCCGTTATTATATAATTCCATGTAAAGCCACCGAAGCTCGTCGTGGTGCCTCTTCAGCCGTTCCTGAAACATGGACTCTGTAATCATGTCGCTCCTCCTTATTGATGGGAAAGAGATCAGACACGCTTGTGTCCCATCTCAGTCCCTTATCATACGCTCTTAAAATATAGCTGATACGCCCGGTATTCCCCGGTCTGCTCCGGCAGAGGGATGCCGGCTTCCATAAGGGCCTCCGAGGCAAAAACCCGTCCGCTCTGCTGCTCCTTATAGAAACGGCCCTCCGGCAGTCCCTTTAGGCGAATATAAGTCACGGTCATATTCCCGTGGACCTCCTGCACCACAATTCCCACCAGGACCTCCAAGGCATCCTCTGCCACAAACTCCCAGGCCCCGGCCTCTTCCTGAAAGGGATTGGTAAGACGATAATACAACCCATTGCGAATCAGGGACTCGTATTGCTTGTATTCCCGAATCTGTGCTCTTATCTGTTCCCGCTCCACATCCATCAGGCTGGCCGGATCCAGCTCATAGCCAAAGGTTCCCGCCATGGCGGTGATTCCCCGGGTGCGAAGAGGGGTGACCCGACCGGTCTGATGGTTGGGGACGGCAGACACATGGGAGCCCACAGCGGAAACGGGATAGCCAAAGGAGGTTCCGTATTGAATGCGCACCCGATCCAGGGCGTCCGTATTGTCGCTGCACCAGATCTGGGGAGTATAATAGAGCATTCCCGCGTCAAAGCGACCGCCGCCGCCGCTGCAGCCCTCCAGCAGAATATGGGGGTAGCACTGTACCAGCCGTTCCAGGAAGTCATAGAGGCCCAGCACATAGTCGTGGAGAACACGGCCCTGATCCTTGGTATTTCTGGAATAGCAGTCGGAGAGGCTCCGGTTCATGTCCCACTTAATGTATTCAATGTTTCCCTGGTCCAGAACCTTGCAGACCTCCCGGAAAATATGATCCACCACCTCAGGGCGGGAGAAATCCAACACCAGCTGATTTCTGGCCCGCACCGGATTGCGGCCGGGAAGAGACAGCACCCAGTCCGGGTGCTCCTTATAGAGCTGGCTGTCCTCGTTGATGCTTTCCGGCTCAAACCAGATGCCGAATTTTAGTCCCAGTCCGTTGATCTTCTCAATCAGACTGCCCAGAGGTTCTCCCAGCTTCTCCTCATTGACAAACCAGTCCCCCAGACCACTGTTGTCGTCATCCCGTTTTCCAAACCAGCCGTCGTCCATGACCAGCATCTCAATGCCCAGGTCAGCGGCCTGCCTGGCCAGCTCGTAGATGGAAGCGCCACTGAAATCAAAGTAAGAGGCCTCCCAGCTGTTGAGGAGAATGGGCCGGGGGCAATCCTTGTATTTTCCCCTGCACAAATGGAGACGAAAGCACCGGTGCAGGTTGTGAGATAAGCGGGACAGTCCCTGGCTGCTGTAGGTGAGCACCACCTCCGGCACATAAAAGACCTCTCCCGAGTCCAGAGGGTAGGAGAAGAGCTCGTCAGATAAGCCCAGAAGAGCCCGGGTCTGATTGAACTGATCCTTTTCCACCTCCCCTTTAAAGCCGCCGCTGTACACAAAGGACATGGCATAGCAGCTTCCGGCCTCCTCGGTGGCCTCATGGTCTGCAAGAATCATCATGGGGTTATACTGGTGGCTGGAGGTTCCCCGACGGCTGCCCAGCACATGGGCGCCATGAGCCACGGGAATTCGCTGCACATTGCGCTCCATGGCGTGACGCCCGTAGAAGCTGATGAGATCGTAGTCTCCGTACAGCCAGTCCAGGCAGGCAGCCTGAGCCTTCTCCAGGTAAATTTTTTCACCGCCGCCATTTCGGATAGAGGCGCTTCTGGTAATAATATCCAGATCCGGCAGCACCCCATAGAACAGAGTGACCTCCACATGGGTCACCGGATCTTCCATAAGAATCTCAAGACTTTCCCCCTGATCCGGGTCTGCGTAGACAGCCGGGAGTCCGGGAAGCTGATATTTTCCAGGCAGAATCCTGTGGTCCCTGTAACGAAAATCACAGCCATAGGAACTGTCTGCATTTTTCACAATGATTGCCGGGCTTCTGTAATCTCCTGTACCCTGACAGGGCAGCTCCTGGGGCAGCACGTCCATGGAATAGGTCCGGTCCTGCCCTGCATCATAGGGGTTGCCAGAAAAGCCCCTGTCCGCGTAGCTTAAGAGATAATCCATGCATCCTTCTGTTCTGCGCCCATAATAGAGGTGCAGAAGAAACCCATAGCTGTCCACCTGCATCTGGTAGGTGGTGTTTTTTGTGTGCAATATGAAAGTTTTATCTTTTTCTGAAAAAATAATACTCATGTTGCCTCCTGTCATACCATAAAAAGTCATACGATAAAAGTCCGCATTGCAAGCCTGAAATCCTGGGAAATTACAGATTCAGCCATGCGCAGGCGCCGTCTTTGGCTCCCACGCATGGCTAAACAGTAGTTCTTCATCCACTCCCATTGGCAGCTTTGCTAAATGGAAAGCATTATTTTACTGCACCGTTTACAACACCGTTCAGGATCTGCTTCTGACAGATAATGTAGAAGATCAGCAGAGGCAGAAGTGCCAGCAGGTAAGAGGCAAATGCCAGGTTGTAGTTGGTACCGAACTGGGTCTGGAAGGACATCTGAGCCAGGGGCAGGGTGTTAAGACCGCTTCCGGACATGATAACCAGGGGAGTCATTACGTCGTTCCATACGCTCAGCGCGGTGATAACGGCCACGGTTGCATGCATGGGGCTCATAATGGGGAAGATAATCTTCCAGTAAGTGGTCCATGTGGTGGCGCCGTCCACCCGGGCCGCTTCCTCCAGAGCCACGGGAATATTTACCAGGTAGCCGGAGTAGAGCATAAGGTTCATGGGCATATAGAATACCAGGTAGCAAAGGATAACGCCGATAATGTTGGCGATTCCCCACTGGGCCGTCTGCTTTACCAGGGGCATCATCAGAATGGCGAAGGGAACGAACATACCGCTTACAATGTAGAGATATGCCAGGTTGTACCATTTCTTTTTGGCCTTATTTCTTCCGATGGCATAGCCCACCATGGAGTGAAGCAGAATGGAGAGAACCACGGTCACGCCTGTGATGAGAAGGCTGTTTCGAAGGGATCTCCAGAAATCCGTTACCCGCATGGCCTCGGAAAAGTTGGAAAGGCTCCAGGATTTGGGCAGGGAAAGAATTCCCGCAATGCTGTTGGTCATTTCCGACGGCTGCTTAAAGGCAATTACAATGGTCATATACAGGGGAAAGATCACAGTGATCAGTCCTAAGATTAACAGAATGGTAACAGGCCAATTATATCTTTCTTTTACTTTTACGTTCATTATAACTGCTCCTCCTTACTGCTTGTGAAACGAAGCTGTGCTACTGAGAATGCTACGATGACGATAAAGAATACAACGGCGTTGGCACTCTGGAAGCCGAACTGACCACCAGCCATACCATTGTTATAAATCAGGAAGGAGATGGACTCGGTACTCTGTGCAGGACCTCCCTTGGTCAATGCCATGATCTGGTCGAATACCATCAAAAAGTTCTTTCCGGAAAGCACCATGTTGATGCTGAAGAAGGGGATAATCAGCGGGAAGGTCAGGTTCTTGAACTTGGACCAGCCGGTAGCGCCGTCAATGGAGCCTGCCTCATATACCTCCTCCGGCACCGTGGAAAGGCCGGATATGTAGATAATGGTGTTCATGGCAATGGCCTGCCAGGCACATACCACCACGATACCTACCCATGCCCAGGTGGTGCTGGCCAGGATACTGGTTGTATTAAAGAGGGACGGAAGGATGTAGGTGAAGAAATAGTTGAAAATGTAGCCTACAACCAGGGCGCCCAGGATGTTCGGAATAAAGTACATGCCCCGCAGTGCACTCTTGAAGCGGATTTTGCTGTTCAGGCCCAGAGCGAGGATGAGGCTGACAACATTGGTCACGATGGTGGCCAACACAGCCATTTTCAGGGTAAACAGATAGGACTTTCCTACGCGGGCATCCTGAAACAGGTCAATATAGTTCCGAAAGCCTACCCAGTCATAGGTGCCGTATCCCTTGAAATTGGTAAAGCTGTAAATAAAACCTTTGATCAAAGGCAGGGTATTAAAAGCAAAGAACAGCAGGACAACGGGAATCGTCATCAGCATAAACGTTCTCTGTCTGTCGTTAGAATATTTCATATCTTTTACACTCCTCTCCCTTTACTGATTGCCGTGCTCTTTGTTGTAGTCTTTCACCATCTGGATAATATCCCGGTTGTACCGCAGCCAGTCTGAGTCAAATTTTGTCAGGAAGGCGTCCACATCTCCTTCAATAAGGAAGGTCTGAATCTGGGCGTCCACGGCCATCTCAGAGGGATAGTAGTGGTCCTGATAGTCGGCCATCTTGCCGTCTGCAATATACTGGGTCATGCCGTCCAGGTTGGAGGCCAGGGTAAAGTCGCCGCTTTTGCAGGGAACCGCACTCTGGTCGTCCAGGTACATCTGGACATTTTCGTCAGCCAGAAGGAAGTTGAGAACCTCGTAGGCAGCTTCTTTTTTGCCCTCGTCCACACAGGAGGAGGTAACGCAGAACTGCAGGTCCACACCAGAGTTCAGGGTGTTGCCGTTGGGATCGCTGCTTCCGGGGGTTACAAAGGAATCAATGTCCATATCCGGATTCACGGATTTGATCTGGGGAACCGCGTAGCTTCCGATGGCGAACATGGCGGATTCTCCGTTGGCAAAGGCCGTACAGGCGTCGTTGTAGCCGTAGGCAAAGGGGCCGTCCTCCCCGTAAGACACCAGCTGCTGCATTTTCTCGGCCACTTCCCGGTACTCATTGGTAAATACGGTGTTGCCTGCATTCACCTGCTGACATACATCTGGGGGGGCCAGATCGACGGCCAGAGAGTTCCAGGGAGCCAGACAGGTCCAGGTATCCTTAAATCCAAAGTAGAAGGGAAGGATTCCCTCGGATTTTATCTGTTCACAGAGGGCGATAAGCTCCTCCCAGGTCTCCGGGATTTCCCAGTTGTGCTCTTTGAACATTTCCCGATTGTACAGGATGCCTGCGGCGTTGGCTACATAGGGTACTCCGTAGGTGCCGTCTGTGGGTACGAACTCAAGGCCTTCCAGAATATCCCGATATCCCTGATTGATATCGGTAAGTCCCGGATAATCGGATACATCTGCCAGAATACCAGCATCGATGAAATAAGAGTAGTTGATGTCGCCGCCAATTCCCAGAATGTCCGGATAGTCCTCCCGGATAAACCTGGTTTTCATAATGGTCGTGGCATCGTTGGGAGAATCAATGGTCAGGTGGATATTATCATGGGTCCTGTTAAACTCCTCCTCCAGCTGCTTGAACACATCCACGGCCTCCTGCTTGTACTGCACCAGCTCGATCTCGATCTTGCCGCTGTTGTTCTGACTGCTGCCGCAGCCGGTGAACAGCATGGAAGCGGGCAGGGTACATGCCAGGAAAAGGCTTACTAATTTGTTCCTCTTTCTCATCCCATTTTGCTCCTTTCTTTATTGGATGTAACACAGATTTTTTGTAAATGTATTATAACATTCCAAAATGCGTCTATAAATACCATGTTTTTTTCTCTTTTATGCCAAAATGCCGTTTTTTTTCTATATAGGAAAAATCATATGGCATTTTGGCATATTTTCAGTTATACTAAAAAAAACGTCCGCTTTGTGGACCACATACTTTGGAGGGCAACAGCATGAAAGACATTTTATTCTCCATTTTTCCCAACGAAAACTTTGTAGATTTAAACCTCTACCAGTTTGGTTGGGAGCGCTGTGCACCCTCTCACAGCTTCGGCCCTGCCGCCCGTTCACACTATCTGTTCCACTATGTGATATCGGGTACAGGAACGCTGAACGCTGATGACTCGTCAGGGCGCACAAAGGCTTATCAGGTAAAAAGCGGACAGGGGTTCATGATTTTCCCGCACCAGATCAACACGTATATCGCAGACAGGGATCTCCCCTGGGAGTATGTGTGGCTGGAATTTGACGGGCTCCGTGTGAAGGAGGCTCTTTCTGTGGCAGGCCTTTCCCCGGACACACCCATCTATCACGCCCACTCTCGCGATATGCGGGAAAGCATGATGCAGGAGATGCTTTATATTGCCCAGCACGGCGATATGGCTCCCTTTCATCTGATGGGGCATCTGTATCTTTTCCTGGATTCCCTCACCAGATCCATCGCTCCTATGCGTTTTACCGCGACCAAGGCCGGCAAGCTTCGGGATTTCTACATTCACGAGGCCCTGGCCTACATTGAGCAGAACTTCCAGAATGATATCTCCGTGGAGGACATTGCAGATAATTGCGGTCTGAATCGGAGCTATTTCGGGAAGATCTTTAAGAATGTGGTGGGACGGACTCCACAGGATTTTCTGCTGAATTACCGCATGACAAAGGCCGCGGAGCTTTTGAAGCTGACCCATTTGTCCATCGGCGATATCAGCAAGGCGGTGGGGTATGACAGTCAGCTCCATTTCTCGCGGGCTTTTAAAAACATTTACAGCGTATCCCCCAGGAGTTGGAGGAATCAGAATCAGATGAACTCTTAAAAACAGAGGGTTCTAAAGTTTTCCGGGTTGCGGTAGTCCTTGTGGATGCCGTCGTCCTCGTAAAGGACATACCGGGAACCCGGATACCCAATCAAATCCATATGGGCTGTGTCAAGGGCTTCCACATGCTGAGCAGCCTTGGCTAGAGGAATGCATGCTCCCTTCCGGATAAACAGGGGAACCTCATTGAGGGCGATCTCCACATAGTGATGTCCGGCGGGGAGCTTTTCCTGGGAAAGGGACCCGTCCGGCAGGAATTTCACAAAAAGCATTTCCTCCGGCAGATACACATAGCGCCCGGTGGCATTCTGGGTGTAGACCGGGGCGATCATCATCTCATTGCCCAGCATCAGCTGATCCTCCACCTGAACAACATGGGAGTCCTGGGGATACACAAAGGATAAGGGCTTAAAGTACAGGTCATCGTTAAGGGCGGCCTTCATGTACTCGCTGTACAGATAGGGAATCAGCCGGTAGCGGACCTCAATCACATGGCGGAAATCCTCCACATCTTCAAAACGAAAGGCCTCCTGCTCCCTTGTGCCCATGGCTGCGTGGTTGCGCATAAGGGGCGTAAATACTCCAAGAGCCAGCCAGCGAAGCAAAAGATCCCGGGTGGTGTCCGCTCCAAAGCCGCCCAGATCTGCTCCGGTGTACAAAAATCCGCACATATTTAAGGAAGGCATCATTTTCAGGTTCAGAAGCAGATGAGACCACCAGGACTTATTGTCGCCAGTCCAAATGCCTCCGTACCGGTGCATGCCGATGTAGGAGGAGCGGGAGAACATGAGGAAACGCTTCTTTGGATCCAGCCGCTCAAAGGCCTCCCCGGCGGCTCGGGTCATATGGTAGCCAAAGAGATTGTGGACCTTGTCATGGCGAATGCGCTGCCCATCCACCTGGTGATAGAAGGAGGCATAGTCCCTGGGATTGTTGGCCATATGGAGAACAGCGTCCCGCACGTCAAAAATAGAGGTTTTCCCCTGGGTATCCTTTAAAAAGGCCTCCACGGTATCCTTTGCGGCCTGTACGCCCTCCGGCGTATAGAAGATAGCCGGCTCATTCATGTCATTCCAGAAGCCCTCAATGCCCTGCTCAAGCAGGAACCGGTAGTGATCCCCAAACCATTTCCTTGCCTCAGGATTCAAAACATCGGGAAAATGGGTATCCCCGGGCCACACGGCGGCCACAAAATCGCTGCCGTCCTCCCGCTGACAGAAATACCGGTTCTTCACGCCCTCCTCATAGATGTCATAGCCTTCCTCCACCTTGACCCCTGCGTCAATAATGGGAATCAGACGAAGGTGTTCCCCCTTCATTTCCTCCACAAATTCTGGGAAATTCTGGAAGTTATCCGGATTGAGAGTAAAATCCTTGTAGGCATCCATATAATCAATATCCATGTAGATCATGTCCAGAGGAATCCGGTTTTCCCGGTATCCCTTGGCCACTTTCCGGTAATCCTCCTTGGTCACATACCCCCACCGGCTCTGCCCAAAGCCAAAGGCAAATTTCGGCGGAATATAGCTGGTCCCGATGGCTTTTCGGAACTGCTTTACAATATCATAGGGAGAATCCCCCTCTATCACATACAGATACAGATCCGTCCCCTCACAGGCAATGGTGAGAGTATCCATGCGGGTGTATCCGATATCAAAGGTAAGCCTGGCCGGATAATCCACAAACAATCCAAAGGTCTGCGCCCCGGATACCACAATAAAATTGTGCGCCCCATAGAGAGACCGCTGATCCTCCGTGTGCTCCGGCATATCCGTGCAGTCGCTCACATAGCAATACCCTCTTTTGTTTATACCCCGGTTAGCCTCCCCCAACCCATAGACCACATCCCGATCCTCCAGTTTATAGGTAAAGCAAAAGCCCCTGGAAAGAGAAACCTCCCCAAAAGCCGGAGAACCGAAAGCCCCCTCCACCTGGGCCACAACAGCCTCCGTCTCAAAAGGCGTTCCAAACACATACTTTTGAATCATGATAATATACCTCCTTAAAAATTATTCACATCCAATCCAAAAAACAGCCGTCCTACATAACCCTAACGCTCTGCCATATTAGATAACCCTTTCGCCAATAACATATTTCAAACCATCAACGGGAAGCCACCTAACGCTCTGCCATATTAGATAACCCTTTCGCCAATAACATATTTCAAACCATCAACGGGAAGCCACCTAACGCTCTGCCATATTAGATAACCCTTTCGCCAACAACAAATTTCAAACCGTCAACGGGAAGTCGCCTAACGCTCTGCCATATCAGTTCCCCTTTCGTCAATAGCGATGTTTCAAACTGCTAATTAGGAAGCTACGCAAGAAACAGGAAGCCACCAAGAAACAGGAAGCCGCCAAGGAATGGGAAGCCGCCAAGAAACAGCAGGGAGCGGGGAACGGCATCCTAAGCAAACAATCAGGGATGCTTTTAGCGAAGGCGAAATCCACTGCTTACGGAGACTAAGGCGCGAAGGCATTCCTGAGCGCCTTTTAGTCGCAGTTAGCAGTTAGTTTGCCGGAGCGTT
>CANPIM010000067.1 GCA_947574135.1 uncultured Lachnospiraceae bacterium
GGCCGCCTATTTAAACAGCTTGGGCATGGGCTTCCCTACCTACGAGAACGATGAAACCATTATCCCGGCCCTGATGAATCAGCCTGAGTACACCCTGGAGGATGCCCGGGATTACGCTGCCTCAGGGTGTTGGGAAATCACCGTTCAGGGAAGAAGCTTTAACCGCAACCTGGGAGGGGTCTGCTGCCTCAGATGTCTGGAATGGGCCCTGAACGACGGCCAATATTTCCTGGGTGTGCCAAACGCGGAAACCGCCCAGGGACTTTTGGGGGATCGCTATGGCATCCCTACCGGGGCTCCGCAATGGTTTGATACCTACGACAAGCTGTTGAACGCCTTTAAGGTACAGATGAAGCATACCATTGATATGACCTCCTCCTACCTGAACCGGGCCATGATCTCTCCCTCTCCCTTCTATTCCTCCATGATGGAGGATTGTCTGGAAAACGGAAGGGATTTTGATGCCTACGGTGTCCGCTACACAGAGACAGACTTCCAGCTGGCCTCCCTTTCCAACTGCGCAGATGCCCTCTATGCCATCCGCAAGCTGGTATATGAGGATAAGGAGTACACCCTGAAAGAGTTTGTGGAAATTCTGCGAAGGAACTGGGAGGGAGAGGAGCCCCTTCGTCAGCGGATTCTCAATGAATTTCCCAAGTTTGGAAACCATGTAAAGGAAGTGGACGAGATCGCGGACGAGATTGTCAAATACTATACCCAGGAGGTTACCAAGCATCACAATCCTGCCGGTCATACCTACCGGGCCCGTGTTACCAGCGCCACCAGCTATGTATACAGCTCCCAGACCTTAGGAGCCTCTGCCGACGGACGCCGCGCCCGGGATTTTTACAGCGATAACCTCTCTCCCCAAATGGGCGCAGACAAAAACGGCCCCACAGCCATTGTTCTCTCCTGCGGAGAAATCGATTTTTCCCACTGTGCCGGCGGCGGAGTGCTGGACATGAAATTCCATCCCTCTGCCCTGGCCACAGAGGAAGGGCGGGACAAATTTATCGCGCTTCTGAAAACATACTTTAAGCTTGGGGGCCTGCAGACCCAAATCAATATTCTTGACAATAAGGTTTTGCTTGACGCTAAGAAGCATCCTGAGAATTATCGGGATCTGATTGTGAGAATCTGGGGCTTTTCCACCTACTTTGTAGCCATTCCAGAAAAATTCCAGGATCATATTATCGCTCGTTCTACCTTAGCATTTTAGCCTCATACCTGTGGCCGGGCTGCGGTTTTCCGCGGCCGGGCCACTTTCCCATTTCTTCCAGATTTTTCCCAAGAAAGGAGCCCATGATGAACGCTCTCCTATTTGATATCAAACACTATGCCGTACACGACGGTCCCGGCATTCGCACTACCTTCTTTTTAAAGGGCTGTCCCCTTCGCTGTCTATGGTGCCAAAATCCGGAATCCATCAGCCCCCGGCAGGAGGTCATGCTTACCTCCATGAAATGCATCGGCTGTGGAAGCTGCAAAAGCGTCTGTACTAAGCTGAACGCCTCTCTCATGCTTCCCCAAAGCGCCTGTACCCAATGCGGCGACTGCATCAGGGTTTGCAAAACCGGCGCCCGGCACTTTGCGGCAAAGTCCATGACTCCACAGGAGGTTCTTAAAATTGCCCTCTCTGATAAAGTCTTTTACCAGGAATCCGGTGGCGGCGTCACCTTCTCCGGCGGGGAATGTCTGACCCATTCCTCTTTTATGGAAGAAACCCTGAGGCTGTGTAAGGAAAACGGACTTCATACCACCGTGGACACCTGCGGTGCCGTTCCCTGGAGCACCTTTGAGCAGGTGCTCCCCTATACGGATCTGTTTCTCTATGATTTAAAGCTTCTGGATCCCCTGCGTCACAAGCAATATACGGGAATGGACAATCATCTTATCCTGCATAATATACAAAAGCTGGTAAGCTCCCATGCCTCCCTGATAATCCGTATCCCCCTCATTCCCTCCCACACAGACCTTCCGGAGGATCTGGAAGCCACGGCAGACTTTATTGTCCGCAAGCTTAACCGCCGGATCCTTCGGGTGGAGCTGCTCCAGTATAACCGGCTTGCCGCCTCCAAATACGGCAATTCTACCGTTTACACAGACGGAGGCGTGGGGGATTATCCCCTGCCCAGCCTGGAGCCTCAGTCCAGAGAAACCATGGAAGGACTAAGAGAAATCTTTGTGAAAAAGGAGATTCCCGTATTTGCCGAGATGCTGTAGACCAGAAGGCCGCCCGCCCAATCATTTGACAAACCTCTCTATTCCATATATGATAGAGTTACCATAATTTAACAAGGAGGAGCCATGAATCCCGCCACGCTTACGTCCAAAAAAATCAATAAGAAAAAGATACTAAACTACATTATCACCCATGAAAGTGTAACGCGAATTAAGCTCACTGCAGAGCTGGGATTAAGCGCCGGCACTGTCACCAATATTGTGACGGAGCTCATCAATCAGGACATTCTTTGGGAGAGCAGCGAGGCCTATTACAAGCGTGGACGAAAAACAAAATGCCTCAAATTCAACGGTGACTTTGCCTGTGTGATCTGTGTGGAAATGTCTGAGCGGGATGAGCTTATTATCACTGTCTGCAATCTGCTGGGCTGTAGAATTGCCACAAAAACCATTGGGATTACCTTTGCCGTCACCAAGGAAAATCCCATTACAGATGTGATCCGTGCCATTATTTCCAGCATATGCTCCTTTATGGAGGAGCTGGAGGAGGGTGTGCGGCAAAAGCTCTGCGCCCTGGCTGTGAGTATCAGCGGCATGGTAGATACCAAAAATCTGGTGGATATTCCTATTTATAACTGGAAGAGCGTGAATCTATCCGCCCCCCTGCAGGCCAGCATTCATCTTCCCGTCTATATTGAGAATGTTACCCGCATCAAATCCGTCTACGAGGTGCGCTATACAGAGCCTGTAAAAAATATTATTTATCTCAATATGTCTCCCGGCATCGGCATTGCCCACTATTTTAACGGAAAGCTTATCCAGGGACATAACGGCATCAGCGGGGAAGCCGGACATATGACCCTCAATGTGGACGGCGAACAGTGCTACTGTGGCAATTATGGCTGTTTTGAAATGTACTGCGGTCATAAATCCCTGTTAAACCGGGCAAAAAGGGCTCTTGCCACCATCAATACCCATGATGTTCTCTTTGAGCTGGTGAATCATCAGAACAAGCCTCTAAACCTGGATACCCTGGCCCTGGCTCACAGGATGGGCAGCGTTTATATCAATGAGCTTTTGATGGAAACCGGAAAATATCTGGGCAGCGGCATTGCCAGCCTCTATAATATTTTTGACCCTGACACTGTTATTATCTCTGGCTACGGCGCTGATTTTGATTCCTTTATTCTTGGGATCGCCCAGGCGGAGGCCCGTAGCAGAATTGTAAATACCTTCCGCCGGGAAATGCGTTTCGAACATGCCAGGCTCAAAAAGGAGGAGGGCTATAAGGCTATCAGCGCCTACGTATTAAACGATAAATTGGAGGAGCTGGCCTCCCGTTAATTTTCCCCTGCAAGCCCCACAACATGGCCTTTTTCACCTTGACAATATTCCCCAATTATGATACTTTCGAATTAAGAAAGGAAAGGAGGAAGTTCCCTTATGATTAGTCAAGAAGTACGTAAACTGGCTCCGGAAATGGACCCGCTGCGCATGGGTATGGGCTGGACCGCGGAGGATTTGGAGAAGCCCCAGATCATGATCGAGAGCACCTTTGGAGACAGCCATCCCGGCAGCGCTCACCTGCTGGAGCTGGCCAACAAGGCCTACGAGGGTGTGGCGGAGGCCGGCGGAAAGGCTGCCCGGTATTTTGCCACAGATATCTGTGACGGCATGTCCCAGGGACACGACGGCATCAATTATTCTCTGGCTTCCCGGGAAGCTATCGCCAACCTCATCGAGATCCATGCCATGGCTACCCCCTTTGACGCAGGCGTGTTTATCGCCAGCTGTGACAAGGCTGTGCCTGCCCATCTTTTGGCCATCGGTCGGCTGAATATTCCCTCCATCGTGGTGACCGGAGGCGTCATGGAGGCAGGTCCGGATCTGTTGACCCTGGAGCAGATCGGGATGTATAACGCCATGTTCCAGAGGGGCGAAATCACAGAGGAACAATTTACCTACTATAAGCATCACGCCTGTCCCTCCTGCGGCGCCTGCTCCTTTATGGGAACCGCTTCTACCATGCAGATTATGGCGGAGGCCCTGGGTCTTATGATTCCGGGAAGCGCTTTGATGCCCGCCACCTGTGAGGATCTGCGGGATGTGGCCAAAAGAGCCGGCGAGCTGGCCGTTCAGCTTGGCATCAAGGGTCTCAAGGCCCGGGATATTGTGACCGCCAAATCCATTGAAAATGCAGTGAAGGTGCATGCCGCCATCTCCGGCTCCACCAATTCTCTCCTGCATCTGCCTGCCGCTGCCCGTGAATTCGGACTGGAGCTGGATGGAGACATGTTTGACCAGATGCATCGGGGCGCTCATTATCTTTTGGATATCCGCCCGGCCGGCAAATGGCCCGCACAGTATTTCTACTATGCAGGCGGTGTTCCCCGCATTATGGAGGAGATCAAGAGCCAGCTGAATCTGGATGTGATGACCGTTACAGGCAAGACCCTGGGCGAAAACCTGGAGGATCTGAAAACCAACGGCTTCTACGACAAGTGCAACGAATACATGGCCAAGGTAGATCTCAAGTGGCAGGATGTGATCCGTCCCTTTGACAACCCCATTGGCAGCAACGGTACCATTGCCGTTTTGAAGGGCAATCTGGCTCCCATGGGTTCTGTGATCAAGCACAGCGCCGTTCCCAAGGAAATGCACAAGGCTGTTCTCAACGCCAGACCCTTTGATTCCGAGGAGGAGGCCATTGACGCCATCTTCAAGAATCAGATCAAACCCGGAGACGCCGTATTTATCCGCTACGAGGGCCCCAGAGGCAGCGGTATGCCGGAAATGTTCTACACCACTGAGGCTATTTCCTCCAATCCGGAGCTGTCCAAGTCCATTGCTCTTTTGACGGACGGCCGTTTCTCCGGCGCCTCCAAGGGACCGGCCATCGGCCATATTTCTCCCGAGGCAGCCAGCGGCGGCCCCATCGCCCTGGTGGAGGAAGGGGATCTCATTGAGATCGATGTGGAAAACCGGATCCTGCAGATTGTAGGCGTAAAGGGAGAGAGACTGCCCCTGGAGGAGATCGATAAGATTCTGGAGGAGCGCAAGAAGGCCTGGACGCCCAAGGCTCCCAAGTACACCCATGGCGTGCTGAAATTCTTTACAGAAAAGGCCGCGCCGCCTATGGTGGGGGCTTATATGGAATAATTTTTTGACTTAAACGTACCGTCGAAAAAGGCGTACAACAAAAAGCTACACAGCTGCAGAGCTTGGGGAAATCCTTGCTTTGCCCGTGTAGCTTTTTGGTTTTTATGCTTCCTCTATCTGTCTCAAAAATGCGGCATACTCTTCCTCTTCCATGGCAATGGTGTGCTTTTTCTCAGGATAGGTGCCGGTCTTGACATCCTCCTTAAATCTTCGAAAGACCTCCACGGATCTTTCAAAAAAGCTTTCATAACGTATGCTGTGTCTGGGATAATGTCCGTTATGGCTCCCCAAGAGATCGCAGGCAAAGAGATACTGCCCGTCACAGCCCTCCCCGGAGCCCATGGAATAGGCAGCTCCTTAATCGTCATGGCTCTCCCCCTCTCTCCTCTGCCACCAGCTGCCTTGCACATGCCAGCAGAGCTTTGATATACCCGTTTGCATAGGCAGATTCCCCGTAGGCTCCGGCCGCCGCCACCATTTGGGGTGAGTGATCCAGAACTAATGTTCCCTCATAGTCCGCTCTCACAAAGGCCTTCATCAGACCCAGCATATCCCCATAGCCTGCATCGATAAAGGTTTCCACAAAGCAGGGGAGGGGTCTGTCCACATTCCGGAAATGCACCAGAAAAATCTTATGCTCCCGCTGAAAATAGGGGATAGCCTCATAGATGTCTCCAAAGGCATCTCCCACCTCCAGCCAGCATCCGCAGCAAAATTCCATACCAAATAGGGACAATACCTCCTATTAAAGTTTCGCTTCGCTTTTATCACAGGCTACCAAAATTTTTCCAAGCGCCTTTCCGTTTTTCATCTGTTCTATGCCCGCAGCGATCCGGTCCAGGGGGATTTCATCGGAAATCAGACTTTCTATGGGATATTTCCGGTAAAGCCGGCTAAGAAGCTCCACACCAGCTACAAAATGCTCCTGGGAGTACAGACGGGAACCTATGATCTCCTGCTCCTGAAAGGAAATTTTCCCCATGGGAAATTATCACAATGTCATAGCCAGCCTGACAGGTATTCTCCCTTGCCCCCTGCAAGAGATCTCTTCGGGACACGTCGATGGTCTGAAACCCCAGCTTTTCGGCCAGCTCCCTCCTCCCGGGATTCAGCTCCGCCACGCACACCTCTCCCGCTCCCTTTTCCCGCATGGTAAGAGCCGTCACAAGGCCGATGGTTCCTGCTCCCACAAGCAGCACCCGGTCTCCCTTCTGCACCTGCGCCCGGCTGGTCACATGGTATCCCACGGCAAAGGGCTCCCCCAGGGCTGCGATTTTTAAGGGCAGATCCTCCGGAATCTCTACCAGCCTGTCCGCCCGAGCCTTTACATATTCGGCAAAGCCTCCGTTTTCATGAATGCCCAGGAGCCGTAAGTTTCTGCACACATTCCCGTATCCGCCCACACAGGCTTCACAGGTCCCACACTCCATTACAGGATTTACCAAAACTGCATCACCTATTTGGATTTCCCCATCCCAGGTCTGTGGCAGCTGTTCCACCCTGCCCACGATTTCATGACACAGGATCACCGGCTTTTTTGCAGTCATATGCTGCCCCTTGTACACCGTGATATCGGATCCGCAGATCCCTCCGTATACTACCTTTAGCAATGCCTCTCCCTTCCCGGGAACAGGCTTTTCTCTCTCGCAAACTTGCAGAGAGTTCCAGTCCTCCAAAATTGCCGCTCTCAAATCTTCCCCTTCTTTCCTATCCTTCCACTCTGTGTTCCTACGGCTGCCTTCCAATATAGGCCAGGATTCCTCCATCCACATAAAGGATCTGTCCGTTTACAAAATCCGAGGCCTCTGATGCCAGAAAAACCGCCGCTCCCATAAGATCCTCCGGTGTTCCCCACCGTCCTGCCGGTGTCTTTGAAAGAATAAATCTATCAAAGGGATGCCGCTCCCCGCCGGCCCCTCTCTCCCGCAGAGGCGCTGTCTGTGGGGTGGCGATATAGCCCGGTCCAATCCCATTGCACTGGATGTGATAGCCCCCGTACTCTGCCGCAATATTTCGGGTAAGCATTTTCAGCCCTCCCTTGGCCGCCGCATAGGCTGCCACAGTCTCCCGCCCCAGCTCGCTCATCATGGAGCAAATATTAATAATTTTCCCACTTTTTCTCTCCATCATTCCGGAGAGAACCGCCTTGGACATCAGGAAGGCTCCATTTAAGTCAATATCAACCACTTCCCGAAATTCTTCCAGGGACATTTCATGCATAGGCACCCTTTTGATAATTCCCGCATTGTTCACCAGAATGTCGATTCCACCCATATTCCGCTCTATATCCTGTATCATTTCCTGCACCTGTGTCTCCTCCGTAATATCGCACAGATAGCCCTTGGCCTCAATCCCCCTCTCCCTGTAATCCTCCATTGCCTTTTCCAGATGCTCCCTTCTCCTGCAGTTAAAAGCAATCCTGGCCCCGGCCACAGCCAGGGCCTTGGCCACGGCAAACCCAATCCCATAGGCGCCCCCTGTGACCAGCGCGGTTTTTCCCTGCAGAGAAAATGCTTCCATGGTAAAGCTCATACTTCCTCCTTTCTGTATTTCGTATTATGAAACGCTATTTCATTATATTACATATCATACCCACATTTTTTGTATATGTCAATGTTTTTTTGTCGAAAAATACGATTTTATTATATATTTTCACTTTTTATTTGTGGTTTTGTATCAAATGTAGTCTTTACTTCCAGTTCTTGGCAAAAATAAAGCCGGGAATCTGTTTCCAGACTTCCGACCTTCTTCTATTGTCCCATGTACCCAAAATATTTATAAAATACATTGAAATCTCAATCCGCCTTGTGTAATAATAAAAGGGCAAGGCAGCCCTTCTCCACTGGTCTGCCAACAAGGCACCATCTACATCATTAGGAGTGAAGTATGAACGGGAATACCACGGAAAAACCTCTTGTCCAATCCATAGAACGGGCCCTGCTTCTTCTGGAAACGCTGGCCCAGCACCAGGAGGGCTGCAGCATTAAGCAGCTGTCAGAAGCCACCAGTCTCAATAAGAGCACTGTGCACCGGATTCTGCAAACTCTTCTGGCCTTTGGCTATGTGCGCCAGAGCCAGCATAATGACAATTACTTTTTGGGCTTTCAAATCCTGACTCTGAGCAATCGCCTGCTGTCCGAATTCGATATTGTGTCCCTGGCCAAGCCCTATCTGCGCAGTCTCTGTGAGGATACGGGACTGGTTATCCAGTTATCCATAAGAAATCTTGATATGGCAGTCTTTCTGGACAAGGCGGAAAATCCAAACCAGAATATACGCATGTATTCACAGATCGGAAAAACCATTCCCCTTTACTGCTCCTCCAGCGGGAAGGCTTTGTTGGCCTGGGAAAATGATGATGAGATAGGAAGGACCGTCCGCGCCACCACATACACCCCCTTTACCCAGTTCACCATTACCGATCACAAGACCTTTTTGTCTGAGATCCTTCGTATTCGGCAAAAAGGCTATGCCACAGACTTTTTCGAACATGAGGAGAGCATTTGCTGCGCAGCCTCCCCCATTGTGAATTCCTCCGGGAAAACCATCGCCGCCATCTGCTTTGCCGGGACCTTTCTGCAGATCAGCGCCGCAAATATTCCGGAGTATATTGTAAAGATCCATGACACTGCCAGTCTGCTCTCCAAAAAGATTGGATGTACCAGCTATCCGGCCCGCCTGAGCATGGAGGATGTGTATGCAGATGCAAAAAGGTATGACAGCTGTATACAGACTATTCTTCAGAAATTTAAATAGAGCCGGAAATCCTCCTCTCTGATTTCCGGCTCTGCCCTCTTCTATATTCCTTTCTGCCATCCCTCTTTCTCAGGACAGCTCAAAGGCTCCTGTATATAACTGGAAATATTTTCCTTTTTCTGCAATCAAATCCTCATGGGTTCCCCGCTCAATGACACGTCCCTGCTCCAGCACCATAATCACATTGGAGTTCTGTACAGTGGACAGCCGGTGGGCAATGACAAACACCGTGCGCCCCTCCATAAGACTGTCCATCCCCCGCTGCACAATGGCCTCCGTGCGGGTATCAATGCTGGAAGTCGCCTCATCCAGTATCAGCACCGGCGGGTCCGCAATGGCCGCCCGGGCAATGGCCAGAAGCTGGCGCTGCCCCTGGGAGAGATTGGCCCCATCCCCGGTAAGCATGGTGTCATAGCCCTGAGGCAGATGCCGGATAAAGGTATCCGCGCCGGCCAGCATGGCCGCTCCCTTCACCTCCGAATCTGAGGCATCCAGCTTTCCATAACGGATATTGTCTGCCACCGTACCCGTGAAAAGATGGGTGTCCTGGAGCACCATTCCCAGGGAACGGCGAAGATCGGATTTTCGGATCTTGTTGATGTTTATGCCGTCATAGCGGATCTTTCCGTCCTGAATATCGTAAAACCGGTTGATCAGGTTGGTAATGGTGGTTTTCCCAGCTCCCGTAGCTCCCACAAAGGCCACCTTCTGTCCCGGCTTGGCATACAGCTTAATGTCATGGAGCACCATTTTCTCATCCGTATACCCAAAATCCACCCCATCCATGACCACGTCTCCCTGAAGAAGCTTATAGGTCAGGGTGCCGTCCTTGTGGG
This sequence comes from uncultured Lachnospiraceae bacterium, assembly GCA_947574135.1. Taxonomy (GTDB): domain Bacteria; phylum Bacillota; class Clostridia; order Lachnospirales; family Lachnospiraceae; genus RGIG4284. Next base: position 9,933 of record CANPIM010000067.1, read on the forward strand.
GATGCTTCCAGGCCCAGGTGCCCGTGCGCTCCTCTGCCTCCTCGATCTCGCCCTTTTCATTGACCCGGGCATTGACCAGGGTCACATAGCCTGCATCCTGCTCCGGCTCCTGATCCATCAGATCAAAGATCCGCTCCGCTCCGGCCAGAGCCATAATAATGGCATTAAACTGCTGGGCCACCTGGCTGATGGGATGGGTGAAGCTTCGGTTCAGCTGCAGGAAGGATGCCAGACCTCCTAAGGTTAGCCCGCCGATCCCCCGGATAGCCACCAGGGATCCCACCATGGCTGTGAGCACATAGCTGAGATTTCCCAGGTTTCCCATAATGGGCATAAGAATATTGGCATAAATATTGGCATTGCTGGCGCTGTCCAAAAGCTGGTCATTTAGCTCCTTAAACCGGTGTCTGGCCTCTTCCTCGTGACAGAATACCTTGACGACCTTCTGCCCCTCCATCATTTCCTCAATATAGCCGTTGAGAGCGCCCAGGTCTTTCTGCTGGGCCATAAAATACCGGCCGGACTGCCCGCCCACTTTTCCCACTGTGCGCACCATAATAAACACCATCACCACCACCAGTAAAGTGAGAATGGGACTCAATACCAGCATAGAGACAAATACGCTGACAATGGTGAGACTGGAGGAAAAGAGCTGGGGAACACTCTGGCTGATAAGCTGCCGCAGGGTATCCGTGTCATTGGTGTAGATACTCATAATATCCCCATGAGAATGCTGGTCAAAATAGGGAATGGACAGCTTCTCCATATGGGTAAACAGCTCATCCCGGATTTTCTTTAAGGATCCCTGGGACACATAGATCATCAGGCGATTATACAGATAGGTGGAGGCCGCTCCCACCAGATAAATGACCGCCATAATGGTAAGGGCATGAAGCAGAGGCTTAAAGTCCGGATTCTCCACTCCTATCATAGGCATAATGTAATCGTCAATCAGGGTTTGTAAAAACAGATTTCCCCTTACGTTGGCAAATACCCCCACCAGGATTCCCACAATCACCAGCACACAGTGTACCGGATATCCCTTTACTACAATATAAAGCAGCCTTTTTAAGGTCTTGCCCGGGTTCTTGGCCTTGGGGCCTCCCTTTCCTCTCATTCCTTTTGGGCCGGGGCCTTTGGGTCCGTGACTACGCATGCTCCTCACCGCCTTTCTGCTGGGAATAAAATACCTCCCGATAAATGGCATTGGAAGCCAGAAGCTCCTCATGGGTTCCCATGCCGTCAATCTGTCCGTCATTGAGCACCACAATCAAATCCGCATCCTGCACCGAGGAAATCCGCTGGGCAATGATAAGCTTGGTGGTATCAGGAATCTCCTCCCGAAAAGCCTTGCGGATCATGGCATCTGTGTGGGTGTCCACAGCACTGGTGGAATCATCCAGAATCAAAATCTTGGGCTTTTTTAACAGGGCCCGGGCAATACAAAGCCTCTGCTTTTGCCCCCCGGACACATTGGTGCCTCCCTGCTCAATATAGGTCTCATAACCCTCCGGAAATTTCTCTATAAATTCGTGGGCACAGGCCAGGCGACAGACTCGCTCCAGCTCCTCCTGACTGGCCTCCTTATCTCCCCAGCGCAGGTTTTCCGCAATAGTCCCGGAAAAAAGCACGTTTTTCTGGAGCACCATGGACACCTCATTGCGCAGAGTCTCCAAATCATATTCCCGCACGTCCCGGCCTCCCACCATTACAGCGCCGGAGGTCACATCATACAGACGGGGAATCAGCTGCACCAGCGTAGATTTGGCGCTTCCCGTGCCTCCCAGGATTCCCACGGTCTGTCCGGAGGCAATGGCAAGATTCACATGGGACAGATGAAGATTCTCCTTATCCCCGTGGTAGCTGAAGCACACATCCTCAAAGGAAATGGATCCATTGGGCACCTCTCTTGCCGCCGTCTTTTTGCTGGTCAGGCTACTCTTCTCACAGAGCACCTCACAGATACGTTCCGCAGAGGATTTGGCCATGGACACCATGACCGTCACCATGGCAATCATCATCAGGCTCATTAAAATATTCATAGTGTAGGTAAACAGGCTCATCAACTGGCCTGTGGTCATGTCACCCACCACGATAAACTGGGCGCCCAGCCAGGACAGGAGAAGAATGCAGGTATAAACTGTAAATTGCATCACAGGCATCACCATGACCATAAGCTTTTCCGCCCGGACAGAGCATTTATACAACAAATCCGAGGTTTTCTGAAATTTCTTTGTCTCAAAATCCTCCCGTACATAGGCCTTTACCACCCGAATGCCTGTGAGGTTTTCCTGCACATTGGCATTAAGCGCATCGTATTTTTCAAACATCTCCCGAAAGTACGGTCCCACACGGGTCATCAGCACCCCGATAATGATTCCCAGAAACACAATAGCCCCCAGGAAAATCATAGATAACCGCCCGTTCACCAGAAAGGACATGCTCATAGCCACCAAAAGGGTAATGGGCGCCCGTGTAAACATGCGCAAAAGCATCTGAAAGGCATTCTGCACATTGGTCACATCCGTGGTCAAGCGGGTCACTAATCCGGCTGTGGAATATTTATCAATATTGGAAAAGGAAAATTCCTGTATATTGTCATACATGGCCGCCCGCAGATTTCTAGCCAGGCCAGTGGAAGCTATGGCGCCGTATTTCCCGGCCAGGGCTCCGCAGGCCAGGGAGCACATGGCAATCACCACCATAAAAAGCCCCACACGAACCACATAATTCACATCTCCCTTTTCCAGTCCGTTGTCGATAACCTCCGCCATCAAAAGGGGAATTACCATTTCCAGGATTACCTCCAGGATAATAAATATGGGAGTCAGAATCGCCTGCCATTTAAACTGGGCTGCATAAGGTTTTAATGTTTTTAGCATATGTCTCCTCCTCTCTCACCTTCTCATACATCCACTTCTGTACATCCACACACAGAATGCCCCCCCTGCCTCCAGGAAAGGTTTGCCGTCACCTTATCCAAAAGCGCCAGCAGCTGATCCATTTCCTCCTCCTTCAGACAGCCAAACACCTTTTCCTCCGTCTCATGAAGCCGGCCTTCCATATCATTTAAAATTTGCCTGCCCTTGGGAGAGAGCATCACCACCCGGAACCTGTGATCCTTCCTGTCCACCTGACGGGTAATCATCCCCTTCTCCTCCAGGCGGCTCAGGATTCCCGTAACCGTGGGATTGCTCAGCCGAAAGCTCCGCTCAAGCTCCTTCTGATAAATGATCTCATCCGGATTTTTAAGAAGATAGAGCATGATCTCAAACTGGGCCACCGTAAGGCCGTACTTTTCCATGGAACGGTTGCCGCTCCAGGCAAAGGTATTGTGTACGATTTTCATACGATGGGCAATCTCAAAACACTTCTCATTCATAAAACTCTCCTATTTAAAGTTCCGCTACAGCCCTCCTTGCTCCCTTGGGGTGCAAGGAATTGCGGCCACCCTGTGTCCGAAATTCCTTCCGGGCGCACTCCGGGCTTTCGCTGTTTTTTTGAGTTCCGCTACAGCCCTCCTTGCTCCAGGGGGCTTTCGATGTGGGGGATAATAGATAGCATCCTATATATTACGCAATCTTCCCAAAAATGTCAATGAAAGAATTCTTAAATCTTTATAAACAATAAGAAAGCAGCCCCTGGGCTTCCGGCTATTTGTGTTGCATTCCAGCAAATTTCCGGCTGCCAGGGACTGTTTCCCTATTTATATTTTTTATCTCGTTTTATAGGATTTCCCGCAGGCTGTCCTTTTATTCCCGCAAGCAATGCGCCAAGTGGATGCCTGGCATCCTTTTGGCTCCGGCCCTCTACCTTAGTTTCATAGACAGGAGCAGGCTCACTTTTTCCCGATCCTTTTCCCGGTCCGCCTCGCTAAGCTCCTCATAGGGCACCAGATCCTTATGAATCCTGCGCTTTTTATCCTTGTGCTTCCCGTTCTTTGGCATTCCCTGCTGCCAGTTATTCAGATAATGATACCGACACCAGCGAATATGCTCAAGCTGGGCCAAATATTCCAGATAATCCTGGTCTGGATGGGATTTTTTCTGTTCTCTTTTCCAGTCCTCCAGCATTGCAAGGCGCACCTCATGGTAATCCGCCGAGCTGATATTGGAGTACCGGGTAAAGGTATCCAGCTCCTTCCACAGAGTCTCCCGGTTTTCCTCTGTCTTTTCCACCTGGCTGTAAATATGGGCGTACTCCAGATTCAGTTCCTTGGCCCGCAAAAAAAGTTTCTCCCGAAAAATATAGGCCGGCTTCCCCGCCTCCTGCTCCCAGTAAAAAATGCGCAGCCTCTCCTGATCCTCCAAAAGCTTATGCATACTGCCTCTTCCCGCCAGTACATCAATGGTTTTCTCCGGAAGGGCAAACAAAAGCTCCCGAAGCTCCTGCCCATCCCGTATGAGAATCCGATCCGCCCCCTGCAAAAGCGCAAGCTCCTCATACCAGGGCTCCCTGTGAAAGATTACCGGGTCACGGATCTGTCCCAGCTCATGGTACAGAGCGCAAAACTTGCTGCCATCTCCAAAGACATGGTATTCCAATTTCTGATCCGGAGAAAAAATATGATTTTGCAGCCCCCACAGAAGCAGCTCCTGCTCCAGTCGCCCAAAGCCCAGGATCACAATTTTCAACCGATATCCCTTTTCCCGGGCCTGCTCATATATCCCGGCCTGTCTCCCGTAAATACGGGCGGCAATCTCCTCCGGACAGAAAAAATGAAGATTTGTATCTGCCGCCTGAAAGTCCCGGCTATTGCATTTCAGGAACACAGGCTTATCTCTCAAGCGGTTTTTGTATTTAGCGTAAAAGGAAAAATTTTCCTCCTCACTGCCCATCAGCACGTAGCAGCCGGCCGGAAGCAGGGCTTTTCTTCCCCCAACTCCCCGGCCCTTTAACTGGCGAAGCAATTCCTCCCTGTCAAGGCCTTTCCCATAGACCGCCACCCGGCCATTCCTTTTTCCAGACCTTTGACGGGAGCCTTTGGAATTTCTGGAAATATTTTCCATTTCCAATCAATCCTTTCCTGCCTGATTTCTCTTATTATCCGAAGCTATGGGGTTTCAAACACACAGGGAAAGCCTGCTCTCTGGGCATACTCGTGGGCCGGAGATCCCTGGCTGCAGTGAATGGTCACCTTAGCTCCGGGACGGAAGGCCATGACATCTATTTTTACCACAGAATCCGGAATCCAAACCTCCATCTCCATCTTCTGCTCTCCAAAGAGGCTCTCCAGCTCAGTGACTCCCTCCTGAATGACCACCTTTCGCAGCCCATAGCAGCCGGAAAACAGAAACGCCGGAAGCTTTTTCACACTTCCCGGAATGAGGATTTCCCGAAGAGCCGCACAGCCCTTAAAGCAGCCGCTTCCTATGGACTCCAATCCCTGGGGCAGATGCATTTCCTTCAGCTGGCCGCAAGCCTCAAACACATATTTATCCAAAGCCTTGAGTCCCTCGGGAAGCTTCACGCCCTCCAGGGAGGAACAGTTTGCAAAAGCATAGAAGCCAATGGAGGTCACATTGCCCGGCACCTCCACATATTTCAGAGAGCTACAGCCCCGGAAGGTCTCAATGCCAACCGACTTCATATACTTGGGAAGCTTTATGGTCTGAAGCCTCTCACAATTCTTGAATTCCCCAGGGTTCAGCTCCAACAGACTGTCCGGCAGCGTCATCTGCACCACATCCGTCCTGCCCCCAAAAAGGGTACCCGTGAATTTTGGCTCAATACGCTTGTATCCAAACTCAATCTGATAATTTCCGTTTCCTCTCTTAGCCCCGGCCAAATCCTTTTTCTTAAAGCTTAGGCGGCCGTCGGAAATATTCTGAGGCGGCTCTTCATAGTGGGTAAAATAATCTGCCACAGCCTCCTCTGCCCCGTCCTTTGACACGGAAGCTTCCATAATCGCTATTTCCTCTGCTCCGCCAGGCATATAGGCCGGCACAGGTATCGGCTCAAGCTTTTTCCCGGAAACGTCCTGGGAAAAATCTCCTCCGCCAATTCTCATAATCTCTTCTGATATTTGCCCGGGCGCATAGGTGGAAATGTCTTTTAAAAAAGGATCCTCCCCGGCCTCTCCTATCTCATCGGACGGCTTCTCCTCTGCTGTGACAGTCTCCGGCTCAGAACCTTCCGCTGCCTTACCTATCCCGGCGGCCGGCCCCTCCTCTGCTGTGACAATCTCCGGCCCAAGCCTTTCCGCTGATTTGGCCATCTCTGGCGTTGCCTTCTCCTCCGGCTCCTTAGGCTCTGGTTCGACTGGGGCGGAAACCGGTTCCGGGACCACTTCCTCTATGGGACGGGCAATCTGCGGCATACATCCTGCTTCCGTCGAGGCAGGCTTCTCCCCGGCCATGCCCATCTCGGCTGGCACCTTCTCCTCTGATTTGGCCATCTCAGCCGCCATCTTTTCCTCCGGCTTGGCCATCTCAGCCGCCATCCTTTCCTCCGGCTTGGCCATCTCAGCCGCCATCCTTTCCTCCGGCTTGGCCATCTC
>CANPIM010000068.1 GCA_947574135.1 uncultured Lachnospiraceae bacterium
CCAGGTGCTGAAAGATTATCTAGCGTCGGTGTAACATATGTTTGACAAACCTACACAAATTTAAAAAATCACTTCAGGAGATCAAACAGGCTCAGCTGCGTTACGGATTCCTCCTGCTTTTTAGGCCCCGCAATTTCCCGGCACATGGAGGTCTTTGGAATTTCCTCCAGAAATTCCGAGGGCTTCCCGGCCGCCAGAAGCACCAGCTCCTCCCTGGCCCTTGTCATGCCCACGTAGAACAGACGCCGCTCCTCAAGAAGATCTGCTGTCCCTGCTCCTGTCTTAAGGGGAAGCTTGTCCTTTTCCACGCCGCACAGAAAAACCACGGGAAATTCCAGCCCCTTGGCCCCGTGCAGGGTCATAAGATGTACAGCGTCTGTGGTATAACGCCGGCCCGGGCAGCGACAAAGATCGCTCTCCACCCCCAAAAGCACATGATTCAAAAACTCCTCCATGCTCCCGGAAAGGCAGGCCATATCCAGAAGCTTTCTTATGGAGGAATCCTGGGTCAGTCCCATATCCGCTGCCCACTGCTCCAAAATTTTGGCAGGCTTTCCCCTCTTCACCAGAGGCCCATATTTCTCAGTCATACGGGCCAAACGCTCCTCTTGATATTCTGCCCAATTTTTACCCTTCCTCTCCCCGCTCCATCCGGACGCCTCACGTCCTTCGTCCCGATTCCTTCCTGGCTCTTTTCTCTCATTCTCCCCAAGGCTCCGGAAAAATTCTCTGCAAATCCGTTTCCGCCGCTCATCCTCCGGCTGCAAGAGAAACCGAAAGAAGCTTAAGGCTCCCCGGACAGACGGCTGGGATAAAAAGCCGTCCCGTCCCCCGATAATACAGGGAATTCCTTCCTGCCTGAGACACCGTTCCAGAAGCTCTGCCTGGCGGTGTGTCCGATAGAGCACGGCAAAGTCTCCAAAGCTTCGATTCTGCTTTCGCTCCTCACCTGCTCCTTCATGGGCCTGGATCATATCCACACCGCCCACCTGGCGCGCAATCTCCCTGGCCAGAAAAGCCCCTTCCTCAAAGGAGCTCTTGGCAGCCACAAAGCGGACCTGCGGGCCTGCCGGACAATGGGGCTGTAGGATACGCTTTCCACCGGGATTTCGGGAAATTACCGAAAGAGCTGCCTCCAGAATCTCCGGGGTGGAGCGGTAATTATCCAAGAGAGAAATTTCCCTAATCTGAGGAAAATCCTGTCTCAGCTCCTCAAAGCACCGGGGCGTGCTGCCCCGAAAGCCATAGATGGACTGATCCGGATCGCCTATGACAAAGAGCTGCCTCCCTTTACGATTCCAGCACTTCAGCAGCTCATATTGTATGGGATTGATATCCTGAAACTCATCCACCAGAAGGTATTTTCCGTATTCCGGCTCCTCTTCCCTTTGAAGATAATCCAGAGCCTCCAAAAGCAGATCATCATAATCCCAGAGACCATTCTCCTTAAGACTACAGTTGTAGGCATCCAGAGCACACCGCTCTTTCTGGCTAAAATCCGGCCCTTCCCCCTCTCTGGCTGTCTTATAGAGGGAAAATTGTTTCTGAAGATTCTCCGGCTTTTTCTTAAGCCCTGCTTCCTTAGCCGCCACCCGGATCAGCTCCAGGGTTTCCATCTCATCTGCCAGGATTTTTGTCTCCCCCTTTTCCTGGAGATAGGAAAGACAGAGCGCATGAAAGGTTCCGGCCCGAAGCTTCTTAAAGCTGCGCCGTTTTCCGCATTGTTTTCCAAGGCGCTCCAGGAGCTGCGCTGCCGCCCGGTTGGTAAAGGTTACCGCCATAATCTCCTTAGGCTTCACCTTGCATACCTCTGTAAGATAAAGGATATGGGAAATCAGGGTAAAGGTCTTTCCCGTCCCGGGACCTGCCGTCACGGCCACTGCCCCATCAAGAGCCCGGATGGCCTCCTGCTGTCGGGCATTTTCCTGTTGATGAGCATTTTCCCACTGCCGGGCATCACTGGTCCCGCAAGCTGTATTCTTTTCAGCAGTACTGCTGCCGGTTTCAGTCTGCTCCCCATCTCTGCTTTTCCCGACACTTTTCTCCTCCGAAAACCCCAGGCTGCCCAAAAAGCTCAGCTGCCCGTCCGGACTTTCCAGCTCCTCCGGCCGAAACAGACTGATTTTTCCATACTCTCCGTCAAAGCCCGGGGTGCGATTTACCCTTCCCTCCCGCAGACGGCGGATTCCCTCCGCTATCAGGGTCCCGGATACTCCCCGGATCTCTTCCACAGGAATGGTCCGCAGAATCTCAAACTCTGATCCAAGCTTTTCCAGCATGGTCTCATATTCCCGAATCACACGAACGCTGGCCGCCGAGCGTCCCATGGAGGCTCCGATAACCTCCGGCAGAGGCACCAGGCTCTCATAGGCCTTCGCCTTTCCCGGTACAAAGCCCTCCGGTCTGTCCGAGAGCTGGGCAATGCGGTGGGAAACTCCCATGGTCATTCTCCGTCCACACACAGGGCAGCTCCCCTTGTGCCGCTCAGCCTCCAGAGGACTTAGGCAGACGCCGCATTTTCGATGCCCGTCAAAATGATACTTTCCCTCCTCCGGGAAAAACTCAATGGTCCCCAGAAGCCCTTCCCCTGCCTGGATAGCCTGATACAGCCCCTCATAGGACAGAGAAATATCCAGAAGATTGGCCTCCCGCCCAAGCTTAGCCGGAGAGTGGGCGTCAGAATTAGAGATTAGCTGAAATCTGTCCAGGGCGGAAACCTGCCAGATCATAGGCGGATCCGAGGACAGCCCTGTCTCCATGGCATGAATGTAAGGGCTCAGATCCCCAAAACACTCCTCCACCCTGTCAAAACCGGAAAAGGCGCCGAAAATAGAAAAATGCGGGGTCCAGATATGGGCCGGCACATAGATGGCCCGGGGGCACAGCTCCAGCACCAACTCCAGAAGATCGTGACAATCCAGCCCCAGAATCGGCCTCCCGTCTGAGTGAATATTGCCGATAGTCTCCAGCTTGGCTGCGATTGCCGCCGCATCCGCAAGACCTGGAAGCAAAATCAAGCTGTGAACCTTCCTGGTTTTATCGTATTTTTTATAGATAGAGCTAATCTCCCCGGTTACCACGAAGCGGGGATCCCAGGAAGTTTTGGCTCCCGGATCCTCTATACGGTACTCCCTTTTCAGCCGGTAAAGCCCCTCCTCTGCGGGCTCCAGCTTTTCCTGAAGCTCCTCCCGCCAGGCCCTGTGAGTGAAATCTCCGGTACCTAATATATGGATGCCCTTTCGCCGGGCCCAAAGATCCAGATGCTCCGGAGTGCAGTCTCGGCTGGTAGCCCGGGAATACCGGGAATGAATATGTAAATCTGCAATGTACATGCCTGATCTCTCCAAAATGAATTCATGAATCGTTTCTGTACCATTGTATCAGATTTCCGTAAAAACAGCCAATGCTTATTTTTGGATCAAAAAAATGCCCAGAGCCGGAATCGAACCAGCGACACGAGGATTTTCAGTCCTCTGCTCTACCAACTGAGCTATCTGGGCATATGCCAATGCTTGACAATATGCAAATTTTACAATAGTTTAAAAGCCTTGTCAAGAAAAACTTTCGCCCCCTTTGCCCATTTCATTGACATTTTATCCTCCTTCTGTTATATTGAGCTCAGTATAATATGGGTACTGAAACTATTTTCTGAAAGGAGTTTTTCGCTATGATTTTTGATACCATTCAACACGCAGAACAGTATAAAAATTTAAACCCCGCCATTAACCGGGCTCTGGAGGCTGCCAGGGCCTACACGCCGGAAAATTATCCGGGTGGCCGGGTGGAGCTTGCGGGGGACAGCCTTTTCCTGAATCTTGCCAGCTACGAGACCCACCCAGCGGAGGATGCCCTTATGGAGGCTCACCAGCAGTATATTGATGTCATGTATATGGTGGAGGGAAGCGAGACCATCTATGTGAAATCCACGGATCAGCTTGCCTGCATCACCCAGGAATATGATGGGGAAGGGGATGCCCTCCTGGCCAAGAAGGATGCAGACACCACGGCTGTCCGGCTGGAGGCTGGCAGCTTCATTATTTTGTTTCCCCAGGACGCACACGCCCCAGGTTGTCACGCAGAAGGACCTGTGGCCGTGAAAAAGGTTATTGGAAAAGTACGGATCTAGGATTGTCAAGAAAGGATTTCTCTTATGGAGCTTTTCAAACAGCTTTTTAGCACTTATGTATATGAAAACCCCCTGCCTCAGCTTCGGGCCAGAAACTCTGCCTTTCTCCATCTGTGCCAGCTCTCTGACGGACGCATTCTGGCCGCTCATCAGATGGGGCAGGCCTTTGAAAGTGTGGACGGAACCACTCATATTTCTCAGAGCACCGACGGGGGCCGCACCTGGTCAGAGCCCTGGCAGGCCTTTGATAAGTCAGAGGAGACCATTCCTCTTACAGACTCTGCCAAGCTAACCCTTCTGCCGGACGGTCGGGTGCTGGCCTTTGGCTATGCCTTTTTCCGGCCAAACCCGGAGCTTCCCCTTGGGAATCCCCAAACCGGAGGGCTTTTGGAGGATCAGGTTTACTTCTCCGTCTCCCAGGATATGGGCCGCACCTGGTCCCGGCATCAGGTCGTTCCCACCATCTGGAACGGGCATACGGAGGCCTCCGCCCCTATCACCCTTCTTAGGGACGGCAGCTGGGCCACCCCCATTACCGGATTTACGGACTGGGAGGGAAATGCCATTTCCCGCAACTGCGGACGGCTTTTACGAAGCTATGACAAAGGGCAAACCTGGAATGACGACACCGTCTGCATGGAATTTCCGGGAGATATGGTTACCTGCTATGAGCAGCGCATGTGCCAGCTTGCAGACGGTACCCTGGTGGTTATAGGCTGGAATGAGGACATGGGCACAGGCCTTCGTCTGAACAACCACGTCACCTTTTCCCGGGACAATGGACGCACCTTCTCTGCTCCTGTGGACACCGGTATCGGCGGACAGGCCTCCTCCCTTTTAGCTCTGGAGGACAATCGGGTTCTGTCCCTGCACGCTGTGCGCCGGGATTCCGATGCCCCGGGGATCTACGCCTGCCTGGCTGATGTAAGAGACGGGGCATGGAACACTCTGGCTCTGGAACGGGTATGGGCGCCCAAGGTTCCCGTGACCAGGGATAGCAAAATGGCCGAGATCTTCTCCTTCCTGAAATTTGGCCAGCCGGGACTGATTCGCCTGAAAAACGGCGACTTCCTCATGTCTCACTGGATCTGTGAGGAGGGCTGCTATAAGACCTGCTGTACGGGCTTATCCCTTGTAAAATAGGCGGCAAAACATAAAAAATCCCTGTTGTAAGAGGCAGTTCCATGAAAAAGCCAATTCCAACAGGGATTTTTATTTCTATCTTCGAATCTCCAAAAGCTTCTCCCGCAGCTCGCCCTCCATGCGGCGCATTTCCACCTCCGCCTCCTGGCGCTTCTGCCGGCCCTCCTGCTGGATGCGCATCACCTCATCCAGGGTGGAGATCAGGGTAGCGTTGGTATTGCGCAGGGTCTCAATATCCACAATGCCCCGCTCGCTCTCCTTGGCAGTCTCTACAGTGGCCAGCTTCAGGGCCTCCGCGTTTTTCTTCAGCAGCTCATTGGTCATATTGGTGACCTCCCGCTGCGCATGGGCCGCCTGAGCCGAGTGCTCCACTCCCAGAGCCAGCACCATCTGGCTTTTCCACAGAGGAATGGTATTTACAATGGTTGACTGAATCTTTTCCACCATCTGCACGTCATTTCCCTGGACCAGACGGATTTGGGGAGCCGTCTGCATGGCAATGGTCCGGGTCAGCTCCAGATCGTAAAGCTTCTTCTCAAACCGCTGGCACATGGCATCCAGATCCCGGGCTGCCTGGGCATCCTCCGGCAGACCTGTGCGATCCGCCTTGGCCAAAGCCTGGGCCAGCTCCTGCTGTCGGGTCTGTTCCAGCTTTTTCTTCCCAGCCAGAATATACATGGACAGTTCCTTAAAATACGTCAGATTCAGCTCATACATCTTGTCCAAAAGAGCCGCATCCTTTAAAAGCTGAACCTGGTGTCCCTCCAAAACCTTAACAATTTTATTGATATTCACCTCAGCCTTCTCATACTTGGCCTTCATGGCGGTTATCTTGTTGGAGCTTTTCTTAAAGATTCCCAGAAACCCCTTCTCCTCCTCGGCGTCAAAGCTTTTCAGCTCCGTAACCACATCGGAAAGAGCCTCCCCCACCTGTCCCAAATCCTTGGTCCTGACATTTCCCAGCACATCCTCGGAAAAATCCGCCATCTTCTTCTGGGTGCCTGCCCCGTACTGAAGAACCGCATTGGAATTGCTCAGATCGATTTGCCCAGCGAAATTATCCACCATCCGCCGCTCCTCCTCTGTGAGCATGCTGTCATCCCAGGCAGGCTCTGCCGGCTTTTCCTCCACTATCACTGCAGGCGCCGGAGCCTGTTCTCCAAAGGGATCCAGGGTCAATACCGGCATTGTTTTCTTTGTCTCCAAATCTGTCATTGCATATCCCTCCTAAAATCCTGTTCAGTCAGCCCTTCCTGGGCCAGCATGGTCTCCAAAACCGAGATATCTGCCGACACATCCCAGGCCGTATCACGAAACAGGCTGTCCAGCAGCTTCTCAAAAGCCACATTCAGCGTGTCCAGAGCATCCTCAATCTCTCTCTTGGAGCTGGCTATATGCTCTCCCTGCACAGGCTGGGCGTCCAGCTGCGCATAGGCATCCAAAAGCTTAACCGTGGTGGGCAGGTAATAGTCCATAAGCTTCCGGATATCGGATACCATGTCCGGATACTCCTCCACCCGCACAAATATTTGCCGCACCAGCTTCTCAATCCGGCTTATCTTCGCCGAGATCTCCTCCCCCGGGATATCCTCATTGCATTTCTGTATCCGGCGGATATAGGCCTTTCCGGCCTCCAGCACCTCCTGCACCTGGGCAGGGACGTCCTCCCTCTCCCGGGCCTCCCGCTCTTCCTGGGCCAGCCTTAACTCCCGCTGATTCTCCGCCTGGAGATATTGCCCATAGGTTTCATTGGACACAATGAGACAGGTTTCCTGCCTGTCCAGATGTCCCTCCAGAAACCACCGTTTTCTCATCATCCGCTGAATATCCTTGCGAATATATTTCAGATCCCGGCCCATGCGGCTGCCCAGCTCCTTTAGGTCGCAAAAGGTCCTGCCTCCCAGAATCTCCACATAGCTCTGGAATCGCCTCACCTCCGCCCGCATGGAGCCCCCCTTGGCTATCATAAACACAGCTCCGGCCAATAGAATCCCCAGGAATATCCCGTTGAATAAAATGGTGCTTCCCGGCCAAAACTCTGCAAGTCCCACAAGGGTCACAAGCAAAAGCAGCAAAAACAGCACACCGGAAAAAATACCTCCAAACACTGTCAGCAAAATTCCTCCCACTCTCCGGCCGGACACATTGGCAAACAGCACGGGCCAATGACGCTTTGCCTGCCTGTCCGAGCTTTTCCGGGGCCCCTGGTAAGGGTCTGGCTTCCAGCTGCTTGCATTTCCAAAGGTGATTTGCTGCCGCAGATTTCGGGCCGCCTCATCCACTGCCCTGCCCGCAGCTTGTCCGGCCTGGCGCACGCCTACGCCTACCCCCTCCATGGCCTGCTCAATGGTCTGGCTTAGATTGCTGTTCAGTCTGTCGAAATCCTTGGTTTCTATGGCATCCTGAACCAGGTCCCGGATATTATTTCCCAGATTATTCCAGTCAAATTCTGACATGTTCTCTTTTCGCCTCCCCTAAGGGCTTTTTTGTATCTCTCCTCTACATTTCACGCTTTTCATTATATATGAATCAAGAAAAAAATGCAATGCGCAAAAGGAACCGGAGCAGCGTTTTCACTGCCCCGGCTATCTGTTTTGCTCTTATTTTTCTGCCTTCCTATGGTTTCCGTCTTATTCCTCTGCCTCAATGGCGTCGGTCTTGTAGATAAACTTTACGCTGCCCTCCATCTCATCGGAAATTCCTGCAAAGGAACGATACTCTCTGGACAAATTCTGCACAGCCCGCAGTCTGTCTGCAAGCCCCTGCACATCTCCGTCAAAGGTGTCAATAAGCTTCTGGATCCCCTCCTCATTAAATTCATTTACGCCGTCACGAAGCTCCCGGCCGCCGTCCCAGAGCTCTCCAATGCCGTCCACCAGCTTATCGCTGCCCTCCTTTAACTCTCTGGTGCCGCTGCGCAGCTCCCCGGTACCGTCTGTCAAATCCTGGGTCCCCTCATAGAGGGTCTGGGTTCCCTCTGCCAGCTGTTTGGATCCGTCGCTGGCGCTGGCCACCCCTGCGGTGTAGGCCAAAAGCCCCTGGTAGAACTGATTGTAGCTGTCCAGAGAGGTTTTTAAGCTCTGGAGCTGAGGAATGGTTGCATCAAGCTTCTGAATCCCTTCCTGAAGCTTTTTTATGGCTTCCTGAAGCTGCTTTATCTGCTCTGCACTTCCCGCCGATGCTGCCACACACTGCCAGGTATTTCCTGTCACCTTCGGACCTTCCGCACACATTTCCCGGGCAAAAATATCCCGGCCTGCCATGGTAAGAGCCGCCAGCTCCTCTCCGGCTTCCCCCTCTTTCTGCATCTCAGGCGCTGCCTCTGCCGGCTCCTCCCCGGCCGATTCCTCCGGCTCTCCCGCTGCCGGCCCGGGTTGCTCTGCCGGTATGGATCCTGCTTTGGGATCAGCTGTGACTGCTCCTGCTTCCGGATTTTCGGGGGCTGTGGTTCCGACCTGGGGATTTCCCGTATTTCCTGATTCAGTCCCGGGTGCCTGGGGAGTAACCGTTCCGGTTTCCGGATTTCCGGAAGTGTCCGCTTCCGTTCCCGGATTTTCGGGGACAGCCGTTCCGGTTCCCGGATCCTCCTGTGCCCCTGTGGTTTCCTCTGCCGGCTGTCCTGCTGTCCCGGCTTCCGGCTGTCCTGTAGCATCGGCTCCTGACACTCCTGCAGCTCCGGCTGCTGTCCCGGCCTCAGGCTTCCCCTCAATATCCACAGCAGCATCCGGGGTTTTCATCAGATCCTTCACCGTCTCTTTTTCCTCCAGGTCTATGGGCGCCGCGCCTCCCCCGACCATAGCCATCAGCTCCTGAAGCTGCTTCTCATAGCCTGCCTTTACTGTTGTCAGCTGCTGGCAAAGTCCCTCCAGCACAGTGCCATAATTTTCTCTGGTCAGAGCAGGAACCGTAATGCCCAGCTGTGCCAGCTCCTGGAGCTGTCCGTTGGCCGTGGCCAGCAGGGTATCAAATACCTGCCCGGCGCCTGCCGTCAGGGCCTCATTGTTTCCCTTTAAGGTCTGCAATCCCTGATTCAGCTCTGCGGCTCCATCCCGAAGCTGCTGGGCTCCCCCTTTCAGACTGCCGGCTCCATCATCCAGATCCCGGGAACCGTCCCGAAGCTTTTGAATGCCGTCTGTCAGCTCACCGGTCTTATCATGAAGCTCTGTAATGCCGTCGTAGAGCTCCCCGGTGCCATCCATCAGCTCGCCCATGGCCTCATCCAGATCGTCCATGCTGTCGGACAGCTCATCCAGACTGTCCACATCCTCCAGATCCATATCATTAAACAGACTGTTGCTCACTATCGTCATAGTGGTTACCAGGGAAAAGTCTGTCACATCCCCTGTAACCTCCACATAATCGGGAATATCCAGATCCTCCTTTTCCACATCCAGGTTTTCCTGCATCCCCGGCATGGCATATCCCATCACCATCAGATGATCCCCGTCATTGATTACCCGGCCGCTGGAAACCTCCACATTGCGGAATTTTTCATTGTCCAGCATCATACTGGTAATGGCTGCAAAAGGTACATAGAGCTCCCGCTCCTCCTCCCCCACCATGACATTTTGCTTCTGCTTGTTGGTGTAGGTAAACCGCATAACCACATGGCCGCTCTTTCCCGCCAGCTCCTCCGGGGAGACAGGCTTTCCGTCCAGAGTATAGGATATCTCCATCTCTACCGGCAGCTCCTTTTCAATGCTGCCCTGATAATAAATATCATTGCCTGCCGCATCCCAGACACCTACGCCCTCGCCCTTTTCTTCAAAGGACTCCAGGCCCTTTACATTGCGCACATCGGACAGCTCCGTCAAATCCTCAATCCGGCTGCTTCCCATGGCGTTTTTGATCCAGTCGCTTACAATAATCTTCTGGGTGCTGCCGTCCGCCCCCGCAATCACGTAAACCGTCTCATCCTTGGAGAGATTCCTCAGATCCGCATCCCCAAGCCCCAGCCGTCCCCCGGTAGAGAGGACCTTTACCTGCGCCTCCTCCTGGACAGCTGCTGAAGCCGCGCTTCCCTGGCCCGCAGAGCCCTCTGTATGATTTCCCATCCAATACATGCCGGCGCTGCCGGCCACCAGGGTTACCGCTACCACAGCTGCTGTGGCCCGCATAGACTTTTCATTCCTAAACTTTGCAATACTCATCTTCCATCTATTATTATCACTCATCTTGATACCTCCTATTTAAAGTTCCGCTACACCCCCTCCCAATTCCCTGGGGGCTGGAAGGATTTTCGGCCGCTCCCGCGTCCGCAAATCCTTCCGGGCATTGTCCGGTGTTCCGCTGGTTTTGAAGTTCCGCTACACCCCCTCCCAATTCCCTGGGGCTTCCGCTGGTTTTGAGTTCCGCTACATCATGATTACGTGGCTTCCGCCTGCCGACCGGGCTTATGGCCGGCGGGCTTTGCCCGGAAGCCCAGGCTGGTCCGGCAGATAACGCCGTCCAGCAGCATAAACATGGCCGGCAGCACAAAGAGCACGGCTGCCATACTGATAAGGGCTCCACGGGCCATCAGGTCGCACAGGGCACTGATCATATCCACGTCTGAGTACAGGCCTACTCCGTAGGTGGCTGCAAAGAAGCCCAGGGCGCTGACCACCACCGAGGGAACGGAGGTGCCAAGAGCCGTTGTCACGGAGGCGCGCTTATCGTTGCCCCGGAATCGCTCCTGCTTGTAGCGGGTGGTCATAAGGATGGCGTAGTCCACGGTTGCTCCCAGCTGAATGGTGCTGATACAGATAGGGGCCACAAAGGGAAGCGCCATTCCCAGATAGTGGGGCAAACCCAGATTAATAAATATAGCAAATTCTATGACAGCCACCAGCACAAAGGGCAGGGTAATGCTCTTTAATACCAGGGCAATGATTACGAAAATAGCCAGCACGGAAACGGCATTTACCACCTTGAAATCGTGGTCTGTCACCTCGATCATATCCTTGGTGCAGGGTGCCTCTCCGATGAGCATGCCCTTCTGGTCATATTTTTTCAGCACTCCGTTGAGCTCATCGATCTGGCGGTTTACCTCGTCGGTAGCTGTCTTATACTGAGAGCTAATGAGAAGCAGCTCCCAGTTATCGCTCTCCAGAAGCTCTGTCACATTCTTGGGAAGAAATTCCTTGGGAATGCGGGAGCCCACGGCTGACTCCATGCCCAGGGCATATTTAATGCCCTCCACCTGCTCCATTTCCCTCAGCATTTCCTTCTTTTCCCTGGTGGGCAGCTGTGAATCAATGAGCACCATATGAGTGGTACCCATATCAAAGGTGTCCTCCAGCTTGGCATTGGCCACTGCAAAGCCCAAATCCTTGGGCAGGGTTTCCGCCAAATCATAATAAACCTCTTTGTTGGTTTCCTTGTAGCCAATATAGGACGGGATTAACACCACTGCAAACAAAACCAAAAATATAGGATAATGCTTTACTACAAAAGCCGCAAACGCCTGCATATTGGGCATCAGCGGACGGTGCCTGGTCTTTTCAATCAGGGGATCCAGCACCAGAATCAGGGACGGCAGGGTAGTTACACAACCAATCACGCCGAACACGACGCCCTTGGCCATCACCACGCCCAAATCCATACCCAGGGTAAAGCTCATAAAGCAAAGGGCAATAAAGCCGGCCACGGTAGTAATGGAGCTTCCCACCACAGAGGTAATGGTAGCCTTTATGGCATGGGCCATGGCCCGTTTCTTATCCCCCTCAAACCGTGTTTTCTGCTCCGAATAGCTGTGCCACAGGAAAATGGAATAATCCATGGTCACGGCCAGCTGCAGTACCGCAGACAATGCCTTTGTCAAATAGGAGATTTCTCCCAAAAAGTAGTTGCTTCCCAGATTTAAAAGAATGGCCATGCCAATGCTCACGAGGAAGATAAAGGGAATGGCCCAGCTGTCCATAAACAGCATCATGACCACACAGGCCAGGACCACAGCCAGCCCCACATAGACCGGCTCCTCCTCCTCACACAGGTCCTTCAGATCTGTGACCATGGCAGACATTCCGGAAACAAAGCACTTCTCTCCGGCCAGACGGCGAATTTCCCGAATAGCGTCCATGGTATCATCCGAGGAGGTAGAGGTGTCAAAGAACACTGCCAGCATGGTGGCGTCCCCCGCGTTAAAGGCCTCATAAAACTTATCGGGAAGCAACTCCATGGGCACAGACAAATCCATTACACTGTCATACCAAATCACAGAGTCCACGTGCTCAACCTGCTCCATCTGTGCCCGGAGATCCGCTATCTGCCGATCCTCCATATTTTCAATGACCACCATGGAGAAGCCGCCCTTTCCAAACTCATCCATGAGAATGTCCTGGCCGATAATAGTCTCCATATCCTCGGGCAGATAGTTTAGCATATCGTAATTGATGCGGGTGTTCAGCATTCCCCAGAGAGAGGGAAACAAAAGTCCTATGGACAACAACAAAATGGGCACTCGACATTTTACAACTGCTTTTCCAAATTTAATCATATCGCTCCTCCTTTAATACAAATCCTGTCCTTCTATTTGGGGCAGCCCCCGGGGCATCTCTTTTTTTATTGTTTTCACTGTGCAGATGCCCACACAGAGATTCAGGATTCCCTCCAGCAAAATGGTCAGCCCCATAAGCCTGAGCAGCCACATGCCTCCTGCAAAAGGTCTTAGAATCAAAAGCAGACCAAAGAGGTTTGTCAACAAAGCCGTCACTATGATAAGCCACCATTTAGGAATTCCAAACCGCCGGGAATCTAAGGCTGTCTGTAGCTTCAACAGGCCATCTGTCAGGGCCATGATTCCGGTGGTAAAATAAACCAGGCGAATGACACTGGCAGGATGCAATATCATAACCAGCCCCAATACCAGAGAAAGCAGGCCAAAGGCCAGGTCAAACTGAAAGGCCAGCCGGTACAAATCCCGGGACCAGTAGCCTATAAGCTTCATAATCCCGCAGACAGTCAAAAGTCCGCCTACCAGGTAACACACGGCTTTGGCCGAAAGCTCCGGATGCACCATCAAAAAAATTCCTGCAACACAAAAAACAATGGATGACACAATATATCCGCTTTTCGCTGTCTGAACCCTCATCATATTCTTTCACACTCCCTTCCTGATTCGTTTCTTATTGTAATCCAGGGGGAGTGGGAAAAAAATGGATAAAAAAAAGGCGCTGCACAAATTTTGTGCAACGCTCTTCTTTTATCCAAAATTCAGACATCCGGGCCCTTTTGCCTAAAACCCGGCCGCACTCCCTTTCCCAGGGCCGCTCCCAGGCTTCCCTTTAAAAGCACCCCCAGACGCCGGATAAGTACCTCCGGATCATCCTTCATCCCCCGGCTGAGCCACTGGGTCGTCAGTCCCACCATCCCGCTCTGATAGAACTGGATAAGCAGCCGGATATCCTCCTCCCGGGCCAGACATTCCCCGGGCACATCCTTTATGATGCTCTCCACCAGGCGCTCCATGACCTCGTGAGCCACGCTGTTCAGATACCGCTCCAGCTCCTCCCTGCTCACGGAATAATAAATATGATAGGCCGCCCGTTTGTTCTCCAGGGCAAATTTTGCCGCCGCGATAAATCCCTCCTCCAGGGAATCTACACTGGCATGCTGTTCGATGACCTGCTGGGCCTCCGCGTCCAAAATATATACCAAAAGTCCGTGTATATCCTCAAAATGATAATAAAAGGTATTTCGATTAATCCCGCAGTTATCTACAATTTCCTTCACTGTAATCTTATCCAGAGGCTTTTCATTTAACAGCCGGATAAAGGTTTCCACAATAGCCATTTTCGTAAACTGCCGCATCATCTCACCTCCTAAATTTATAGTTCTTTCTCTAACCTGCTATCCTCCACGTACCATTTTCTCTTCTTTTCCTTCTTGGTCCGCAGTATCATGGCCGAATAGGGGGGCATCTGCACATAGAGATTTTTCCCCACCACCATGTACTCTACCGGCTCCGTGGAAAAATCCTCCCACCAGGTAAGCATCAGCTGCTCCATCAGAGCATCCTCCGGCACATTCACCTCCCAGACAGCCACATCGCTCTCCACCTGCTCCTCATGATTATTGAGAATCACCACCAGCTGTTCCTTCTGATCAAATCGTCCATAGGCAATCAGCTGCTCACAGGTGGTTATAAATTTGCAGGATCCCTCTATACATACAGGATTCTCCTTGTGTATCCGAATCATTTCCTTGTGGAACCTAAGCATTTGCTGATCCTCCCGGCCCCAGGGATAGGTTCTTCGGTTGTCCGGATCCGTAAAGCCGCAGAGTCCGGCCTCATCTCCGTAATACAGGGTGGGCGCGCCAGGCCAGGTCATCTGAAAGGCCACGGCCTCCCGCATAACGCAGGGCCTTACCTCCTGACTAGCCGCCTCCGGCCCCAGATTCCCCACACGGCCCACTTTGTGGTTGGTCCTGGTGAGAAACCGGGAGTGATCATGATTAGACAGCTGGTTCATGGCTATCTGCAGGGAGGGCATATAGAAGCTAGCCATATTGTACAGCATACCGTTGACAAAGGCATGCTTATTGTTCAGCATATCCGGACGAAAATCATCACTGTGCTTCTCCATTCCGGTGAGATACCAGGTCAGGGGCTCCATAAAGGCATCGTAGTTCATTACAGAATCCCATTGATCCCCCTTGAGCCAGGATTTGGCATTTCCATAGTGCTCTGCATAGATAACCGCATTGGGATTTATGGCCTTTACCGCTTTGCGAAACATCTTCCAGAATCTGTGATTGTATTCATTGGAAAAGCCCAGGTCTGCCGCCACGTCCAGGCGCCAGCCGTCCACACAGTAGGGAGGCCGAAGCCATTTTCTGGCCACACTCAAAATATATACCAGAAGCTCGTCAGATTCCTCATAGCAAAGCTTAGGCAGGGTGTCATGTCCCCACCAGCCGTCATAAAACTCGTTGTAAGGCCAGTCATGTTCATTGTTGAACTTAAAAAAATTGCGGTAAGGGCTGTCCGCCGTAATATAAGCTCCCTTTTCATAGCTGGGATCATTCTCATAAAAGCGCTCCCGATCCAGCCATTTATTAAAGGATCCGCAATGGTTAAAGACTCCATCCAGGATCACCTTCATTCCTCTTTTGTGAACCTCCTCCACAAAATGAGCAAAGAAAGCATTGCTGGCCTCCAGATTTTCCTTATTCACCACCCGCTGCATATACTTGGTGGCATGGCGGTTATCATAATCTCCCGGGGAAAGGGTTTCTCCCCCGTCATTTTTTATCACTGTAAAATGAGGGTCAATATAATCATAGTCCTGGGTATCATATTTATGATTGGAGGGGGACACAAAAATAGGATTCATGTAGATAACCTCAATCCCCAAATCCTGGAGATAATCCAGCTTATCCAGGATTCCCTGGAGATCTCCCCCGTAAAAGGATCTTACATCCATAGGCTTGGGAAATGTTTCCCACTCCTCCACCCGCTCTACCGGCTCATGGATATAGATATATTCTCCGCTCTCCACATCATTTTCCCTGTCTCCATTACAGAAGCGATCCACATAAATCTGGTACATAATCGCCCCCTTGGCCCAGGCCGGCGTGGAAAAATTGGGAACAATTCCAAAGGAATATCCCTCCTGTAAATCCCGAGTCACGCCCTGTTCATTATAAAAATAGCGGAACTCTCCCTTATAAATCTCGAAATAATAGTGGATAGTCTCTGCTCCTACAAGAAGGGGAATCTCATAATAGTCAAAAAGCCCCTCACTCTTATACTTATTCATGCGGATGCGCAGCTCTCTGCTGATCAAAAATACAGCATCCACATCCCCACGGCCTGTGCGAAACCGTATGGTCACTGTATCCCCTGTTCGGGGCTCTGCCGGGCTTTGGTAATTTTTTGTCTCGTCCGAATATAGAGCATGCTTGTTCAGTTCATTACCCATATTTATCTCCTATAAACAACCGGTTAACTAGTAATTTTAGTCTACTGTCTTATGTTTTGCAAGAAAATTTTAATTTTTTCCGGACTTTTTCTCCATTTTCCGGAAAAGCTTTTGGACACAGCAGGGAGTAGGAAAATTTTTCTAATCCATGGACAGTAAAAAAGGCAGCCATTTTTCTGCTGCCTTTTTTAGGAGAAGGTATTTCTTTTACTTATGGGGTGTAGCAAAAACT
>CANPIM010000069.1 GCA_947574135.1 uncultured Lachnospiraceae bacterium
ATTTTAAAGCTTGGAAATCCAGAGCTGTATAAGGTCAGCGCCCCTGTGACCAGGGAGGATGCATCCCTGCTGCCAGGCTGGATTCAGGACCTCCACGATACGCTGCTGGATTACCGCAAAACCTATGGGGCCGGCCGGGCGGTGGCAGCGCCTCAGATCGGAATTCCCAAGCGTCTCTTGTATATGTATACGGACAAGCCCTATGTGTTTGTAAATCCGGCTTTGTCCTTTCCGGATCAGGAAAAATATACGCTGCTGGACGATTGCATGTCCTTTCCAGGGCTGATGGTGCGGGTGGAGCGTTACCGCCATGCAGTGATAACGTATTTGGACGAGAATTTAAAGCCCCAAAGCATGGAGCTTGCGGGAGATTACGCGGAGCTTTTGCAGCATGAGTACGATCACCTGGATGGTATTTTAGCCACCATGCGGGCAGTGGACAATCAATCTTTTTTCTTAGGACAAATGAAACGGGAAATTGAAAAGTAGCAAAGGAGAAGCCTATGAGAACCTTATTGAAGCATGCCATGATTGTAACCATGAATGAGGAGGGCCATGTCTACCGGGACGGAAATCTTTTGTTTCAGGACGACAAAATCCTTCAGGTGGGAAATGAGGCCGTGGAGGAGAGCGGCTGTGACGAGGTGTTGGATGTAAGGGGGAAGCTAATCCTGCCGGGGCTTGTAAACACCCATGTACATACGTCTCAGCAGCTGGCCAGAGGCCTGGCGGACGATGTGGATCTTCTTACCTGGCTTCATGACCGGATCTGGCCCTATGAGAGCAATATGACGGAGGAGGACTCTTATATTTCCACTCTGTTTTGTGCGGCCGAGCAGATTAAGGCGGGAGTGACGGCCATTGCGGAGCCGGGGGGACAGTTTGTATCCGGTATGGCCAGGGCTGTTGAGGAGGCGGGTATCCGGGCAAAGCTTGCCAATTCTGTTATGGACTGTGGAGAGGGCCTGCCAAAGGCCTGGCAGCGGAGCACTCAGGAGGAGCTTTCCCGGCAGGTGGAGGACATGAAAAGGTATCACGGCACGGCGGACGGCCGGGTGGAGGTATGGTTTGGAATCCGGACGATTTTTAATGCCACGGACAGGCTTCTCCTGGAGACAAAAAAACTTGCAGATACCTATCATACGGGGATCCATATGCATGTGGCGGAGGCCAAGTCTGAGGTAGATTATGTAAGGGAGCGTCTTGGGGTACAGACCGTGACCCATCTTCGGGATCTGGGCTTTTTAGGTCCCAATTTGCTGGCGGCTCACACGGTGTGGCTCACCCATGAGGAGGTGGAGATGTTCCGGGACTGCCAGGTGAAGGTTTCCCACAACCCGGCCTCGGCCATGCGGGTGCTGGGCTTTGCCAAGGTGCCCCGCATGCTGCGGGAGGGGATCTGTGTGGCCATTGGAACAGACGGAGCACCCACCAATAACCGGATGGATATGGTGGACGAGATGTGGGTTACCTCCCTGATACACAAGGGATGGCGCCTGGATCCCACGGTGGTAAAGGCGCAGGAGATTTTGCGGATGGCAACCATAAACGGAGCCCGGGCTCTCCAGGACGGACAGCTCTACGGCAGCCTGGAGCCTGGGAAGAAGGCGGATCTTGTGATTATCAATCCGGATTCTGTGGGTATGCAGCCAATGCATGACCCTATTGCGAACCTGGTGACCTCCATGCATTCCACCAATGTGGAGAGTACCATTTGTGACGGAAAATGGCTTATGCGGGATCGAAGGATTCTCACCTTTGATGAAGAGGCGCTTATCCAGGAGGCAAAGATTCGTGCGGCCAGTATTCGCAGCCGGGCGGGAATTGCCATGCCAGAGCGTTTTCCTATGCTGTAAAAACACAAAAAAAGAACTGATGTTCTGAATGTGCCCAAGAGCTGAGCAAAAATGGATTTTCTGTGGCAAAAGGCTTACTGTTGCATATACTGGCAGGAAAAGCGTTACATATGGGAGAGCTATGCCGGAAAATTGCAGAGAGAAGATTGTTTCCGAGGATTATGTGGATTTTATTTGGAAATCCAGTTGGAATACAAAGGAGCTGGAGGAAATTTTCCCCAATGTCTGTATTCAGGTAATCAATGATTTTTTTGCGGTTTTTTATGTGAGTATGGACTTTTTAAACAACAGCTCTCGGGTGGAGTATGAATACGATGTGTTTCCCTCCCTCTATACGCTTCAGGAGAATGCGGATCTGGAGGCCAGCAATATTATCCGCATCCAGGAGCAGCCCATCCTCCAGCTTCGGGGGGAGGGGGTTATCATGGGTGTAGTGGATACGGGGATTGACTACACCAACCACTGCTTTCGAAATCCGGACGGCACCACCCGGATTCTGGAGATCTGGGATCAGACTTTGCAGACAGGACCCACGCCGGAGGGTATCGGCTATGGAACGGTTTTTACCCAGGAGAATATAAACCGGGCCCTGGAAAGTGCAGATCCCTATGAGCTGGTGCCCACCCAAGATGAACTGGGACATGGAACCCAGATTGCCAGCATTGCCGCCGGCAGCCGGGACGAGACAAGCGGATGGACAGGAGCAGCGCCTTTGTCAGACATTGCCGTGGTAAAGCTAAAGCCGGCCAAGAGCTATCTAAAGCAGTATTTTGCCGTAAAACCGGATGCCATTGCCTTTCAGGAAAATGATATTATGCTGGCAGTCCGCTATCTCCATGAGCTGGCCTTGCGGGTGAAGAAGCCTCTGGTCATCTGTATGAGCATTGGAAGCAATATGGGCGGCCATGAGGGAGATTCCCCTCTTTCTGCCTATCTCAATACGGTGAGCTCCCGGGTGGGGCGGTGTGTGGTGACGGCTGCCGGAAATGAGGCAAATCAGGGCCATCATTTTTACGGAATGCTAAAGGACAATCAGGAGTTTGAAAATGTGGAGCTGCGTGTGGCGGAAAACGAATACGGGCTTATGATGGAACTGTGGGGGAGCACACCGGATGTGCTTTCTGTTTCTATCACCTCGCCCACAGGGGAAGAGATCCCCCGTATTTCCTCCAAGAGCGGAAATCAACGGTTTGATTTTGTCTTTGAACGCTCCGTGGTATATGTGGATTTTCAGCCTCTGGCCGCCAGGAGCGGAGATCAGCTGATTGTAATCCGCATGTTTACCCCTGCACCGGGAATTTGGCGGCTTCGGGTGTATGGCACCAATGTGATCACCGGCTGTTTTAATATTTGGCTGCCGGTGACAGGCTTTCTCTCGGAGGGGACACAGTTTTTAAATTCCAATCCGGATATTACCCTGACGGCTCCGGCCAATTCGGAGGTTCCTATTACAGTGGGAGCATACAAAACCGAGGATAACAGCATCTACATCAATTCCGGTCGCGGCTTTACCAGGAGAGGACGGATTAAGCCGGATATTACTGCGCCAGGGGTGGAAATTCGCGCCTATGCACCAGGAGACCGGATGAGCACCATGACAGGGACCAGCGCTTCGGCGGCCGTTACGGCCGGGGCGGCGGCCTTGATGATGGAATGGGGTGTGGTACGGGGAAATCAGCCTACCATGACGACCCTGGAAATCAAGCAGCTTTTTATCCGGGGAGCTCGCAGGATGGATTCCAATCTTTATCCCAATCGATCCTGGGGATACGGCATGCTGGATTTATACGCCAGCTTTGTGGCACTGGAGCGGTTTTAGGCACTCCGGTGCCACAAAGCTTTGGTTCCGCTTTGGTTCCCGGAAAAATCTCTTGCTAAAGAGCCGGTTTTGGGGCTATAATGTATACGGGTATATTTGTGCTGCCGGGTTTCTCCGGAGAATGGAGTCCTGAGAAGGGCAGCGCTTTTTAAATACAGGATAGCTTGGAGAGGAGATACGGGATTATGGAAAAAATTCGGATGACCACCCCCCTGGTGGAGATGGACGGAGACGAGATGACGCGGATTCTGTGGCAGATGATCAAGGAGGAGCTTTTGCTTCCCTTTGTGGAGCTGTCCACAGAATATTATGATCTGGGACTTGCACATCGCAATGAGACGGAGGATCAGGTGACGGTGGATGCGGCCAATGCCACGAAAAAGTATGGGGTAGCCGTAAAATGCGCCACCATTACTCCCAACGCAGATCGGATGAAGGAATACCATTTAAAGAGTATGTGGAAAAGCCCTAATGGCACCATCCGGGCCATGCTGGACGGCACGGTGTTTCGGGCGCCGATTCTGGTAAAGGGAATCGAGCCTTATGTGAGGACCTGGAAGAAGCCCATTGTTATGGCGCGGCATGCTTACGGGGATGTATACAAGGCATCGGAAATGCGGATCCCTGGCCCCGGAACCTGCGAACTGGTGTTCACCGGGGAGACGGGAGAGGTTCAGCGGGAGACGATTCATCAATTTCAGGGTCCGGGCATTGTGCAGGGCATGCACAACCTGGACAGCTCCATCCAAAGCTTTGCACACAGCTGCTTTTCCTATGCTCTGGATCAGGGAATGGATCTGTGGTTTGCAGCCAAGGATACCATCTCCAAAAAATATGACCATCACTTTAAGGATGTATTTCAGGAGATTTTTGAGGCAGAATATAAAGAGGCCTTTGAGAAGCAAGGGCTTAGCTATTTTTATACCCTGATTGACGATGCGGTAGCCCGGGTGGTGAAATCCGAGGGAGGCTTTATCTGGGCTTGTAAGAACTACGATGGGGATGTGATGAGCGATCTCATTGCCACAGCCTTTGGCTCCCTGGCCATGATGACCTCTGTCCTGGTATCCCCGGAGGGATATTACGAATATGAGGCGGCCCATGGAACCGTACAGCGCCATTATTATAAGCACTTAAAGGGGGAGGAGACCTCCACCAACTCCGTGGCCACCATTTTTGCCTGGAGCGGCGCTTTGAGAAAACGGGGAGAGCTGGACAAAAATCCGGCCCTGGAGGCCTTTGCCCAGAAGCTTGAGCAGGCTACTCTTCGCACCATTGAGGATGGAAAGATGACCAAGGATTTGGCGCTTATCACCACAGTGGAACACCCGGAGGTACTGTCCAGCCAGGGCTTTATCCAGGCGATCCGGAAAACGCTGGAGGCCATGCTGTAGTATGCTGTTTAATTCCAATGCATTTTATGTATTTTTGCCGGTTGTGTTTGCCCTCTACTGGGCAATGCCTCAGAAATACCGCTGGGGTGTCCTTTTTGTGTCCAGCTATTACTTCTATATGAGCTGGAATGTAAAATATGTGGCGCTGATTCTTTTGACTACGGGGATTTCCTACGGGGCGGCGCTTCTCATAGAGAGCACAGACCGGCCGGGGCGCAGGCGGGCGTATCTCACAGGCGCCCTGATCATCTGCCTGGGCGTGCTGTTTTTCTTTAAATACTTCAATTTTCTCTCAGGCTCCGTGGCAGAGCTTTTGCAGAAGCTGGCGATCCCTGTGCAGCCCTTTACCCTGGATCTCATGCTGCCTGTGGGAATTTCTTTTTATACCTTCCAGACCCTAAGCTATGTGATCGACGTATACCGGGGGGAGGCAAAGGCCACCCGGCATTTCGGAAAGTATGCCACCTTTATTTCCTTTTTTCCGCAGCTGGTGGCCGGTCCCATAGAGCGGACCCGGAATCTTTTGCCCCAGATTGAGAGGGAGCATACCTTTGACTGTGACAAGGCCATTTCCGGGGCTAAGCTTATTGCCTGGGGATTTTTTAAGAAGATTGCCATTGCGGATACCATTTCTGTGTATGTGGATCTGGTTTATAATCAGCTTCCCAGCTACCAGGGCTTTCCCCTGGTGGCGGCCACGGTGCTGTTTGCCTTTCAGATCTACTGTGATTTTTCCGGCTACTCGGACATTGCCGTGGGAGTGGCCCGGCTTTTGGATATCGACCTGATGGAAAATTTTTCCAGTCCCTACTGGGCCTCCAGCATTCGGGAGTTCTGGAGCCGGTGGCATATTTCCCTGTCCACCTGGTTTCGGGACTATGTTTACATTCCCCTAGGGGGAAATCGGGTGGGACCCTGGCGGCAGCGTTTTAATCTTATGGTGACCTTTTTAGCCAGCGGGCTCTGGCATGGGGCGAATTGGACCTATGTGCTCTGGGGCGGAATCCACGGGGCTGGTCAGTGTGTGGAAAATCTCTGGAGCAGAGGAAAACGAAAAAAACGTACCTGGTACGGCGTTTTCCTTACCTTTGCCTTTGTGTGCTTTGCCTGGATTTTTTTCCGGGCCAACAGCATTTCCGATGCCTGGTATGTGGTGACTCATCTGTTTACAGGGCTAAGCCATCCCTGGACCTATGTGGTGAATGGGGTTCTGGCCTTTCGGGGCTCCGGCATGACCAACGGGCTGGGACTGGGGGCTCTTTTACAGGCGGCTCTGTGTATTTTGGCGCTGCTTTTCTATGATTTTTTGGCATTAAGGCAGAACGTTTGGGCTCGCCTGAAACGTTTGGCTCGTCCCCTGCGCTATGCCCTGTATTTTCTCCTGCTCTTTGTGGTGCTTTACAGCCGGCAGCTGGGAGAATATGTGTTCGTATATTTCCAGTTTTAGGGTGTTCCTGTTGTGTGAGGAGAATGTTTCATGAAGCGATTTTTACGGGCCATGCTGCCCTTTGTGCTGTTTGTTTTGATCCTGGAGATTGGCATTCCCATGTATGTGGACCCCTACAATGTGTTTCACTGGGCCCAAATTCGGGACAATGGGGTGGAGCCCAACAGCAATTATATTAAAATGAAGTATATTCTGGCAAATCCAGATAAGTTTGACTCCTTTCTCTTCGGATCCTCCCGGACGGGCTTTGTGGATGTGGAACGGATTCCGGAGGGCAAATGGTATAATATGTCCTATTCAGAGGGGCTTCCCAATGAGCATCTGGAAAATTTAAGGGAGCTGATTGCCCATGGGATCATTCCGAAAAACGTGATGATTGGGGTGGACAATATTTCCTGCTTTGTAAATCCGGCCCTTCACGAAAAGCAGTTTTACCGGATTCCCTATCCCAGGAGCAATCCTCTGTCCTTTTATGCCAATTATTTCAGTATCCGGGGAGTCATAAAGTCTCAGAAGATCATCGGGCATCATGAAGTGATGGATCCGGATTATGTGGAGCGCTATTACCGAAGCGGCTGCAGCAACCGGGAGCTCAGGGTGGATAACGACTGGGGCAGTGATGCCCCCTATTGGGAGGAGTATTATGAAAATCAGCTGTTTAATGCTATCCATGATATGATTCGTATTCAGGAGCTCTGTGCGGAGTATGACATTAACCTGATTGTCTTTACCAATCCCATCTACTATACCACCTATCAGCACTCCGAGCTGTACGGATATACGGATTGGCTGAGCTGGCTGGCGAATGAAATGGAATTCTACAATTTTAGCGGTATCAATGCCATTACCACGGACAAGGATCATTATATTGAGACCAGCCATTACAATATGGAGGTGGGAGATATGATTATTGACCGCATATTTTCGGGGAAAACGGATGAGGCTCTGGAGAGTCAGGGCTTTGGATTCCACGTAACCCCGGAGAGAAAAGAAGCGTTTTTAAAAGCACTGGCCAATCATTGAGCCAGTGCTTCCCATATTTCATATTGCTCCTCCAGAAGAGCGGTAAGCGTTTGTTTTTCTGCGTTTAATTCCATACAGCGGGCCACATTGGTGTAAACCTCTTCCCGGGTCATAAGCTCATCGATCTCCCGCTCCCGTTCCTCAAGCTCCAGGATCCGAGCCTCCGCCCTTTTCAAATCGTTTTCCTGCTTTCTTTGGCGGGCCTGCTCCTCCTTTTGCTGTTTCCAGTCCATCCGGCCCTCGGAGGGAGGGGTGGCGCTGTCAGACGGGGCAAGGGATCCGCTGTTGGACAGGGCCAGCTCTTCCTTTTTCTCCAGATAATAATCATAGGTTCCCAGATAACCGGTAAGCTTTTTCTCGTGAAGATCCAGAATGCGGGTGCAGGTGGTGTTGATAAAATACCGGTCGTGGGATACGTAGAGCACGGTTCCCGTGTAGCAGTTCAGGGCATTCTCCAGGATTTCCTTGGAGATAATGTCCAGATGGTTGGTGGGCTCGTCCAAAATGAGGAAATTGGCCTCAGAGAGCATAAGCTTGGCCAATGAGACCCGGCCCCGCTCGCCGCCGCTTAAGTCCCCAATGCGCTTAAACACGTCATCTCCGGTAAAGAGAAAGGCGGCCAGGGTACTGCGGATTCGGGTGTTGCTCAGGCGGGGATAGGCGTCGGAAATCTCCTCAAACAGGGTCTTTTCCATATGAAGCACCTGATGCTCCTGGTCATAATAGCCGATTTTTACCCGGGAGCCCAGGCGGATGGTTCCCGTATCCTGAGGAACCAGGCCGTTGATAATTTTCAGGATAGTGGTTTTGCCGGTTCCGTTGTTGCCGATAAGCGCCACCCGCTCGCCCCGCTTAATGGAAAAGTCCAGTCCGGAAAACAGGGAGAGGGAGCCAAAGGACTTGGACAGGTTGGTGACAGAGAGCACATCGGCGCCGCTTAGGATCTCCGGCTCCAGAGTTAAATGCATTTCAGCGGAAGCCTCCGTAGGCTTCTCCACCCGCTGTATTTTATCCAGCATCTTTTCCCGGCTCTCTGCCCGGCGGATGGATTTTTCCCGGTTAAAGGAGCGAAGCTTCTCAATAACCGCCTCCTGATGGCGAATTTCCCGTTGCTGATTCATCCAGGCGTGAAGCCGGGCCTCCCGAAGCTGTGCCTTTTTCTGAGAGTAATCCCAGTAGTTTCCCAGAAATACCTGGACCTCTCCCTGATCGATCTCCACAATCTTTGTCACAATCTTATTGAGAAAATACCGGTCGTGGGCCACGATAATCACGGCGCCCTCGTAGTTGGACAGATAGGTTTCCAGCCAGGTGATGGAGGACATATCCAGGTGATTGGTGGGCTCGTCCAGGAGAATGATGTCCGGGCGGGTAAGAAGCAGCTTTCCCAGGGATACCCGGGTTTTCTGACCGCCGGACAGGGTGGACACAGGCTTGTCAAAGTCCTCCGGAACAAAGCCCAGGCCCTTTAAAACACCGATGATCTCGCTTTTGTAGGCATAACCGTTTTGTAGCTCAAATTCATGGCTGAGCCGGGAGTAGAGCTCCAGCTTTTCCGTGAGGGCCTCCCCCTCCAGTGCCTTCATTTCCTGCTCCAGGGATCGGATGCGCTCCTCCATGGCCAGGATATCCCGCTTGGCGTCCAGGAGCTCCTCATAGATACTCTGCCGGCTGTCTAAATCCTGGTGCTGAGCCAGGTAGCCCAGGGTTTTCCCCCGGGATACAACCACCTGACCGCTGTCCGGGGGAAGCTCCCCTACAAGGATCTTCAGCAGAGTGGATTTTCCCGCCCCATTGATGCCCACTATGGCTGTTTTTTCCCGTTCCTCTATGTGAAAGGATGCATTTTTTAAAATCGGCTGCAGGCCGAAGCTTTTCTGAATATTTTGACACGCTAAAATCATAAGGCTTCCTGTCTTTCTTTTTCGTAGTCTTAACCTATTATAAAGGAAATGTAAAAAAAGTCAACAACACCGGAAAAAATCAAGGGAAACCGGAAAACAAACATGAGCCTTTATATTGACAAGTTTTTGGCAAGCCGATATAATGAAACAAAATGAGTGAGAAGGGTACGGGTAAGCCAAATGGAAGAACGGGAAATTTCAAAGGCAGTGATCAAGCGATTGCCCAGATATCATCGCTACCTGGGAGAAATACTGGACAGTGGGGTAGAGCGGATTTCCTCCAGTGAGCTCAGTGGCCGCATGAAGGTGACGGCCTCTCAGATCCGGCAGGATTTGAATAATTTCGGAGGCTTTGGACAGCAGGGCTATGGCTACAATGTGAAATATCTGTACGAGGAGATCGGAAAAATCCTGGGACTGGACAAGCAGCACAATATGATTATTGTGGGGGGAGGAAATCTGGGCCAGGCCCTGGCCAACTATGTGGATTTCGAGAAAAAGGGCTTTGTGATCAAGGGGATTTTTGATGTGAATCCGGTGCTCAAGGGCCTAAGCGTGCGGGGGATTCAGATTCACATGCTGGAGGACTTAAAGGATTTTATTCGGGATGAGGAAAT
The DNA here is from genome assembly GCA_947574135.1 of uncultured Lachnospiraceae bacterium. Lineage (GTDB taxonomy): Bacteria > Bacillota > Clostridia > Lachnospirales > Lachnospiraceae > RGIG4284. Next base: position 10,061 of record CANPIM010000069.1, read on the forward strand.
TCAGATTGCAGCCTTAACCCTTCCAAAATCCAAGGCAGAGGAGATGGCAGAGCTTTTGGTGCGCTATGGAATCAAGGCTATCTGGAATTTTGCCCATGTGGATCTGCAGGTGCCGGGAGGGGTTTTGGTGGAGAATGTACATCTCTCGGAGAGCTTAATGCGGTTGTCCTACAATATTACAAGATATGAAAAGGAGCATCTGGAATGATGCTCTTTTTTGGGAACAAAAGAAAATCGGGAACATAGAATAAAGGAGGAGAACCATGAAGGGAGTGAAGGCAATCAGCCGCGTCCATGCAGCCATTGATCTGGATGCTGTGGAGTATAATTTTACACAGATGAGGCAAAATCTCAGGCCGGAAACCAAGATCATTGGGGTGATTAAGACAGACGGCTACGGGCATGGAGCTCTTCCCATTGCCAAGCTTATGGAGCCTAAGGATTATATCTGGGGATTTGCCGTGGCCACAGTGGAGGAGGCTTTCGATTTGCGGGAGGGAGGCATAGAAAAGCCGATCCTGCTTTTGGGTTATACCTTTCCGGAGCATTTTGCGGAAATTGTGAGGCTGGATTTACGGCCGACCGTATTCCAGCTGGAGACAGCGCAGCTTTTATCTCAGGAGGCCTTAAGGCAGGGGAAAAAGGTGCATGTACATATAAAAGTGGACACAGGCATGGGACGCATTGGATTTTCGGATCAGGAGGAGAGTATTAAGGCCATCCGAAGGATGGGGGAGCTCCCCCAGGTGGAGCTGGAGGGGATCTTTACCCATTTTGCCCGGGCGGATGAGAGGGATAAAACCTCTGTGAACCAGCAGCTCTCCCGGTTTATAAGCTTTGTCTCCCGCTGTGAGGAGCAAGGACTTTCCTTTGCTCTGCGCCATTGTTCCAACAGCGCGGGCATTGTGGAGCTTCCCAAGGCTCAGATGGATGCAGTGCGGGCGGGAATTATTATCTACGGCATTTCCCCTTCTGCTGAGGTGAACAGGGAGAAGCTACACCTCCGGCCGGTGCTGTCCCTAAAGAGCCATATTGTGTATGTCAAGGAGGTGGAGCCGGGAACCAGCATCAGCTATGGGGGAACCTATACGGCGGATTCCCTGCGCCGGATTGCCACCATCCCGGTGGGATACGGGGACGGGTATCCCCGGCAGCTCTCCAACAAGGGCTGTGTGCTGGTGGCCGGAAAGAGAGCGCCCATTCGGGGAAGAGTCTGCATGGATCAGATGATGGTGGATGTCACCCAGATTCCGGAGGCCCGGGAGGGAATGGAGGTTACCCTGGTGGGAGAGGAGCTGGGAGAACACATTTTTGTGGAGGAGCTGGGAGAGCTGTCCGGACGGTTCCCCTATGAGTTTGTGTGCTGTATTACCAAGCGGGTCCCCCGGGTTTATTACCGGGGAGGAAAAGCCCTGGGAATGAGCTAGGAGGAAAAAGTCTGAATCCACCGGAATACGAAACGATATTTTGGAAATACTTTCATTATTCTAAAATTCGGAGAGTGAATCAGGTGATTATCAGACGTGGAGATATTTTTTATGCAGACCTGCGGCCTGTGGTAGGATCGGAGCAGGGAGGAATCCGTCCGGTCCTGGTGGTTCAAAATGACACGGGAAACCGGCACAGCCCTACGGTCATTGTAGCCGCTATTACCTCAAAGATGAATAAGGCAAAGCTGCCCACCCATATTGAGCTTAGCACAAGGCAGTGTAATATTGTGAAGGATTCTGTGATTTTGCTGGAGCAGCTTCGGACCATTGACAAGCAGAGGCTCAAGGATAAGGTGTGCCATCTGGATGAACAGCTTCTGGCCCGGGTGGACCGTGGCCTGCGGGTGAGTCTGGATTTGGATTGAGAAAGGGGAAAGGGAAGCGAACCTGGGGAATTTGGACGGAATACATATTTGCTTGCCAATCCGGCCAAATGGTGCTAAAATAGATGAGACATTTTGTCGTATAGGGGTTGTAACGAGAGAAAAGGAGTGTTAGTTTACATGTCAGGACATTCGAAATTTGCCAATATCAAGCATAAAAAGGAAAAAAATGACGCGGCAAAGGGAAAGATTTTTACCATTATCGGGCGGGAGATTGCGGTAGCTGTAAAGGAGGGCGGAGCGGATCCGGCCAACAACAGCAAGCTACGGGATGTGATTGCCAAGGCCAAGGCCAACAATATGCCCAACGATACCATTGACCGGGGCATTAAGCGGGCTGCCGGGGATGCCAATGCCGTGAATTATGAGTATGTGACCTATGAGGGCTATGGGCCCAGCGGTACGGCTATTATTGTGGACGCTCTTACGGACAATCGGAACCGGACCGCGGCCAATGTGCGCAGCGCCTTTACCAAGGGAGGCGGAAGTGTGGGAACCACAGGCTGTGTGTCCTACATGTTTGACAAAAAGGGACAGATCGTCATCGACAAGGAAGAATGTGATATGGAGGCGGACGATCTCATGATGCTGGCTCTGGATGCAGGGGCGGAGGACTTTTCCGAGGAGGAGGATTGCTTTGAGGTGATCACCAATCCGGACGATTTCAGCGCCGTGCGTCAGGCTTTGGAGAATCAGGGGATTCCCATGGCTGAGGCTGAGGTGACAATGATCCCCCAGACCTATGTGACCCTCACGGACGAGGCGGACCTAAAGAATCTTCAGCGGACGCTGGATTTGCTGGACGAGGACGACGATGTACAGGCCGTGTACCACAACTGGGAGGAGTAGCCTATTACCCGCCAAGGAGGAAGAAAAATGGATGCAGTAGCTTACGGAGAGGCCTATAACCAGGCCATGCAGGGACTGGAGGATATGCTTTTTGAGTTGGAAAATCCCATGGCACAGTTTAAAAAGTCCAGTTACCCGTCCATGTTTCAGAGCTATTATCACAAATATGAGCATGCAATCACTGCCATAGAGGAGATCTATCAGTCAGAGGAGGATCCGGAAGGGTGGTGTGGAAAGCTTGCCGCACGCCTTGCGGATCTGGCTGAGGCCCATCTCAATTCCATACAAAAAAAATCAAAGCGGGAAGATCGACTTCTCAGCTTTAACATGATTCTGGTGACCTATCTCTTTCCGGCGATTCTGGAATTTCGGGGGAGAAGCGCGGAGCCGGTGACAGACGCTATGGTTCATGTTTGGAATCAGCGCTTTAAGACCACCATTGGAAAGGCTTCCTATGAGAAAATCGAGGAGGGCTTTCACCGGAAATTCTGTTATATTACCACGGCTGTCTGTGAAAGCTTGGGAAAGCCGGATGATTGCTATGAGCTGGAGCTGCTTCGCCGTTACCGGGATACCTATCTCATGTCTACGGAGGAGGGCAAGGCCCTGGTGGAGGAGTATTATAATATTGCTCCCACCATTGTGACCCGGATCAATAAGCAGGCGGATGCCTTTGGGGTGTATAAAAATATTTGGAATACCTATTTGGAGCCCTGTATTCGGTACATTGAGCAGGAGCGGCAGGAGGACTGCCGGCGCTGCTATATGGATATGGTGCTGGAGCTGAAAGGGAGGTACATAGCATGAGAACGGATACCATCTGCGTGCAGTCTGGGTGGAAGCCCAAAAAGGGAGAGCCTCGGGTGCTTCCCATTTACCAGAGCACTACCTTTAAATATGACACCACAGAGGAAATGGGCAGATTGTTTGATCTGGAGGACAGCGGCTATTTTTATACCCGGCTGCAGAATCCCACCAATGACTGTGTGGCGGCAAAGATCGCGGAGCTGGAGGGCGGCGTGGCGGCTATTTTGACCTCCTCTGGCCAGGCGGCCAATTTCTATGCCATTGCCAATATCTGTCAGGCGGGAGACCATATTGTGTGCGCCTCCACCGTGTATGGGGGGACCTTTAATCTCTTTGCAGCCACCATTAAAAAGATGGGGGTTTCCTGTACCTTTGTGGATCCGGATGCCTCTGAGGAGGAGCTGGAGAAGGCGTTTACCCCTGAAACCAAGGCTGTGGTGGGGGAGACCGTGGCCAATCCGGCCCTGGTGGTCTTGGATATTGAGAAGTTCGCAAGGCTGGCTCACCGGCATGGCTGTCCCCTCATTGTGGATAATACCTTCCCCACGCCTATTAACTGTCGGCCTTTTCAGTGGGGAGCGGATATTGTGACCCACTCCACCACCAAATATATGGACGGCCACGCCATGTCTGTGGGAGGCTGTGTGGTGGACAGCGGGAATTTTGACTGGGAGGCCCATAAGGAACGGTATCCGGGGCTTACCACGCCGGATGAGACCTATCACGGCATTGTATACACGGAAAAGTTTGGCAAGGGCGCCTATATCACCAAGATGACGGCACAGCTTATGCGGGATCTGGGGAGCATTCCCTCTCCCATGAATGCCTTTTTGCTGAATGTGGGGCTGGAGACCCTGGCGCTTCGGGTGCCCCGGCACTGCAGCAATGCCCAGAAGGTAGCAGAGTTTTTACAGGCCCATGAAAAGGTGGAGTTTGTGAATTTCGCAGGACTGCCTGGAAATAAATACTATGCACTGGCTCAGAAATATATGCCAAACGGTACCTGCGGCGTGATTTCCTTTGGTCTGAAGGGAGGCCGGGAGGAAGCCGTGCGGTTTATGGATAGCTTAAAGCTTGCAGCTATTGTCACCCATGTGGCTGATGCCAGAACATGTGTTCTACACCCGGCCAGCCATACGCACCGGCAGATGAATGACGATCAGCTGCGGGAGGCTGGTGTAACCCCGGGACTTATCCGGTTCTCCGTGGGGATTGAGGATCCCAGGGATATTCTGGAGGATTTGGAGCAGGCTCTGGAGCAGGTATAGGATAGGACGATATGAGACAATATCACACGGTTTTGTTTGATTTAGACGGCACCCTCACAGATTCCCAGGAGGGGATCACCCGGTGTGTCCAGTATGCCCTTTCCCATTTTGGCATTCAGGAGGAGGATCCGGAGAAGCTTAAGCTTTTTATTGGTCCGCCCCTGGACGATATGTTTATGGAAATCTACGGATTTTCCCAGGAAAAGGCCCGGGAAGCCCGGGAAAAATACCGGGAACGGTTTTCTACGGTGGGGATGTTTGAAAATAAGCCCTATGAGGGCATACAGGAGCTCCTGGCGGATTTGCGGGATCAGGGGGTGATTCTGGGTGTGGCCACCTCCAAGCCGGAGATTTTCTCCAGGAAAATTCTGGAAAAATATGGGCTGGAGCCCTATTTTCACGTGATTTCCGGGGCAGATATGGAGGGAGTCCACGGCTCCAAGGCGGATGTGATTGAGGGAGCCCTAAAGCTTTTAGGGAAAGGACCAAAGGAGACAAAAGGCATCCTTATGGTGGGAGACCGAAAGTATGATGTGGAGGGCGCCAGGACCTGCGGCCTTCCCTGTGTGGGAGTGGGCTTTGGCTTTGCCCGTCCGGGAGAGCTTACAGAGGCCGGCGCCGCCTATTATGCGGAGACGGTTCCGGATTTAAGAGAATTATTGAAAAAGCTGACCGGGGATGCGGACTGATGTTCCGCATCCTTTTTTCGTGGAAAAATTTCTTTTTGGACTTCCCTTTCTTATTTGGGAAAAATCTTTCGAATTTCTTTTGATTTTTCTTTTGAAGGTCTTTGGATTTCCCCGGTAAGCTACTGACAGAGCAGGAAAGGGGGAACGAAATTTGAATAAAAAACAGGCTTTCAAAGGATGGGGGCCTTATGCTACAATGGTTCCAAAAAGGACAGAGGAGAGCAGACATGGAACAACAATATCAGGTGCTGGTAGTAGAGGATGACAAGGAGATTCGGGAAGGCATTGCCATTTACCTGCGCAGTCAGGGCTATGGGGTACAGCAGGCGGCGGACGGCGTCGAGGGCCTTAAGGCTATCCAGCAGAGTCCCCCGCATCTGGCCATTGTGGACGTGATGATGCCCCGGATGGATGGAATCCGTATGGTTATGAAGCTTCGACAAACATATGATTTTCCGGTGATTATGCTTTCCGCCAAATCTGAGGAAGTAGATAAAATCATGGGGCTCAATATGGGGGCGGATGATTATGTGACCAAGCCCTTTACTCCCCTGGAGCTTTTGGCCCGGGTGAATTCCCAGCTGCGCCGGTATTCCAAATATTTAAAGGCTCTGGGAGAGCAGGAGGAAAAGAAAAACGAACATGTGTTCTATGTGGGAGGTCTGGAGCTAAACGATGAGACTAAGGAGGTCTTTATGGATGGGCAGCCGGTCCGGTTGACTCCCATGGAATTTAAAATTTTACAGCTGTTAATAAAAAGTCCCGGCAGGGTTTTTTCTGCGGAGGAGATTTACGAGCGGGTCTGGAATGAAAACCCTGTGGGAACGGACACCATTATGGTGCAT
>CANPIM010000070.1 GCA_947574135.1 uncultured Lachnospiraceae bacterium
AGTATTTTGAGTGGAAAATCAACTGGCCTGCTACGAGCAGTAGTGTTGATGAAAAGGGGAATGATAAGAAAAATAATAGTTACAAATGGAGAAAAGCATAATGTCAAAACGCAAATATATAAACGCATTAGCTAAACATTTTTGCAACTCACTTCATATCGCTTCACATGACCTAAAAAAATGTATATGGCTATGGGTTATTTATATAAAACACATTATAATCCAAAAGAAGTATGAGCCCAAAGAACCTTTCTTCAAAAGTTTCAAAGACAATAACCAATATACGCAAATTTGTTGCAATACTGAATTAAAATTAACTGATAATTCATATGATTTGATTTTTTTTGAGTGGGCAAAGAAAATCTCTCGACAACCACTATTATTCTTTCAACGTTTTCCTGACAAAGAATATAATTATAATTTTAGTGGTCAAGAAGCATTTTTAAGCAAATTACCCAAATTAAAAGTTACGTCTATAAAGCCTTCAACCTTTTTTGAGGGAATAACATTCAATAACGTAATTTTTGAATCTATTTGTTTAGAGAAGATATGTTTCCATAATTGTATTTTTAGAAATTGTGATTTTTCAAATATAATTTCTTGTAAAACACCAAGCCTTTTTATAGTTCCAGATTTTAAACAAGGATTTAGCGCATGTGACTTTTATAATTGCCATTTTAAAAAATGTATTTTAGATAATATTTTCTTCAGCATAGGTTCTTTATCCCACACTATCTTTGACAGTATGACCCTATGCAAATGTGTATTTCATAGAATGAGTTTTAATCATGTTGTATTTTTAGGAAAGACAATCATGAATCAGACTTCCATTCTTTCACCCTCACATAACTTCAACATTATATTTCGTGGTTCGATGGAGGATTTTCATGTTGATTCAAGGTGCAAAATTACTGCTTTTTGCTATCATGACATTGTTAATTTTACAATTCGTCAATATAGGACACATAAATTATTCAAATCTTCGACATATGGCGAAATTGCTGATACATATTATGCAGTAGAACAAATATGGACTTCCAATCATATACGGGAAGATGATAATCATATAGCTAATTTTTATTATCAACGCAAAAAAGCGGAAACAAGAAGCAAAAAAGGCATATCTGCTTTCCCTTACTATTTATTAGAGGCAATAATAGGGTATGGAGAAAAACCATTCAAAGCATTTATAAGCATAAACTTTTTAATACTATTATTCAGCTTTATTTATATGTTTACTGGATTTACACCCAACTCCTCTACTTGTTCAATCAATTATTTTAGAAATAGCACTTTTGATATTAATCGTCAGACAATATTTGATTGGCTCCAAAGTCTATATTTCAGCTTTTTTACACTTATAACCGTAGGACAAGGCAGTGCTGCTCCCACATCTGGTATTACGCAAATAGCTATGTCTGTCGAACTATTATGCGGTTCTATAATCATGACGTTATTTACTGCAACGTTATTTAGGAAATATACTAAATAAGTTTATTTGAGAATATAGGTATCAAAAAGGTATCACACCCCACATTAAAAGCCGGAAAGTCCGCTGTTTATGCGGCTTCCCGGCTCTCTGTTTACTATTCAAATTCAATCGTCGCCGGCGGCTTCGGACTCATATCATAGCAAACCCGATTCACATGCTCCACCTCTGCCAAGATCCGATTGGTTATCTTCTCCAGCACCTCCCAATCCACCTTCTCAATGGAAGCCGTCATGGCATCCACGGTATTGATCGCCCGAATAATCACCATATACTCAAACACCCGGGCATGATTCTTCATACCTACAGATCGAAAATCCGGTACCACGGTAAAATACTGCCAAACCTTCTTATCAAGCCCGGCCCTGGCGAATTCCTCCCGCAGAATGGCATCCGACTCCCGCACAGCCTCCAGCCTGTCCCTGGTAATGGCCCCCAGGCATCTCACGCCCAGCCCCGGCCCCGGGAAGGGCTGACGATACACCATGGACGCCGGCAGCCCCAGCTCCACGCCACAGGCCCGCACCTCGTCCTTAAACAACTGCTTCAAAGGCTCCACCAGCTCAAACTGCAGGTCCTCCGGCAGACCGCCCACATTGTGATGAGACTTTACCATCTTCGCCGTTTTGGTTCCGCTCTCAATAATATCCGGGTAAATGGTTCCCTGACCCAGGAAATCAATGCCCTTAAGCTTTCTGGCCTCCTCCTCAAACACGTGGATAAACTCGCCGCCAATGATCTTTCTCTTCTGCTCCGGGTCCGAAACGCCCGCAAGCTTTCCCAAAAATCTCTCCGTGGCATCCACATAGATAAGATTTGCGTGAAGCTGATTTTGGAACACCTCCACCACACTCTCCGACTCGTTTTTCCGCATAAGGCCATGATTTACATGAACGCAGACCAGCTGCTGACCAATAGCCTTTAAAAGAAGGGCTGCCACCACAGAGGAATCCACCCCGCCGGACAGGGCCAAAAGCACCTTCTTGTCTCCCACCTGTCGGCGCACCAGCTCCACCTGGTCAGCAATAAAATTCTTCATATTCCAGTTGGCCTGGGCCTTGCAATCCGTGAAAACAAACTCCCGCAGCGCCGCCTCCTCAGGAAAAGCCTTAAGCTGCTTCTCACATTTTGCCCCTGGATGGTCAATAGACAGTATGGGATATCCACAGGTGTAAAGCTCCCCCCGCACATCCACAGGCTGACCGTCCACCACCCGATTCTCCCCGCCATTTAAGATAATGCCCTTTACGTTTTCCAGGGCCTTCAGCTCCGTAGCCGTAATGTCATGGGGATGAATCTCACTGTACACACCCATATCGCGAATTTGTCGGGCCAGCGTCGTATTCTCTGTACTGCCCAGATCCAAGATTACAATCATGTCCTGTTTCATCTGCTCTTCTCTCCTTAACCATATATTCTGCAGATCCTCTGCTCTTGGCAGCTCTGTCCTGCCTTTGCTCTCTGGCTTCTTCCCCATTATACTCTGTCCATGTCCTTCTGTCATTCCTTTTTCACAAATTTCTCCACCATTTAAAATTTCATTTTGGATCATGCTCATTTAAAAAGCCAGCAAATGAAGAAACTTTCCGTCAAAATCAGAACCATCCACACATCACTTCTTTTTAATAATCTGAATTAGCGGCCGCAACACCTTATAATATCTTTGCGGGGACTCTTTCCCGAATTTTTTGTCAAAATCAGCATGAATAGCTTTTAGGTTTTTACGATTATGAGATCGGATGATTTTGTATGCATCTTCTGCCTTTGCCACATCTAAGTCATGGTAGTTCAACACCAAAGCAATCAAGTGAATTCCTCGAAAAGCTTCCTCTTGGCTGTAATATTTTGAAAGAGAAGCTTGTATGGAAGCATCTTCACGAATTTTAAGATACCAGTTGCGTCCTTTTTCCTGCCCTAAAAGCGCAGTAAGGGACTGATACCATTCTTTCAAATCAGAAACCGAAATGGACCTTGCAATCTCAATTACATACTGCTCCTCCGTTAACTTTTCCTGTCCCACAATCATGTTCCCTTGGGATGTGGTCGGAGTTACTACTTCTGGTAAGAATGATTTTTCATCTTTGTCTTTCTTTGACTGCTCTTTTCTCTTTTTAGCCTTTTTCTTGTTTACGATCTCAAAGCCCTTTTGTCGGATTTTAATTCCACGGCTTTTCCAAAAATCGATGGTATTCTGATAATCCTTATCATTGGAAAAAATACAAAAGGAGGACTTCGGATGCTTTGCAATCAGATAAGACAGCACCCCCATTAATTGGTAATCCAGGGCATTTGTTCCTGCAGTACACTCCAGCCAGAGGATTTTGGGATTATGGACTTGGTTTACCATGAATTTTTCCAGATGCCTGGAATGATGTTTCGTATAAAAAGTAATAATTCGGTCTTTCCTGCGGATTTTTTTCGGCATGTCATACCAACGATCACCAATATTTTCCGTATCAATCAAATAATATTTCCTGTTCAAAATTCTTCTCCTATTTTGGCAAAGGCACATACACCTCAAGAGAGGCGAAGCTATCCTTTGGAATCTCCTGAAAAAAACAGCTGATCTACTTTTATCATAGCATAATTGCTTCTGAGAAAGAAATATTTTTTTACATGTTTCTATTTCGTAGAGAATTGAATAACGCTCCAAAAGGAACATCTTTGGATTTTTCATATCATGGGATTAGAACCTGACGCCTCAGCCAATCCGTTTTAACACTTTTTCAACAAGCAATGGCCCTTACCCCCAAACCACCTGTCATGGAAAATCGACCACCTATGCCAAATCCCTTGCAGGCGGACAATAAGTTTCCTATAATACACCTATCTTCCATTTTCAAAGGCACATAAATTTTTCGAAAGAAAAAAATCCCAGAAAGGAAGGAGTTCCATGGAGATAGAAATCAAGATTGACAGCTCCTTAGCAGAGCCCAAAATCATTGTGATGACCAATGCCATGACAGAGGAGCTGCAAAGACTTCTGCAAAAGCTGGCAGATCCCTCCCCGCAGGTGATAACCGGAGTCAGGGATCAACGGCTGGAGGTGCTGGATCCCTCCACATTTATCCGCATCTACGCAAATGGGGGAAAAAGCTACGCGGTCACGGAAAAGGGAGAATATGTCCTTCGCCTCAGGCTCTACGAGCTGGAGGAACGCCTTGATAAAAAGACCTTTGTTCGGATTTCCAATTCAGAAATCATCCATCTTAAAAAGGTCAGCTGCTTTGATCTAAGCTTTACAGGCACCATCTGTGTAAAATTTCTGGACGGAAGCGCCACCTATGTTTCCCGGCGATATGTATCCAAAATCAAACAGCTTTTAGGAATCAGGAGGTAAATCAAATGAAAAAAAACATCCTACAGCGGGCCGCCTTTGGGCTCCCCGTGGGAATTGCTATAGGATATCTTATCAGCATTTTTGTGTCCTGTGTCTGGGGGGAGGGCGCCTATTCCCCCTGTGTCCCACAGCTTACGGCTGCTATGGGCAGCGAAATCCGTGCCGTACTCCTGCAGACCGCCCTGTGCGCCCTTCTGGGAGCAGCCTTTGGCGGAAGCTCCCTTATCTGGGAAATGGACCACTGGAGCATTGCCAGGCAGACCGGCCTCTACTTTCTCATTGTCTCGGCCGTGATGATGCCTGTGGCCTACCTGACCTACTGGATGGAACACAGCCTCTGGGGCTTTTTCAGCTACTTTGGCATTTTTGCCATGATATTCCTCTTGGTATGGCTTATCCAGTATCTTATCAGCAGACATAATATTGCAAAAATAAATGCCCGCTTAAAATAAGCTTTCGCGCCACATCCTCCCCTCAGGCAACCGGAAAGGAATGCCACCAAAACTCCGGTGGAGGACATAAACAACATTTTTCCTGAAAAATCCTCCTCTTCCCCGGGGATTCTGTGTAAAACGCAGAAAATTTAAAAATCCTTGCGGTTTTCCCAATTTTCTATATAATAAGAATAGCGGCGTTCCCGGAAAGACTTCGGGCGCACACCACTATTTTGCAGAAAGCAGAAGAACGGCAAGAAGAGGAGGAGATATCTATGCCAAAAAGAACGGATATTCATAAAGTTCTCATCATCGGCTCCGGTCCCATTATCATCGGACAGGCCTGTGAATTCGATTATTCCGGCACCCAGGCCTGCAAGGCCCTTCGGAAGCTGGGCTATGAGATCGTCCTGGTGAATTCCAACCCGGCTACCATTATGACGGACCCGGAAACAGCTGATGTTACTTATATCGAGCCTCTGAACGTAGAGCGTTTGGAGCAGATCATTGCCAAGGAGCGGCCCGACGCATTGCTGCCGAACCTGGGCGGGCAGTCCGGCTTAAACCTCTGTGCGGAGCTGTACAAGGAAGGCATTCTGGACAAGTATCAGGTAAAGGTTATCGGTGTACAGGTAGATGCCATTGAGCGGGGCGAGGACCGGATTGAGTTCAAGAAGGCTATGAACGCTCTGGGTATTGAGATGGCCCGCAGCGAGGTTGCCTACACTGTGGAGGAGGCCTTAAAAATTGCCGATGATCTGGGTTACCCCGTGGTTTTGCGTCCGGCCTACACCATGGGTGGCGCCGGCGGCGGACTTGTATATAATAAGGAAGAATTAAAAACCGTCTGTGCCCGCGGCCTGCAGGCCAGCCTGGTGGGACAGGTCCTGGTGGAGGAATCCATTCTGGGCTGGGAAGAGCTGGAGCTGGAGGTCGTTCGGGACGCAGACAACAATATGATTACCGTCTGCTTTATTGAGAATATCGACCCGCTGGGGGTTCACACCGGCGACTCCTTCTGTTCCGCTCCCATGCTGACCATTTCTGAGGAATGCCAGAAGCGTCTCCAGGAGCAGGCCTATAAAATCGTAGAATCCGTACAGGTTATCGGCGGCACCAACGTGCAGTTTGCCCACGATCCCGTAACGGACCGCATCATTGTCATAGAAATCAATCCCCGTACCTCCCGTTCCTCCGCCCTGGCCAGCAAGGCCACCGGCTTTCCCATCGCCCTGGTGTCCGCCATGCTGGCCGCCGGTCTCACCTTAAAGGACATTCCCTGCGGAAAATACGGAACTCTGGACAAATATGTACCGGACGGAGACTATGTGGTGATTAAATTTGCCCGCTGGGCCTTTGAAAAGTTCAAGGGCGTGGAGGATAAGCTGGGCACGCAGATGCGGGCCGTGGGCGAGGTCATGAGCATTGGAAAAACCTATAAGGAAGCCTTCCAGAAGGCCATTCGCAGCCTGGAGACCGGCCGCTATGGTCTGGGGCATGCCAAGGATTTCGATACCATGACCAAAGAACAGCTTCTTAAGCTTCTCATAACCCCCTCCAGCGAGCGGCATTTTGTCATGTATGAGGCCCTGCGCAAGGGCGCTACTGTGGAGGAGATCCACGAGCTCACCAAGGTAAAGGCCTGGTTCATTCAGCAGATGAAGGAGCTGGTGGAGGAGGAAGAGGCCCTGCTTGCCTGCAAGGGCTCTCTGCCTGCAGATCAAATGCTTATCACCGCCAAAAAGGATGGCTTCTCTGATAAATATTTAAGTCAGCTTCTGGAGCTTCCGGAGGAGGAGATCCGGAACCACCGCATTTCCTTAGGGGTGGAGGAGGCCTGGGAGGGCGTACACGTAAGCGGTACCCAGGACAGCGCCTATTATTATTCCACCTACAATGCACCGGATAAAAATCCGGTGTCCACAGACAAGCCAAAGATCCTGATCCTGGGCGGCGGTCCCAATCGTATCGGGCAGGGAATCGAGTTTGACTACTGCTGCGTCCACGCGGCCCTGGCCCTGAAAAAGCTGGGCTTTGAGACCATTATTGTAAACTGCAACCCGGAAACCGTATCCACAGATTATGATACCTCCGATAAGCTGTATTTTGAGCCGCTGACTCTGGAGGATGTGCTGAGCATCTACAAAAAGGAACAGCCCCTGGGAGTCATCGCTCAGTTTGGAGGCCAGACGCCTCTCAACCTGGCCGCGGATCTGGAGAAGAACGGGGTGAAGATTCTGGGAACCTCCCCCTCTGTCATCGATCTGGCCGAGGACCGGGATCTGTTCCGGGCTATGATGGAAAAGCTTAACATCCCTATGCCGGAATCCGGTATGGCTACCACCGTGGAGGAGGCTCTGAAAATCGCCGCCGGTATTGGTTATCCGGTGATGGTGCGTCCCTCCTATGTGCTGGGAGGCCGGGGCATGGAGGTGGTCTACGACGAGGAGAGCATGACCGGCTATATGAAGGCTGCCGTGGGCGTTACCCCGGATCGTCCCATTCTCATTGACCGGTTCTTAAACCACGCTACGGAGTGCGAGGCCGATGCCATCAGCGACGGCACCCATGCCTTTGTGCCCGCCGTTATGGAGCATATTGAGCTGGCCGGAGTTCACTCCGGAGATTCCGCCTGCATCATTCCCTCTGTGCATATCTCCGCCGAAAATGTGGAGACCATCAAGGAATACACCCGGAAAATCGCAGAGGAAATGCATGTAAAGGGCCTGATGAATATGCAGTATGCCATTGAAAAGGGGAAGGTTTACGTGCTGGAGGCCAACCCTAGAGCCTCCCGGACCGTGCCTCTGGTATCCAAGGTCTGCAACATCCGTATGGTGCCTCTGGCCACGGATATTATTACCGCCGAGCTTACCGGCCGTCCTTCTCCGGTGCCGGAATTAAAGGAACAGGAAATCCCCAACTATGGTGTAAAGGAGGCCGTGTTCCCCTTCAATATGTTCCAGGAGGTGGACCCGGTGCTGGGACCGGAAATGCGCTCCACCGGTGAGGTTTTGGGACTGTCCCGTTCCTACGGCGAGGCCTTTTACAAGGCTCAGGAGGCCACCCAGTCCAAGCTGCCCTTAGGCGGTACGGTGCTTATCTCCGTAAACCGTAAGGATAAGGAGGAGGTTGTGGAGGTTGCCCGAAGCTTCCATGAGGACGGCTTTTCCATCATTGCCACCGGAACTACCTATGACCTGATTCATGAGGCAGGCATTCCTGCGGAAAAGGTGAAGAAGCTCTACGAGGGCCGTCCAAACATCCTGGATCTTATCACCAACGGAAAGATTGACCTGATTGTAAATTCTCCTGTAGGCAAGGACAGCATTCATGACGATAGCTATCTGCGCAAGGCGGCCATCAAGGCCAAGATTCCCTACATGACCACCATTGCGGCAGCCAAGGCCACAGCCAGCGGCATCCGCTATGTGAACAGCCACGGCCAGGGAGAGGTGAAATCCCTCCAGCAGCTCCACAGCGAGATTCACGATAAGGCATAATGATAAAACACCAGACAAAAGAAACAAAAATATTTCTTTTGTCTGGTGTATTCTTTGGTAATTTTTTCCAATTCTTAAAATATAGTAAAACAAAGACCTTTGTTGCCCAGGAAAGGAAGTGGACTCTATGGAAAAAGAATATCTGCTGCGGGAGCGTCCCGGCCGGGCGCTGTTTTTGTTTGCACTGCCCATGATTGTGGGAAATCTTTTCCAGCAATTTTATACCATGGCAGATTCCATGGTGGTGGGCCGCTATGTAAGCGAACACGCCCTGGCCGCTGTGGGAGCCTCCTATTCTCTCACCAATGTATTTATCTGCGTGGCCATTGGAGGCGGCGTGGGAGCCTCTGTGGTCACCAGCCATTATTTCGGCTCCCGGGATTATGCCTCCATGAAGAGATCCGTCTCCACCGCTCTTCTCACCTTTCTGGGGCTCAGCATCCTTTTAGCTCTGCTGGGATTTTTTCTGGGCTCCCGTTTCATGAGTCTTTTGCGCACCCCTGAGGAGCTCCTTCCCATGGCTACAGAGTATTTGCGCATTTATTTTCTGGGACTGCCCTTTTTATTCCTCTACAATGTGCTCTCCGCCATGTTTAATGCCCTGGGCCGCTCCCGGATCCCTCTGTACCTGCTGATATTTTCTTCTGTCCTCAACATCGCCCTGGACGTATATATGGTCCGCTCTCTGGGACTTGGCATCGCCGGCGTGGCCTGGGCCACCCTGCTGGCCCAGGGACTGGCGGCTCTCCTCTCCTTCCTGCTGTTTTTGCGGGAGCTTGGGACCTACCCCCTGCAGAATGGAGTGCCCCTTGTTTCCCCACATGCTTCCCCTTTATGGGAGCAGGCCCCAAGTGCCGCCAAACCCACAAGAAGGGGCTTTGCATTATCCGCTCTCTACAGCCTCCCGGAGCTAAAATCCATGAGCCGGGTGGCTCTGCCCTCCATCTTTCAGCAGTCCACGGTGTCCATCGGCATGATGCTGGTGCAATCAGTGGTGAATAGCTTTGGCCCGCAAATACTGGCAGGCTTTTCCGCCGGCATGCGGGTGGAGAGCATCTGCATTGTGCCCATGGCCGCTTTAGGAAATGCCATGTCCTCCTACACCGCACAGAATCTGGGCTCCGGCCAGCAGGCCCGGGTCACCCAGGGCTATCACGCGGCCCTCAGGCTGACGGCCCTCTTTGCCCTCCTGCTGTGCCTGGTCCTGGAGCTCTTTCACCGGCCCATTATCGCCTCTTTTTTAGGCAGCGACGGCACGGCTCTGGCCTTAAAGACCGGCTCCGACTACCTCCGGTTTATCGGCTTCTTCTTTGCCCTCATCGGTCTGAAAATGACCACCGACGGCCTTCTTCGGGGCGCTGCCCACATGAAAATGTTTACCATCGCCAATTTGGCCAATCTGTCCCTGCGGGTAATCCTGGCCGTGCTTCTGGCGCCCCGCTTTGGCATTGCCATGGTGTGGTATGCGGTCCCCCTAGGCTGGCTGGTAAACTTCCTTATCTCCTTTCGGGAGTACCGCACCGGCCGCTGGAAGCCTCAGGAATAACCCTCTATGCCAGATCTCCTGTTGCCTGCGGCTTCTCCTCCAGCCTTGTCCAGCAGCGGATCATCTGATCTAAAAGCGCTGCACAGCCCGGCTCCTCCTCATCGTAATACCGGGTAAACCGTTCATCTGCCACATACATGGAGCCCAGAGCTCTGTGGGCCTCCCCGGTATAGGTTTTCCAGGTCATACACAGCCATTCTCTGTGAAGCTCCACAATGTTTCTCCCCTCCTGGCTTTCAGGCAGAACATTTGTTCTTACCGCATCTCTCAGGCGGGTCCGAATCTCCTCCTCCAGCCTTTGAAATCGTTCCCATTCCTCCTGGCTCATGTGAAGCATTTTCTGATTGCTGGCATCTATGACAGCATCTCCGTACTTCTTCCGAATCTCCCTTCCGTATCTGGTCTCATTTTCCTGTACCCGCTGCTCCTGAAATACCCTGAATTTTTCCTTGTCGCTCATGTCATATTCTCCCTTCATCGATAGAATTGTCTGTTTCACTGTCCGAATGAGAGCCTCCACATGGGTACGCCGGGTCTCCAGCTCCTTCAAATGCTCCTTCAAAGCTTCCATAAGGTCAAAGTCCTCCTCACAGAGCATCTGCCGGATGGACTTTAAATCAAAGCCCCGCTCCCGGTAAAAGAGAATCTGCTGCAGCGCCGCTACCTCCTGTTCTCCGTAAAACCGATACCCGGCCTGACTGGTATACAAGGGCTTTAAAAGTCCAATCTCATCATAATAGCGAAGGGTGCGTGCACTCACCCCTGCAAGCTCTGCCAGCTCCCGGATTCCATACTCCATCCTTCTTCCTCCTCCCGGACATTTTTGCGGAGCTTTTTCTCCACAGGCTCAGTCTATCTCTTTCCGCAGCGTCAAAGTCAAGAATTATTTTTATACTTATGGAGTATCTGTCTGGCCAGCTCTGCCATTTCCTCTCGTAGCTTTGCCGGCTCCAATAGCTCCGCCTGGTCTCCAAAGCTTAGGAGCCAGCTTATAAGATTCTCCCTGTCTGCAAAGGAAAAGGTAAATAAAAGACGCCCGTCCGGCTGCTCCTGAAAGCTCTCCAGGCCAAATTCCTCTATGAGCCGCCATTTCATCCCGGCCTCCAGGAGGACCTTCACCGGCAGCCTTCCGGGAGATGGCTGTCCCCCGGCCAGCCGGGGCTCCGGCACAGCCCTGGGCACAAAGATCTCCCCGGTTCCCTCCAGGGACAGCATCCGATTAAGCTTAAACAGGCGAAATTCCTGCCTTCTGCGGCAGTAGGCCCACAGATACCAGGAGGCCCACTGAAACACCAAAAGAGCAGGCTCCACCTCCCGCCTCCCCTCCCCCCGGGAAGAATAGTACAGAAAGGAAAGACATTCCCTGTCCTCCAGGGCCTTCTGAATCCGCTCAATCTTAGGGGCCAGAGTAGATCGGTACCAGGAGGCCAGATCAATGCGAATATGATCCCCGGCCACAATCACCTCCGGATTTCCCCCGGACAGCTTTTCCATGAGCTGCTGATATCGGTTACTGCCGCTGACACTGTCCAGGCTCTTTAGCCCTGCCAGAATGGCCTGCATATCCCGGGAGGTTAGTAAGGTCCTGTCTACCCGGTAGCCCTCCATAATGGAAATCCCCCCATTTTTCCCCTGAAGCGTCACAATGGGAATTCCCGCCCGTTCCAAAGCCTCCATATCCCGGCGTATGGTCCGGGGAGACACCTCAAATTTTTCCGCCAGATAGGGGGCCGTCACCCGCTCCCTCTGGAGAAGCAGGGATAAGATTCCAATCAGCCGATCAATCTTCATGCATCCTTTCCCCTCTCTCCCTTACATAAATCATAGCTCTCCCCAATCATCCGCCGAATCTCGTTGCTTGGAACAGAGCCGTCCAGGATAATGGAGTTCCAGTGCTGCTTATTCATATGGTAGGCCGGAAGCACAGAGCGGTAGGCCTCCCTCCAAAATTCCCTCCACTGGGGATCGCATTTTACATTGATCCAGATATGCTCCTGCCGTTCAAAGATCCAGGCAAATATCCGCTGATTATCCCGGATACGCATGCAGGTCCAGTTGGGATCTCGAAAGGGATAATCCTCAAACACATGGGGAAATGTGAGGCAGTAAGCAATGGCTTCTTTTCTGGTTGTCATACGGCTTCCATCCTTTCTTTTGTATGGCAGCTCTCCCAGCCGCATCTTATATTCCCTATGATAACGTTTTTCCGGCAAAATACAAGGGTATTCGCAACCATTTTCCTTTGCCCGAAGCGCGCATCCCCACGAAGGGCTTTTCCTTTACAGAACGCAATTTGCTGTAAAAAAAGGCCCCCGTAAAGCCGACGCTCCGGGGACCCTTCTCTCTATCTTACATACCATACGCAAGCTATTATTTGCGCTTCTACCCTGGCCATAAATGCCAGGCTTTAGCCCTCAATGGCAATATACTTCTTCTGCTCTACCGCCTGCTTATCCGCTTTAGGCACGGTCAGACGCAGGATTCCATCCTCAAATTTTGCGTGAATGTCATTCTGGGTAATGCCCTCGCCCACAAAGAAGCTGCGGCTCATGGTTCCTGCATAGCGCTCACGCCGGATGTATTTTCCCTGCTCATTCTTCTCGTCCTTGCTGGAGCCCTTGGACGCCTGAATGGTCAGATAACCCTTTTCCAGCTGGGCCTGCACTTCCTCTTTTTTAAAGCCGGGCAAATCAATATCCAGCTCATAACCCTGCTCAGTCTCCCTTATATCTGTTTTCATCACATTCTGTGCATGATTTCCATACAGGGCCTTTTCCATATCGGAGAAGGGGAAATCCATCCAGTTATTAAATAAAGATTCTCCAAAAATACTAGGCATCAACATCTGTCATTCCTCCTTTTCATTTAGCAGCCGGTATCTCCGACTGTCTGCCGTCCTCTCTGGGCGGCCCTCGCCACATGTGTGCCGTTTGTGTTATGATTATTTTGAACCCTGGACCCGGATTTTATTCCTCTCGGTTTTATCCCCGGTTCCTCTGTTCAAGTATAGTTATAGCACGTGTTGTTAGCACTGTCAATAGGTGAGTGCTAATTTTATATTTCTTTAAGAATCTTTATGTATTTTTCACACAATATTTTCCAGTTTTCCAGATTTAGTGCCTGTATTTCGTAATATTTCGGATATTGTCCAAATTTCCTGGCTTTCCTCCTCAATTCTTCCAACACTCCGGCAGCTCCCTATGCGCCACCCGGACGGGCTCCGGATACTCCTGCCCAAAAAGCTCTGCCTCCACCCTTGCTATCCTCTGGGGAATCACCGGCCGGTTTACCTCAATCTCCGGATAGGGATAATCCGTCACCCGCTCTAATTCCAGCCCCTTTAAGCGCAAAAGCTCTTCTTGCCCCTCCAGCACCCGGCCAAACACAGGATAGATGCCTCTGTGCTCCGGGCAGGGCCGTAAGGGAAAGAAAAATTCACAGCCCGCCTGACCCAGCTCTCCATAGCCCCCCATACAGACGCAGCCAAAGTCCGAGGGCAAGGGCTCGATTTCCGGGTGAAGCTTATACTCATAGGGAATGAGATACTGCCCCTCCTGCCGGTGGAATCCACTGTAGCTCACATCAATCCAGTCCTTGGGCACAATCCGTTCTATGGCGTGTCCGTCAAATACCCCCTGCCTCCAGGCAAAGAGAAAGCTGTTTACCGTGTTGGGCGCCGCCTCCGGCAAAAGCTCCAGAACAATTCTGCTTCCGTTTTCCATGTAAATCGTCACAATGGGATTTCTCATAGGTCCTCCTGCTCATTTTCTGCCGTAGCCATATTTGATCCGCAGGGAACATAAATTTCCCCTGCCAGTTTTTAATTATACGACATCCGTCAGGTTTTGTGAAGCAACTTCCTTTAAACGCAGATCTTCCTTTAAGCGCAGCTCTTCCCCCCGGCAGATACGAAAATGATAAAAGGCCCCCAGCATCCCCGCATGATTCCCATGCTTGGCAAAGCTCACCTGCACCCGGGAGGCCAGAGGCTTGATTAGCTGCTTTTGCAGGGCTTTCTCAAGTCGTTCCTTTAAATAGGCCTCCTGGGTCATGATGCCGCCTCCCAGCACCACCCGCTCCGGACTTACCACATAGCAGATGTTCGCAATCCCAAGGCCCAGCACCTCCACCATCTCGTCAATGGCCCGAATACAGACCTTATCCCCCCTCTCTGCCTCCCGGAAAATCCGACGGCCATTCCAAAGCTTCCCGGACTCACCCTTTTGCTGGGCCACCCGCCTGCTCAGGCTGCTGGCCGATCCTAAGGTTTGAAAATCCTTGCTTCCCATGTGCATATAGCCAAATTCACAAGCGCTGTTCCCAAAGCCCCGGAACACCTGTCCCCGAGAAATCAGGCTTCCCCCGATGCCGGTTCCCACGGTGAGCATCAACAGCGGATCACAGCCTCTCCCGGCTCCGGAAATATATTCCGCAAGCCCTGCACAGTTCACGTCATTTTCCACCTCGCAGGGAATCCCAAAACGTTTCTCAAAGGTCTCCTTAAAACAAATGCCTGCATACCTAGGAATGAGAGGCGCCGCATAAAGGATCTCCCCACGCTCCGTATCCACCATGCCGGCCGTGGAAATACAGATGCCCGCCGTCTCCTGCCCCAACAGCTGCTCTATTAAATTTCTAGTTTTTTCCAATATGGAGGAGCCACCCTTTTTTGCCTCCGTGAGCGTCTCCCCCCGTTTCAGGATCACGCCGTCCTCCCCAATCAATCCATATTTTATGGCCGTGCCGCCAATATCAATCGCCACATAGTCTTTCATGCTCTCTTCTGCTCCTGATTCCCATATATGGTGGTGCCGGGCGCCGGCTCCCGGGTATCTCCCTGCATTTTCCGGGAAATCATGCTGGCCGGTATTCCCACAGCCAGGGACACGGCAATGGAAATGATGGAATAGGACCAGATGGATATGCTGCCGGCCGGCGCCAGGTACTTAATGGCCACCATGACCACGGAAGCCGCTATAAAGGCCAGAACCGCTCCAAAAGTATTGGCCACCCTGGTAAAGGCTCCCAGAATAAAGGTCCCGATAAGAATCCCCAGCACCAGACCCATAAAGCCGTTGAACCACTCGTAGGCAGACTGAATTTCCCCGTTGGCCAGCACCATAGAAACCACAATGGAAAAAATCCCCACAAGGAGCGACACATACTGGCCGATTTTCGTCTGCTTTTCAAAGCTAAGCTCCTTTTTGGATAGCCGCGCCTGAATATCCAGGGTCCAGCTGGAGGCCACGGCATTCAGTCCCGTGGAGAGGGTGGACTGGGATGCCGCATAGATGGCTGCCAACAAGATTCCCGTCATACCCACGGGCAGCTCAAAGGCAATATAGGAGGCAAAAATCTGATCCTGCGCCGCGGCCGGCGGCAGGGCATTCTGCTGGTAAAACACATAGAGCCCGGTTCCGATGAGATAGAATACCGTTGCAATAAAAATAGAAAGCCCTCCGTTGGTGAGCATCATTTTATTCAGCTTCCTGGTATCCGTGGTGGTGGTAAAGCGCTGGACAATATCCTGGCTGGACACATAGGAGCCCATGGTATTAAGCCCTGCCCCCACAATCATTAAAAACACACTGTCCTTCAAAAGATTGGCCCGAAAGAGAGGCTGATCCG
>CANPIM010000071.1 GCA_947574135.1 uncultured Lachnospiraceae bacterium
TAGAAAGGTGCTTTCTTCTGACCCATTCTCTTTAATCTGATTTTTACTGCCATTTCTTTTTACCTCCGTAATCCTTTTTTCATTTTATTTAAAAGGGAAGCTTAAACCTGCCCTTTTTACCGAATTTTCCCCCCATCATCTGGGGCATTTGCTTCATAAGCTTTCTGCTCTGCTCAAACTGCTTCACCAGCCGGTTCACCTCGGAAATGTCCACCCCTGCGCCTCCGGCAATCCGCCGCTTTCGGGAGGGATTCAACACATTGGGGTTGGCCCGCTCCTCCGGCGTCATGGAGAGAATCATGGCCTCTATCCGGGCCATCTTTTTCTCGTCAATGGCAGCCTCCAGATCCTTCATCTGGCTTCCCATGCCTGGCATCATGGAGAGAATACTGGAAAGTCCCCCCATTTTTTTCATCTGGTTCATGCTCTCCAGGTAATCGTCAAAGCCAAACTGGTTTTTTTTCATTTTCTGGGCCATTTCCCGGGCCTTATCCTCGTCCACCTGCTCCTGGGCCTTCTCTATGAGACTGAGCACATCCCCCATTCCCAGAATCCGGGAGGCCATCCGCTCCGGATAAAACTGCTCCAAATCCGAAAGCTTTTCCCCCATACCCACAAACAAAATGGGCTTGCCGGTAACGGCTTTTATGGAAAGCGCCGCACCGCCTCGGGTGTCTCCGTCAAGCTTGGTGAGTATAACCCCGTCAATGCCGATCTTTTCCTCAAAGGCTGTGGCCACATTCACCGCATCCTGCCCTGTCATGGCATCCACGGTTAAAAGAGCCTGATCAATAGTCAGCTGCTCCCGGATTTCCATAAGCTCCTGCATCATATCCTCGTCCACATGGAGACGACCGGCCGTATCCAGGATCATAACATTCTGACCGGCTTTTCTGGCATGCTCCAAGGCTGCCTTTGCAATATCCACAGGCTTATGGACGTCTCCCATGGAAAAGACCTCCACCCCCTGCTTCTCCCCGTTGACCTGCAGCTGCTTAATGGCAGCGGGCCGGTAGATATCGCAGGCCACCAGAAGAGGCTTGCGCCCTTTTATCTTTAGCTTCCCCGCAATCTTGGCCGCCGTGGTGGTTTTTCCGGCGCCCTGGAGGCCCATCATCATCACAACGGTAATCTCATTGCTGGGCCTTAGCTTCAGCTCTGTGGTCTCGGAGCCCATGAGGCTCACCATCTCTTCGTTTACAATCTTGATAACCGTCTGCCCCGGGGTCAGGCTGTTCATCACATCCGCCCCCACGGCCCGCGCCTCCACAGACTTGATAAACTGACGGACCACCTTGAAGCTTACGTCTGCCTCCAGAAGCGCCATCTTTACTTCCTTTAAGGATGCCTTTACGTCCGCCTCCGTAAGCCGGCCCTTGCTGCGCAGGTTCTTGAAAATATTCTGTAATTTATCGGATAAGCTCTCAAATGCCATAATTCTGTTTCCTCAGCTCTGCAATACGGATTTATTTTCCAGAACAATCTGGAGTTTCTGATATGCCCCTTTACAGCTCTTTCAGGATCTCCTCCAGCCGCTGCTCCAGCTGGGCCCCATCCACACGCTCACTCTCCCGAATCAACTGCTGCGTCTCCTGAATCTGTCTACGGATGGAGAGGAATTTTTCTACCAGATGTAGCTTTTCCTCATATTCCTGTAAAATCCTGTGGCAACGCTTGATTAAATCGTGTACCCCCTGCCTGCTGATGCCCCGCTCCTCAGCTACCTCGCTGTAGGAATAATCGTTTAGGACCACATCCTCGTAAATCTCCTTTTGATGCCGGGTCAGCAATTCTCCGTAGAAGTCATAGAGCAGGGTTTGCTCCAAAATCTTTTCCATTGACACTCACCTTGTGTATCTTACCGGAAATATGAAGGTTTGTCAAGTATTTCTTCTTGACGAGTTGATTTTTTCTTTCTTAAGGCCTCGTTCTGTACAAGACGGGGTCTTTCTATGGCTTTTTCACAGACAGGGTTTCCTAATTTCCCACTGCCTTCCCGCATTCCCCGCACACCCCTGTCTGCGGCGACACCGGCCCCCTACAGTCCGGGCACACGTCGTCGGAGAAGAACCCATACTCCATCTCCACATTGCGGATGCCGTAGCAGCCAAGGGCACGCCCGGTCTTACCATCCCAGGTATATCGGCCCGGCCACCAGCTTAAAAACTCTTCCGTCAGCCCCTCTGCAGGTGTTTCCGGCAAATAGAGCAGAAACTCCTTTCCCTCTGACAATCCATAGGGTTCGGAACCAATGTACAGAATCTCATCCCGAATCTCCTCTGTCCCAGGTTCCGGCTCATACCTTATCTCCTCCAGGGTCATTCCATAGGTATATTCGTCCACCTTTTGAAAATTTCCGAACCTTCCCTGAAATGTACAGTGATAATGCTTCCCATGGGCATAGCCCTCTCCCGTGTCTCCCATATCGGAATCGTTGTACCCTCCTGTAAAAGAGCCGTCCTTCTCCAGGGATATCATGGTTCCCCAGGCGCCTGCGCCGCTGGAAAATACAAAGTTTAGGGGAAGCAGGGAAGGATCCAACGATTCCAGAGGCTCCACTATCATCGTTTCCTCCTCTTCCTGCTCTCTCTCCTCCTCTGCCTGCTGCTCTCCTTCCTTCACCGCCTGCTGCTGTCCTTCCTCCACCGCTGTCTGGGCTCCCTTTTCCTCCCTGTAAAACCAGAAATATTCCTCCTCCACAAAAACCATAATCCCGCCGTCGCCAAAATCAAAGGTATAGGGATTTCCCACCCCTCCAAAATTAGACTGACCGTTTTCTGTGGGAATCTCTCCCGGCTGAACTGTGGACAAAATCTCCCCCTTCACACAGTCGGCATCTCCCATAGGACCTGTTTCCTCTGTGCCATAATAGAGGATATCATTTGCCATTAAAATTCTGTCCTTGGGTGCGACCACGGGCTCCTTCCTGGAACAGCCGGCCACAGACAAGAGCAGCGCCCCAAAAAGGCACAAGCTTAAGTGTTTATATGCGCTTCTTTTGCTTTTTCTCATGCTCCCCCAAACCTCCTCTGTCATGCTTTTCACGTGAGACCACAATAGGAACCCTCAGCCCTTCCCCTCCAGGGCCGACAAAACTGTCCCCACAAACTGCCGGGCCGCCTCCATATCCCGCTCATTGGGATGTATCATGGCCTCGTCAAAATTAAACAGCTGGCGCTTTACCTGATCCTGATTCTCCGGAGTCCACATATGCTCATACTTATGGCGTATCTGAATAGGCATCTTTCCCTGGCAGAGAAACATGCCCAGATACCGGTTGTCACTCTCAATCCAAACAGACACCTGCTTTTCAATCTTCTGCTTGTACTCTGCAACCGGACTGCTGCCACAGGTGGCAAACAGAGCAATATTCTTGCCTCCCAAGTGCTCCAGACAGCGAATCACCGGCACACTGCAGGTGCCCTTATTCACAAAAAAGCCTACAAAATAGGTTCTGGCCTCAGGGATCCTGTCAATTTCTTCTAAATCCAAAATATCCTTGTTCTGGCCGGGAAGTGCAGAAAATATCTGAAATGCCACTTGTTTGGTATTTCCCGTCTCACTGCAATATAAAACCACATAATCCAACATTTTTCCGCCTCCTCTATATCAATTCTTTATAAAATGTAAGCTCAAAGATATTGGCGGGCAATCCGATCCTCCGGTCTTTTGTCAAAGAGATAGAGAATCCCCAAAAAACACCACTCCAAAGGCTTCATAAGAAGATAGGCCAAATTTGCACGCCAGGGCGTCTGCAAATGTAAGGACAGCGGATACCCATAGGTATCGTAAAAATGCCGCACCCGCCGGTGAAAGGCCGGCATCCGCTCCTCCAAAAGCTGTTCAAAGGCATTGGCTACGCAGAGCTGCCGGTTCACCACAATCCGCTGCCCCCGGCGAATGCCATAGCGCAAGGGCTTCACCAGCCTCTCATCTCCCTGAAGGGCCACTGTACACAGATAATGGGCGTCCAGCTCAACAGGCGGCGGAGCAATCTTGGCAGACAGAGTCCAGTCCGCCGTTTCCGTAAAGGCCCGAATCATGCTGTCCGGCTGCTGGCCAAACAAGACCAGGATCAGCATCAAGAGAAGCAAAAGGGGCAAAAGCAAAAACAGGGCATAGAGCCCCCACTTTCTACTGTCGCAGAACAGCTGATTACACCGCCTAAGCCAAGCCTTCTCATAGGTGCGCTCCTGCTGCTCCTCCCGCTGACCTTTGAGCACCTGGAATAAGAGCCGTATGGCGCACAAAAGAAAATTAAAGGGCACCAGGGAGAGATAGCATATATACATTCCGTCATCTTCCCGCCCGGTCACTCCGGTAAAGATCTCCACAAAGGGCATATGCCGCATCAGCTGCACCAAAAGAAGAGCCTGTATCAGGATCCCCAAATATAAGCCGCTAATACACAACACCTGGGCCAGGGGCGGCCGATCCCCTTTGTTTCGCTTTAACAGAATATAACAGAGAAATCCAATGGCAATACAGACAACCACCCCGGGGGTATGCTCCGAGGCAATGATCTCATGAAACAAAAAGGTGTCCGCATACAGCCACACAGCCTCATCCCAGGGCCTGGGAGAGAGAACTCCATAGTACAAAATAAGCGTATAAAAAATCCCTACCGAAAAAGCAACGACCTCAAATCTCCCGGTCTTTTCCTTTCTCCGCACCAGATTCCAGATATTCATTATGGTAAACACTGGCCCCGGCAATAACAGCAGAAGTACAACCAAAAGGAACGCCAGTTCGCCCATTTTTTCCCTCTCCTCTCCCTAACAATTTCCCTGCCCCCGGAAAATCACAGCTCTCCTGCATAATTCTCCCAATTTTATCACATACTGGAAAGGATAAAAGCAAGGACCGAAAGGGACCTTGTGCGCCTTTACGGCCCTTGTGGAACCATCTGTGAGGAGGCAAATATTCCATGCATCATAAAAAATCCAGAAATTTGCTGTCTGGCATTGTATTTTCCCTGCTCTTTGGCACCCTGGCTCATTTTATCTACCAATGGTCCGGAAACCATCCTGTGGCAGGGCTCTTCTTTCCGGTGAATGAATCTGTATGGGAGCATATGAAGCTTATCTTTTTTCCCACGCTGTTTTACACTCTCTTTGAGGTAACCGTATATCTAAAATGGACCCCTCATTTTCTCTCCGCCCGCCTGCTGGGAATTCTGGGCGGCACCTTTTTGGTGCCCTGTCTGTTTTTTACCTACATCGGCTTTCTGGGACATCACCTGCTGCCCCTGGACCTCGGTATCTTCATTCTCTGCGTCCTGACAGTCTTTTTTCTGTCCCGTTACCTGGAGGTTTCCGTCCCGGCTCTGTCTCTTCCTTTTTTTGTGCTGTTTATTATCCTGCTGTTTTTCCTGATCCTGTTTTTCTCCTTCACCTACGCTCCCCCCAACCTGCCTCTTTTCTGGGATCCGGAAAGGCTTCGGCAGATTACGGCCGCCTACACATTCTGATAGTTCTCTTCCGGCAGTGGGAAAAGCTATGACCGCTTTGGAGCGGCTTATCCATTCTGATATTTCAGAGCCTGCTCTGCAATCAGGCTCTGATCCTCAAAATAATTGATCTTCATGGCCCGCCGTACCTGAGAGAGGGTCTCTGCAGCAGTTTCCCGGGCCGCCTCGCTGCCCTTTTTCAGCACCTCATACACATAGGGAATGTCTTTTTCCAGCGCCTTTCTCCGGGCCCGGATAGGAGAAAGCTCCTCCTGCAGCACCTTATTCAGGAACTTTTTCACCTTTACATCCCCCAGACCACCCCGGGTATAATGCTCCTTTAATTCCGTAAGCCCCGCATATTCCGGCAGATACTCTGCAAAATGCTCCGGGGTGCTAAAGGCCTCCAGATAGATAAACACCGGATTTCCCACCACATTTCCCGGGTCCTCCACCCGAAGGTGATTGGGATCCGTAAACATGGACATCACCTTTTTGCGCACCTCTTCCTCCGTGTCCGCCAGATAAATACAGTTCCCCAGGGATTTGCTCATCTTGGCCTTTCCGTCAATGCCCGGCAGCCTGAGACACGCCCGGTTATCCGGCAGCAAAATCTCCGGCTCCACCAAAGTCTCCCCGTAGACCGTATTAAACTTGTGTACAATCTCCCGGGCCTGCTCAATCATGGGCGCCTGATCCTCCCCCACAGGCACAGTGGTGGCCCGGAAGGCCGTGATATCCGAAGCCTGGCTGATAGGGTAGGTAAAAAAGCCAACCGGAATGCTGGCCTCAAAATTCCGCAGCTGGATTTCCGCCTTTACCGTAGGGTTGCGCTGAAGCCTGGCCACAGTCACCAGATTCATATAGTAGAAGCTCAGCTCCGTCAGCTCCGGGAGCATGGACTGAATAAAGATCACCGATTTCTCCGGATCAATGCCGCAGGACATGTAATCCAGGGCTACCTCCACAATATTTTGCCGCACCTTCTCCGGCTGCTCTGCATTGTCCGTCAAAGCCTGGGCGTCTGCAATCATAATAAATATTTTCTCAAAATCTCCAGAATTCTGCAGCCGCACCCGCTCCCGCAGAGATCCCACATAATGTCCCACATGGAGCCTTCCTGTGGGTCTGTCACCTGTCAAAATTATCTTTCCCATATTTGTAAACCTCAACCATTTTGTATTTCCAGTATTTCTTTTTAAACCTACTTCCTAATACCCCAGCTCCTGGTCTATAAAGACCACCTCTACCTCCATCAGGGCGCATGGACGCTCCAAAATCACTGTGGCCCGGCAAATGCGCTCCGGACTGTTGCAATCATAGCAGGTCTCGCCCCCTGCAGCCCGGCAGGGAAGCTTTTTCTCCAGGCGCATGACATTTTTCGGCGCCGCGATCTCTTTGGCCCTGGTAAGGGCGCCAGTAAGATCCGGGGCAATCTTATTCCTCCCCACCACAAAATACACCTTTCGGGGACCAAAGAGCGTCATGGCCACCCGGTTTCCGTTTCCGTCAATATTCACAAGCTCTCCCGTGGCCGCCACTCCGTTGGCGCTGGTCACATAAATGTGGGCGCCGGTGGCCCTTTTCAAGGTCTCCATACCGGGAGTATTCCAATGCCAGATCACCACATTGTGTTCTGAAAGCGCCTTGTCAAGCTCCAGCTCCTTTAGGGTCACAGAGCCTCCCATGGCCACCGTCTCCCCCCGGATCTGCTCCTTTAAATAGGAAACAGCCTCCTCACAGGTATGAAAAAAGCTGGTCTGAAATCCATGCTTCTCAAAATTTTTCTTAAGGGCTTCTCGATCCATATTCCTACTCCTCCTTTTCCTCTCCTTCGCCTCTTTGTATAAAGTCCTGTCCGGCAAATCCATTCCCCGAAGCAGTCCTCTGAACGTATTGCGTATTGTCCCCAGGAATAAAAACTAGGGAATGCTCCGCCTGCCCATCCCTTTCTCAGACACAGCAATCCCTATGTTTCATCCGTTATACCGCTCTTTTACAGAGAAGCGTAAGCTTCACAGCCCATAGCCTTCCCCTATTTTTTCAGCTTAAAATACACCAACTGCACATGGCGCAGCCCGGAACGCGTCCGCTTCACCTCAAAAATGTCAAGGGATTCGATAAAGGGAGTAAACTTGGAATACCCGAAATTTCGCACGTCAAAATCCGGGAACCGCTTGTCCAGCTGATTCCGGAGCTCTGCGGAAAAGATCCACCCCTCGTCGTCCGAGCATTCCTTGCTGATACTTCGAATAGCTCTTTTTAGGACCTTCAGATTGGTCTGGGGACCGGTCTCCTCCTTGGCCTGGGACTTTTTCGCGCTTCTGCTCTGCTCCTTCTCCTCCCGTACCTCCTTATTCTCCTCCTTGGTTTCCTCCTTTTGCTGACTGGAAAACAAAATATCCAGATACCGGAACCGGTTGCATGCGGCAATAAAGGGCTTGGGGGTCTTGCTCTCTCCCATGCCTGTCACATCCATCCCCGACTCCCGAAGTCTGGCGGCCAGGCGGGTAAAATCGCTGTCCGAGGACACCAGACAAAAGCCATCCACCGCGCCGGAATATAAAATATCCATGGCGTCGATGATCATGGCCGAATCTGTAGAGCTTTTTCCCGTGGTATATCCATACTGCTGAATGGGTATGATAGAATTATCCAAAAGCGTATTTTTCCAGGACTTCATCTGAGGGCTGGTAAAGTCCCCGTAAATCCGTTTATAGGTGGCAACGCCTGTCTTGGCTGCCTCCTCCAAGATAACCTTAATGTATTTTTCTGCGATATTATCCGCATCGATGAGTATGGCAAGTCTTAACTCTCTCTCCATCTTCCCTCCCTGTCTCTACTATGGTTTCTTTTATTGTAAGGGGTATGGAGCCGAAATTCAAGTCTTTTCTTTTCCGCCTAAGTCTCTTCTGCCTATTTTCCCACCGCAATGCAGCTTCCCATGCGCACCTTTGTCTCCCGATGACACTGCATGTTTTTAAGAACCCGTTGGCTCAGCCTTACCCGGTCCTTTTCAAGGAGCAGAATTATGGTGGAACCGCCGAATTTAAAATAGCCCTTTTCCTCTCCCCGATGAAAGCTTTGGATATTGGCATGGTTGTGAATTTTCCCTACCAAAAGAGCCCCCACCTCCATCTGAACCACAGGCCCGAAATGCTCTGTCTGAAGCAGACTATACTCCCGGCTGTTCTGTACAAACACCGGATATTGCTCACAGGCCAGGGGGCGCACACAGTGAAGCACGCCGGGAATCACCCGCTGGGCCACCTTTCTTCCCTTATCTACATAGCAGTACCGATGATAATTTCCCGGCGTCAGGCGAAAAATCAGGCAGGTTCCTCCCTGAAACCGCCGGGCCAGCCCTTTGCTCTGCAAAAGCTCCTCCACCCTGTATTCCACATGCTTGATCCGGTAGGTACTGTCCTCTCCAATAGGATACGCGCTTAAAAACCCGTCACAGGGACTCATGAGATGCGTTCCCTCTCTGTCAAAGCTTTGAAATCCGGGCTTTCGCCTGCGGATAAAGAAGTCCTGAAAGGAGGTATACTGCTCCTTCTCATACTCTCCTATATAAATGCCATGCTTCCGGATATACACCGGCACCAGCCACCGGGACCAACCAGAGTCCAGATACTTTTCCACCCACCGGGAAAAACCCGGCCGGATCAGCGCTTTCAGGAGAAAGCGCCCCAGACAGGTCCCATATAAAAACCGCACATCCAGGGATTCCTTTTTCATACGTCCATCCCCATTCCCATCAATAATAAAATCAGCTCTGCAAGACCCAGACAGCCGGATGTCACCTTCCACCACCAGTCAGGCTTTTTCATCTAAAAGGGCAGGAGAAACGCCACGGCCACCACAAAGATCATCAGGAGATAAATCCAGGCCATCCCTGGCATCCAGGTTACCTGTACTACATAGAACAGGGGAAATATCAGCGCAATATTGGTCACCGGAAGTCCCTGATACACCTTTCGTCCGCCGCTCTCCCGATCCTGGCGCTCCTCCTCTGTCACATTAAAGTAGGCCAGGCGAATGAGGGCACAGAGGGTATAGAACCCCCCCAGCAGGAACCCCATATTGGATCTTCCGCTTAAGGAATAAGCCGCCAGAGCAGGCAGCAGACCAAAGCAAATGAGATCGCTGAGAGAATCAATCTGAATGCCAAACCGTTTTTCCTGTATGGTCCGTTCCCTTGTGGAAGCAATGGCTCCGTCAAACATATCGCAGACCCCGGCCACCAAAAGGCATAGCAGGGTTTTGCTGCATTTTCCCTCCATGGCCATGACAATGCCTGTAAATCCAGCCAGCATACCTATGTAAGTGAGTACCACCGTGTAATTATAGTACCCTAGCAATCTTTTTCTGTCCTCCATTGTGTACCCCTCTCTCTTATTTCTTTCGCACTCCCCATGCTTACCAGATTCCTGCAAACAGCAGGCTGTAAGCCAGAATGCACCAAGGCTTGCCCAGCAGGATAATCCCCACAAATTTTTTTGTGCTCATTTTTGTTATCCCGGAAAAGTAACAGAAGAAATCATCCGGAAACAGCGGCAGCACCATAACCAGAAACAGCGTTACGGTAAAGCATTTGCTCTTTCCCGCCCAGGAGGACCATTTTTCATAAACCTTCTTGGGGAATATGCTTTTCACCAGTCCCACACCATATCGCCTGGCAATGAGAAAGGCCAGAATGGATCCCACTGAAATTCCAATATAATTGCACAGAAAGCCTCCCATGCAGCCGAACAATACGGCTCCCACTGCACAGCCCAGAAATCCGGGCAGCACCGGCACCACCACCTGGGCCGCCTGAATCCCTATGAGGACCAGAGGCGCCAAAATTCCATAGCCGGCCACATAGGCTCTCAGCGAGTCTATGGAATCAAACTGTCCGTCCAGAAAAGCCTTAAACAAGACCGCCAGAAAGCTAAGACATAAAAACAACACTCCCGTGGACAGCCATTTCTGCCATTCGGCCCCATCCTTTCTCAGCACCCTCTGGGCTGGCGGCGCTTTTACAGCCGGTATCCTCACAGCCGGTATTCTCATAGCGGGTATCTTCACGACGGATGGCCTTGCTGCCGTTAATCTTTCCGCCAGCACCTTTGCTGCCGGCATTTTCACAGCCGCTATCCTGGCCGCTGGCCGCCTGGCAATTCGCAGCCTTTTGGCCGAATATAAGATTCCATATTTTCCTTTACAACAAATATTCTCCATAAGCACCATTTTTCTACAGCCTTCCCTCTTATATTACCATCAATTTTACTTTTTTGATAGTCCTATTTTCTCCTAAAATATTTAATAGTTTCTGTAGAAAAAAATTAAAATTTTCGAAATAAAGAGGGAAAGCTTTCCAAGCTTATGTGCACATTGCCTTTTGAAATCTCAGGGCTTTAAAAAGGATATGGTTTCCATCTCCAAAAGGCCGAAAGTGCTCCCATAGGAAACGGCATGGGACAGGTCCTTTTCCTCCCCTTCCCGGTCCTCCCAGGTGTAGATGCTTCTCTTCAGAAGGCCGTTCTCTGTCTCCTCCTCTACCGTCACATAGGCCGTGTCCTGCAGCAGAAAAAATTCCTCCTGTCCCCGGGCTAGGGGCGTTTTTCGTAAAAGGACATCCTCCTTGCTCCATTCTTTTATGACTGCCTCCAGGGTTCTCTCCCCCACAGCTATATGGACCGTAAATTCTATCCCTGTGGCTTCCTCTTTTCCCTGAAAATTCTGGTTGTATTCCTCCTTATAGCTCTGGGAAAATACCTCACCCAAGCTTACCTGCCCACGATTCTGAAAGCCCGGGGAACCGTTTAGGATCACATATACGCTGCCGTCTGGCCGTTGGTAAACCTGATTCACATACAGAATCACCTGCCGTCCCTGCTCCAGATACACGGTGCCCTCCATATGACTATTCTCCCCTGCGTCTGTGGAGCTGCTGTTACAGGAAATATCCTGAATGGCTCCATCTGACGTAAAATAACAGTAATCTCCCTCCTCATCCTCCTGCTCTAAAATCATCATCACAGG
Source organism: uncultured Lachnospiraceae bacterium (assembly GCA_947574135.1). GTDB lineage: Bacteria > Bacillota > Clostridia > Lachnospirales > Lachnospiraceae > RGIG4284. The sequence goes on from CANPIM010000071.1 coordinate 11,480, forward strand.
GGCATCCTCCATGCCCGGAAATCTATACGCGCCCTCCTGCTCCGGCTGGGCTTCCAAATAGCAGACATCCTCCCCGTCCAGCCAGATATCCTCCGTCTGTTCTCCCGGCTCTGACCGCTCTCTCCCCTCTGTGGAATGGTTTTGCAGGTAGGCGTCCTTCTGTTCCTGGGTAATGACCAGGACGCCGCAAAGCCGATCTCTGCCCTGAGTCATGGGCTCCTCCTCCCGGGCCAGCCGGCAGCCGGTGAGAGCCAGGGTGCAGGCCAATGCCAGAAAAAGCAAGGACCATCCCCTTTTTCTATGGTTTCTCTCCCGCTTCTTCCTTTCCTGCTTTTGGTTTTTCAGCTTTTCCTGTTTCTGTATCCAAGCGCTCCTGTTCATACGGCTTCCTCCTGGCTTTTTATCCGGGCTCTCTCCTGCCCCTCCTCTTCCGCCTCCAGCTGTCCGTCAAACCGGAGGATTTCTCCCACCTCACATTGGAGATAGTAACAGATTTTATTCAGGGTGGTGAACCGCACCCCCTTGGCCCGGCCACTGCGCAGTACGGACAAATTGGCCTCCGTAATACCAATCCACTTGCACAGCTCCTTGGAGGTCATATGACGGGCTTTTAATACCTCATCCAGGTATATTCGAATGGCCATAGGCTCCTCCTTGTCAAATAATCATCTCATGCTCCCGGTACAATTCCCCCGCCTCCTGCACATAGCGGGCCAGAATCATGGCGGCAAAGGCCAAGAGCAATGGCTGAAGGGAAATATGCAGGGAATAGTCCACGTGCACCAGCCTGCTCCGAAGCAAAAACAGACTGCCATTCCACAGCAGCGCGCTGTAAACACAGGCTTTTACGGCTCTCACCGCCATGGCCGCCAGCTTTCGGGCTGCCTGTATGGTCTCTTCCCCATAGGGGCCCTCCTGCATTTTTTTCAGCAAGGTCCGACCCTGCCAGAGAGTGCAGAGGAAGTATCCCGGGGGCAAAAGGGTCAGGAAAAAGCGCAGGCCTATAAACAGGTAATCCATCGCTTTGGCTCCGGCGTTTCCTCCCAGGGTCCGGATGCTTCCCCAAGCCTGTCCTCCGGCTCCCCATAGAGTAACCAGTCCGTAAAAGAAAACAGAAAAGAAAAGCAGCCTTGACAGGCTTTTATAGAGATAGCCCTTCCCATCAGAAACCCTTTCCCGCCTCATCTGTGCCATAAGGCGCAAGACAATATAGCTGCCAAGGAACACATACCAAAGCATGGCCCCAAAGCTTTTCAGCAGAGGGAGCAGATCGGCCCCTCCGCCTGCGGCTGCCATTCCCTCATAGAAGAGATAGGGATTGATAAACTGGTATAAGAGATAAAAGCTGTAGACGCTTACCAGGGCCAACAGCAGCTCAGTCCCTCTCCACGCTTCCCTTTTCTTTTTCAACCACCAGGCTCCCAAGCCCAGGGGCAGCAGGGAAACTAGCACATAGAGTGCCCAGGCAGCCACATTGCCCAGGGGGCCGGACAGGGACAGACGGCGGAGAAGCCAGCCTATGGCTTCGAAGGGCGCGTATAAAATGAACAGACCCATGCTTGATTCCTCCTTGTATAAAATTATTGTTTTTCGATAATTTTATAGGTAGTATAGCATGGAAATTCTTGTTTTGCAATCCTGTAATGCAAAAAAGAGCCGCAGCCTCACAGCCACAGCTCCTCTCTCGTCTCCTCCGCATAGGGCTTCCCGTCCCGGCACCCGTAGCGTATGGTAGAATGGGCATCCTTATAAATCATCTCCGCCTCATAGTCTGCCGGCGTACTGGTCATCAAAAGCTCACACAGGGAGGCAGCCGCCTCCTCAATCCCTTCCTCCTCCGGGTTCCCTCCCACAGCAGCTCCTGTGGGACCCTGATACACCCACAGCACATACTCTCTTCCGTCCTGAGCCACTGCCAGAATCAGGTATTCATAGGCCGCCTCATAATCGTCACTCTCCCAGAGGGGACGTCCAAAGAGCGCCAGAAGCGCTCCCCGAAACTGCGCATCTGTCTCCAAATCTATGGCATTTGGCCCGTAAATCCAGGAGGATCCCACGTTCTCAAAGGCCTCCGGAGACTCCACCTTTTGAAAGGTATAGCCCTGCCCCTGGCGCTTGGGCTTCCAGTTGTACGCCACGCAGATAACCAGGCAGAGAAGCACGGCAGCCAGCAAAAAGCGCCGCTGTCCCCTAGGCCTGCGCAATTCGTCCTGCCACGGCGCTGGCCGCCGCTGTCTTGGGAGATGCCAGGAAAATTTCCACCTTGGAGGTTCCCATGCGTCCCAGGAAATTCCGGTTGTTGGTAGCCACCACTCGCTCTCCGTCCGTGAGAATGCCTCCGGTCCGGCCGCAGCAGAGCCCGCAGCCCGGATGGGTAATCATGGCGCCGGCCTCCGCCAAAATAGCCAGGGTACCGTTTTCTGCCGCTTCCTGATAGATTTTCCGGCTGGCAGGGGTTACGATAAGCTTCACAAAGGGAGCCACCTGCTTTCCCTTCAGAATCTCTGCAGCTGCCATCAAATCCTCCAGCCGTCCGTTGGTGCAGGATCCGATAAATACCTGGTCAATCTCTGTACCAGAAAGCTCCCGCACAGGCCTGATATTGTCCACCTGGGACGGACACGCCAGCACCGGCTCCAGATCCTCTGCCTGGTATACCAGCTCCCGGGCATAGCTTGCATCCGGATCTGCTGCCAGAGCCCGGATCTCCTCCGTAAGCTCCATGTGACAATATTGGGCCGTTTTTTCATCCGCCGCAAACAGCGCGCACTTGGCTCCCGCCTCAATGGCCATATTGGCCATGGTCATACGGCTGGCAATGCTCATGTTCTCCACCGTATCCCCGGCAAACTCCAAGGCCTGATAGGTGGCTCCGTCCGCTCCCAGATCCCCAATCAGCCGCAGAATCAGATCCTTGGAGGTAACGTTTGCAGGCATTTTTCCCCGGACAGTCACCCGAATGGTCTCCGGCACCTTCACCCACATGGTGCCGGTTCCCAGAATGCTGGCCATTTCCGTATAGCCGATTCCCGAGGAAAAGGCGCCCACACAGCCGTAGGTGGTAGTATGACTGTCCGTTCCGAACACTACATTTCCCGGCTTCACATAGCCGGCTTCCGGCATCAGCTGATGGCAGATGCCGTCTGAGCGGTGTACATGGGTCAGACCGTATTTCTCCACAAAGGCATTGCCCGCCCGAAAATGCCGGGTGTCATCCACCTGGCTGGCCGGAACCAGGTGATCATAGATCAGAACCACCTTTTCCGGGTCCCAGATCCTGGAAAATCCCATCTCTGTAAATTTATCCGCCACAAAGGGAATAAAAATATCGTGGATCATCACCCGGTCCACCAAAACCGTTACAATGTCTCCGGGCCTTACCGCCTTTCCCGTATTTTTTTCAATTATTTTTTCAATCATGGTCGCGCCCATAAAAAATCCCTCCTAATTTGAAGTACCGCTACAGCCCTGACAAACCCCGGACTGGATTAATCCAGTCCATTCTGCCGGCGCATGGCCTTCACCAGACCGCCGGCATTGATAATCTCTACCAGATTCT
>CANPIM010000072.1 GCA_947574135.1 uncultured Lachnospiraceae bacterium
GAAAAAAGTGTGCATAAAGATATCATATGCCATATTCGCTAAATTATCGTTTATCTTATTATTAGTATTCACTTTTTTCTCTATGTCGTATAGGCATTTTCCTATTTTTCTCTGTGTTTCTATATCGGGTATAAACACTTTAACATCATAAATGTCATCAGGGGATATATTCCTTTGTCTTGTGCCATTGGCCCTATATTCGAGTTGGTCTTTTACCAAATCTATAGTTAATAAATAGTGAAGATAATATTTATCTGCTCTGCCTTCTGCTGGGATAATTTTTCCTACACGCTGGTTAAGCACAAAAGTAATCCCATTTATTTTCGGCACAAAGGCTGTATTTCCGAACAATCCTACTACCTGCTCAGTCAGTGGCATTATTAAATCATCTTCGTCCAAGATAAAAATGCTTGGAAAGTCTGCACCATAAAATGTGGTTTTTTCTTTATTGAATTGAAAGTTGTTGGTTGCAGAAATATTAGCCAGTGTAACTAAAGCGTATTTACTTTCATCTACATAATTTTCACTTTTAAATGCAAAACCATGTTTGATTTTCAATAACTCTCCAAGTTTAACTTTATTCATACTTCACCTTCTTCAACTGCTCTATAATTTCTGCTTTCAGCTTATCGCCCTCTGCAAAGTACTCCTGCAGCTTTTCCGCATAGGCATTCATACGGGCATTGAACTCCTCCTGTGATAGCTTAACATACTCAATCTTCACGTCAAAATACTGTCCGGCAGACAGAGAATATTTCTTTTCTTTAATCTCGTCATAGGTAACAGCAACCGAAAAATCATCCACCGCTTCTTTATTGAGGAAAGTATCTACGATTTTATCAATCTCAAAATTTCGAAGTCTGCGCTTCTGATTGTTTCCGTCTTTGTATTCCTCTCCGAGTTTGGAAGCATCTATCAAAACAACCTTGTCCGTATTCTTTGAATTGTCAAAGAACAGAACAGATACATTCGTTCCGGTATTGGCGAATACATTTGACGGCATACTGATACAGCCATAAACGATATGCTCGTTCACGATATGCTGCAAGATATTTTTCTCAACGCCGGACTTTGCGGTAACAAAGCCTGTCGGGACAACAATCGCCCCTTTCCCGTCTCTTTTCAAAGAGTTCAGGACATGCTGAATAAACAACGTATAAATTGCCATACTCTCTTTCTTCTTTGCAGGCACTTTGGGGACCCCTGCCCAAAAACGAGCGGGCATAGACGCTATTTTTTCTCTTGTATCCGAAAAGTCCATCTTAAAAGGAGGGTTTGAAACAACATAATCAAACTGCCGTAATTCCTGTCCATTGTCCGATTTGTGATACGGAGATACCAACGTATCGCCCTGAATTGCGTGATCAAGAGAGGATACCAAACCATTCAGAATTAAGTTAAGCTTCAGCATTTTGTTACTCCGCTGCGATATATCCTGTGCATAAATCGTACATTTATCCTCACCGATTTGGTGTCCGAGAGCCATAAGCAGCGTTCCCGTTCCGGCAGACGGGTCGTAGCACTCAATGCTGTGCAGGTCTTTTGCATTGCCTACAAGCAGCCGTGCCATAATAGCTGCAATGGAGTGAGGCGTGTAATATTCCGCATATTTGCCGCCGCCTGCGGTATTATAGTCTTTAATCAGATACTCAAAAATCGCCGCAAAAAAATCATAGTGCTGGGCAAAGGCTTCCTCAAACGAGAAATTAACCAGCTTATCGACCAGCGCACGGGCAAAGCTGGCTCTTGCAGCATCATCGGTCACATATTGTGTCAGCTTCTCAAACAGGGGGATTTTGGTATTCTGTGTGGTCTGCGTCGAGAATATTTCTATATTCTTATCGGCAATGTCAGTCATTGTGCTGTCAAAGATGATGTCAAAATCGCCCCTCGCCTGCTGATTCCAAAGGTTAGCTATGAGATGTTCAGGGTAAAGCCGGGGCACTTCAGGAGCAAGCCCATCGAATATGTCATATCTGTCATCTTCCGACATCTCAGCATAGGTTACTTCCCATTGCTTCGCTTCCCACAGTTTTTTACTGAGCTTCTTTACCTCATACCCGAATTTATCGTTCAGGAATTTATAAAGAAAGACCTGTGTAATGATTTTATATTCATTTCCGTCATTTCCCATTCCATAGGACTGACAGGTAGATTTTAAGTCATCAATCAGTGCTATTGTCATTTGCTTTATATCCATATGATTCTCCTTTATGCGACTGAGTAAGTGTCGTTATACTGATTGAGATATTGCCTCGTAATTCTGCTTTGTATAAACAGTCTGTCCTCACGCTTTTGCTCGGTGATGCCCAAGTTATCCAGCCCTTCTTTAATCTGCGTCATAACTGTCTGTTCGAAATAGGTGTCTTTTTTCAAGATGTCGTTTTTGTCGTAAACCTTTTGGTCTATATTGGCCTTAATAGAGAGCAGTACGTCCATAATCTGCATATCAAAATTTGAAACGACAGGCGTAGCGTTGCGGGCTTTCCGGGCCTGGTTTTCTTCTCGGATACGCTTATGTACCCTTGCAAACTTGACGTCGCCATTGTACTTTCTGAGCAAGGTAGAGTTCCTTTGCTGCAACGCGTTCAGCTTTTTAAGTATCTCGTCAAGCTCCCGCTCTTGTTCCTCAATTTCCGAAATGTTTTTCGGCGTAAAGCCATGTTCCTTAAACCTTTGCAAAAAAGCTTCCTGAAGCGTTATATACTCGGGATCTTCCTGGTCAAAATTGGCAGTGAATGCTCGGACAGTCTGCCTGTATTTTTTAGTCACTTCGTCCTTACCGCCAACGAGCTTTAATTCTTCTTCACTTATTTTGCTGAAATTAAAGGTAATATCCTCCATCGCTTCATTAATAAGAAGCCTGGCGCTGTTCTCATTCGCAAACATCTCTTTTTGATTGATATTATCTATATGATGCTGCACCTCTGAGATTAGCATAGGCAATTTGGTCAGCGCCATCTTTTCAAAGACAGATTTCAGCTCATCATCCCCGAAAGTCCTGACAAGGTTACAGCAGTCACGGGCTGCTACTAGGATTTTTTTCAATTTCAAAAGCTCCTGCTTATCTTCAATGGTGGATATTTCAGCGCTGAATAGCTCCGCATTGTCGGTTGTGTAATTAAATAATACCTGCTGCACTTCCTGCATTTGCATAATCAGTGCAGCAGGATCTTCTATTACCTGGCTAAATGTGTTGATCGGATTCTCAATGCCAACTTCATCCGGATCGTTAAAGCGGTTGAGTTCCTTCAGGTAGGCTTTGTTTGTGTCCTCAAAGTTCTGTTTAATATTTGCAAAGTCTATGACAAAACCATACTTATTGTCCTTATACGGTCTATTCACTCTTGTTATCGCCTGCAGCAGATTATGGTCTTTCAGTTTTCTGCCGAAATACAGGCGTTTCAGCCTCGGTGCGTCAAATCCGGTAAGGAGCATATTAAATACGATAAGAACATCTATCTTCATATTGTCCTTGAAATCTGTGACAATGTTCTCTCTCGTGTCTTTGTCATCGCTGTCGTGCAGGATCAGTCCGGCTTTCAGGCGCGATTTTACGGAAGCGTCTTTGTTAAGCTCCGCCTGGATTTCATCAAAATACGCAAACAGTCTCCGTGCTTGCTCGCTCGTTTCACAGATAATCATTCCGCCAAGTGTATCATCACCTTGAATTTGCCGAAACCGTTTAAGGTCGCTGATAATATACCGAAGCAGCTCCTTTACATAGCTTTCGTGCTCTACAATCTGGCTTTTCTTAACATCTTTCTTTTCAACCAGCGTTTCCAGCTTTTCATATATTTTAGACAGCTTTTCCTTATATTGTGTTTCAATATCCTCACGGATAATCTTCAGGGTGTATCCGTCGAGAATGGATTTGTCATAATAGTAGGTATGCAGATAGTTTCCGAAAATTCGCCATGATTCCCGTTCTTCTTTTAACAAGGGCGTTCCGGTCAAAGCTATCTTTACAGCGTTTTTATCTGCGTCAAGCAGATTCGCAAGGAATGAACCCTCCGGCTTGTATCCTCTATGCGCCTCGTCAATGATAAAGACTCGCTGTAAGTTGGTTGCATAATCAGGGATTGTGACTTTCGCTTTATCCTCCGCAAAACGCTGAATATTAACAACGGTTATCTCAGGTTTACCGCTGTGGCCCTCCTGTGCCTGGTTTGTTCTGAATTGTTCCATCAGCTCAGAACGTGTATTTGCCGTTTTTACTTCCAGTCCACGGGCTTCAAATTCCTCCGAAGCCTGTTTCAGCAGGTCAAGGCGGTCTACAATGAAATAAAACTTGGCAACCTTTTTGTGAAGGCTGAAATAGTCTGAAAGTACATAGGTCAGATTGAAAGACAAAGCCGTCTTTCCGCTGCCCTGTGTATGCCAGATTACGCCGGAAGAAATGCCCTCATCTATCTTCCTTTTGACTGCAAGGGCAGCGAACATTTGCGGATACCGCATGATGTGCTTTTGGTCTATTGTCTCTATTGTTCCGTCCTGTCGTTCCTTATGTTTATGGACATAGGTAATCCCGTATTTAAGCAGGAATAAGATTCGTTCAGGGCTGCACATGGAAGTCAGGATGCGGTTTGTAGGCGTATTAAAATGCAGATTTGTCTGATATTCCGGTGCAGTATGAATAACCTGACAGTTAAAGTCTGACAGGATTTTCTTTTCAGTTTCAGAGTGGATGGCCCTGTATGCGTAATCCGCATGGTACGGTGCAACATCTAAATCTGTCGGATTTTCTTCCCTAAAACAGTTAAATGGCGCTTTGTCACGGGCAGCAGTACAGTAAAATGCTCCTTGAACAGGTACAATACTGCCCATGGTATCATACTCCATATTATTCGAGAAAATCATCAACTGTGTGATGTTGATAAATCGCCTGAATTTTTTGTTTGGAAAACGTCGGCGGTTCATTCGTTCACTCTCGGCAATCATACCGCCGTGGTTATTCGGCTTCTTTACCTCAACAAACACAAGTGGCAGACCGTTTATGAACAGGGTAATATCAGGTCGGAATTCATACTGTTCCCGTTTACAGGTAAATTCCGCCGTGCAGTGATAACTATTATTTTCAGGATTATCGAAATCTATCAGTCTTATTGGCGATACACAAGACAGACGGCTATAAAAGCTTCTTCCTAAGTCGTCGTTATCCAGTTCCTGACGAATTGTCCGCAAAGTTTGTTCTGTCTCGCCCTTATGCTCAGGATTTAGTTTTTCAAATTGTTCTTTGAAAACATTGATTAAAATATTCGTGTCAGGATCGTATACCGTTCCTGCCATTTCTTCTGTTACCTTTCCGAAATAAGCATAACCCAACCGTGTCAAATGTACCACTGCCGGCATTTGCACACGGGTAGCCTCATTAAACATATTTACTCTCGATGTTTTTTGTATGCCTTGCATTGCCACTCCCTTCTTTCCTGTGTACCGCCTTGCTCTCATCAAATTTTCTGTACTATGAGACTATTATTTTTCTTCGGGTAAAATTTCTATAATGTCGTCCACTGTACAACCTAATGCTCGATATATCTTCTCAAACGTATCTGTCATAACTGCTTCATTCTTTCTAAGCTAGTTCATTACATATCTGAATATACGATATCATATCTTGGGACAAATTTAAATAATTTCATTTGACATTTCGAACTTTTTATGCCTTTCGATAAAACGAAAAGGGGGCTATGTATCCAACGCTGCCAAAATGGACAGCGCCTATTAACATGAATTTTTCAATCCTCCGTTAAAGCAGGAAGCCGTATTTCCAGGAATGTTTCCGGAATTTTCCTGGATTTTTGCTTGAAATATGGATGGGATCATGCTATACTGTTTACCGTATTAAAAACATGTACAAATGTCTTTGATAGGCGTACAATTTAGGAGGAAAATAAGTTATGAAAAAGCGTGTTTTATCTTTGGCCATGGCGGCTGTTATGGTGGGCGCCATGTTGGCTGGCTGTAGCAAGAGCGATGGCGGCAGCGCTTCCGGAGACAGCGGCGATTCCGGGGCGGCTGACGGCGCCAAGGTGGTGAAGATTGGCGTGTATGAGCCGGCTTCCGGAGACAACGGGGCAGGCGGTAAGCAGGAAGTGCTGGGCATGCAGTATGCAAATGAGGTGGCGCCCACAGTGGAAATCGGGGGCGAGGAGTATACGGTGCAGCTGGAGATCGTGGACAATGAGTCCTCTAATGACAAGGGTCCCTCTGCGGCGGCCTCTCTGGTAAGCGCCAAGGTGTCGGTGGTGCTGGGCTCCTATGGATCCGGCGTGTCCATCGCGGCTTCCGATGTGTTTAAGGATGCGGGTATTCCGGCTATCGGCGTGACCTGCACCAATCCTCAGGTAACGGAGGGAAATACCCATTACTTCCGCATTTGCTTCCTGGATCCCTTCCAGGGTACGGTATTGGCAAACTTTGCCAATGAGAATTTTGAGGCTAAGACTGCCTATATTCTCACAAAGCTTGGAGATGACTACTCCACCGGTCTTGGACATTACTTTAAGACGGCTTTTGAGGGCATGAACGGCACAGTGATCGAGGAGACCTTCCCGGAGAACAACAGTGACTTTACTTCTTACATCACCTCGGCCAAGAATGCAGGGGCGGACGTATTCTTTGCACCGGTGTCCACCGAGGCGGCGGCTCTGATTATTGAGCAGGCAGCGGCCCAGGGGATGACCATTCCCATGATGGCCGGCGATACCTGGGATTCCAACGTGATCCTGAATGCAGCCAAGGGCAAGGATGTACAGATCTACGTTACCACCTTCTATCAGGAGGGAGGAAACGAGGAGTTTGATAAGGGCATCAAGGAGTGGATCAACAGCAATTCCACAGCCAAGGCCAACAATGGGGGAGATGATACCGTTTCAGCAGTGACGGCTATGGGCTATGATTCCTATTTCGTGGCGCTGGAGGCCTTAAAGGCTGCAGGGTCCACGGATCCCAAGGCTGTGAACGAGGCGCTGTGGAAGGTGACCTACTCCGGTGTGTCTGGCGATATTGCCTTTGATTCCACCAACGGCGACGCCATGCGTGATGTGGCCTATGTAAAATGTGCCAACACCGAGACGGGAGCCTGGGACTTTGTGGCTGTGCAGGGCGTAAAATAAGACAGTGAATGTGTCAGGGGGAGCGAAAGGGCTCCTTTTGACCTGTGTGTTTCCCGTGGCAGAGCGGATAAGGCCTGCTGCGGGTTTTCCTATGGAAAGGTATAAGGTCTGTAGGGCGGGCGATTTGCCAAGTTTCTTTATTGGAGGGTTTATATGAGTTGGATGGAAATGAACCTGCCGTATCTTCTGGCAGGAATTTCTGTGGGCGGCCAGTATGCGCTGATAGCCATTGGATATACTATGGTTTACGGCATTCTGCGGCTGATCAATTTCGCCCACGGAGATATTTTTATGGTGGCAGGCTTGCTGGTGGTATATTCTACCACAATCATGCCCATTTACGTGGCAATTCCGTTGATGATTGTGCTGACAGTGCTTTTGGGCTTTGTGGTGGAGCGGGTGGCTTATAAGCCCCTGAGAAGCGCTCCCAGAATGTCCATTATGATCTCAGCCATCGGCGTTTCGTATCTTTTGCAGAACCTGGCTCTGTATGTGACAGGGGGACTTTCTCAGCAGTATCCGGCCATTCCCTGGATCAGCGATACCATTCAGGTATTTGGGGCCACCACCAAGCGGGTGACGGTGATCACGCCTATTCTCACCATTGTGCTGGTGGCGCTTCTGGTTCTGCTTATCCGGTATACCAAGATTGGTATGGCCATGCGGGCGGCCTCCAAGGACTTTGAGACCTCCCAGCTCATGGGAATCAAGATCAATTCGGTTATCAGCACCACCTTTATTATCGGCTCCTTCCTGGCAGCCATCGGAAGCCTTTTGTTCTTTACCAATTATACGGGAGTAACCCCCACCGTAGGCGCTATGCCGGGCTTAAAGGCCTTTGTGGCAGCGGTGTTTGGAGGGATCGGCTCCATTCCGGGAGCAGTGATCGGGGCATTTATCATTGGTATCTGTGAAAATATCATCAAGGGTCTGGGCTGGACCACCTTCTCGGATGCGTTTACCTTTGCGCTGCTGATTGTGATTCTGCTGGTAAAGCCCACGGGACTTTTTGGTGAAAAGGCTACGGATAAGGTATAAGGAGGCGTTCGAAAATGAGTAGCAAGACAAAAACCATGTGGAACGTCGGCCTGATTGCGGCCCTGCTTCTCCTGCTCTTTCTGCTGGAGCAGGTGATTCCGTCCGGTTCCATGTTTTTTACGGTGTTAAAGAAGGGTGCCATCTACGCATTGGTGGCAGTGTCCATGAACCTTTTAAACGGCTTTACGGGGCTTTTTTCCCTGGGGCAGGCAGGCTTTATGCTTCTGGGAGCCTATACCTATGCCATTCTCACCATTCCGGTGGAGTCCCGGAACAGCGTATACCAGTATTTTGACGGAGGCGTGATTCAGTTTGCCCTGCCGGTACCGGTGGCTCTGATTGCAGGGGGCATTGTGGCGGCCGTTTTTGCCTACCTTATTGGATTGCCGGTGCTGCGGCTGAAAAGTGATTACCTGGCCATTGCCACCCTGGGCTTTGCGGAGATTATCCGGGCAGTGTTCCAGTGGGATAAGCTTGGGCCTGTGACCAACGGCTCCAACCTGCTGCGGAGCTACCCCACTTTTAAGTCCGTGCTCTATCCCTTTGTGGTGGCGGGAATCTGCATTGCCCTGATTGTATTGCTGATTAATTCCACCTATGGGCGGGCTTTTAAGGCTATTCGGGATGACGAGATTGCGGCGGAGGCCATGGGCATTAACCTGGCCCATCATAAGCGGCTGGCCTTTGTGATAAGCTCCTTTTTTGCAGGGATTTCCGGCGGCCTTCTGGCCATGTATCAGACCTCCATTCAGGCCTCTATGTTTAAATCGGCCATGACCTATGAGATTCTGCTGATCGTGGTTATCGGGGGGATCGGCTCCGTGACGGGCAGCTGCATCAGTTCTTTTCTGTTTATTGCCTGCTCCGAGTGGTGGCTGCGCTTTCTGGACAATGAAAATCTGTATATTGGCAGCTTTCATGTGCCCCTTTTGCGCCCCGGCTTTCGGAAGGTGGTTTTTGCGGTTATCATTATGCTGATGGTGCTGTTCTACCGCAGAGGCATTATGGGAGATAAGGAATTTTCTCTGGAAAAAATTTCCAATTTCTTCCGAAGAAAACGGGGGAAAAAGGAAGGGAAGGGAGGTGCTTCCCATGAGTAAGGAAAACGTATTAAAGGTTGAGAATGTAACCATGCAGTTTGGCGGCGTTATCGCCGTGGACAACATGAATCTGGAGGTAAACAGGGGGGAGATTATCTCTCTCATTGGGCCCAACGGAGCAGGGAAAACCACGGCCTTTAACGTGATTACCGGGGTGTACGCCCCTACCAACGGCGCAGTTTATTTTAAGGGAGACAAAATCATTCAGAACCATCCTCAGGGAAAGATGAAGAAGCTGTACCAGGGGGAAAACCCGGAGCAGTACGCAGGCCAGCATGTGATGGCCCCCACCCCGGATAAGATTACCCGGCTTGGGATTGCCCGTACCTTTCAGAATATTCGGCTCTTTAAGAGCCAGACTGTATTTGAAAATATTTTAATTGCCAAGCATTTGCGGCGTACCAGCAATATTTTTACGGCTACCTTTCGGCTGAATGCCAGGGAGGAGGCCCAGATGCGCCAGGAGACCGAGGAGCTTCTGCGCCTCATGGAGCTGGAGGATGTGCGGGATGAGCTGGCTACCTCTCTTCCCTACGGAAAGCAGAGGCATCTGGAGATTGCCCGGGCCATGGCTACCAAGCCGGAGCTTTTGCTTTTGGATGAGCCGGCCGCCGGTATGAATCCCCAGGAGACCCTGGAGCTGACCCAGTTTATTGGAAGGATTCGGGATGAGTTTGGACTGACGATTTTTATGATTGAGCATCATATGGATCTGGTTATGGAGATTTCCGACCGCATCTATGTGCTGGATTTTGGAAAGCCCATCGCAGAGGGTGTGCCGGAGGAGATCCGCAATAACCCGCGGGTAATCGAAGCGTATCTGGGAGGTGCCGACGATGAGTGATATTTTAGAGGTAAAAAATCTCAATGTCTCCTATGGAGGCATCAAGGCAGTAAAGGATATCAGCTTTTCCGTGCCCAAGGGCCAGGTGGTAACCCTGATTGGGGCCAACGGAGCCGGGAAAAGTTCCACTCTGCGTTCCATTGTGAGCCTGGTGCGGCCGGAGAGCGGCAGTATTTTATGGGAGGGGGCAGAGATTGCCGGTCTCCCTACGGACCAAATTGTATCCCGGGGAATTACCCTGGTGCCGGAGGGGCGGCGGGTGTTTTCGGATCTCAGCGTGGCGGAGAATCTGAAAATCGGCGCCTATATGCGAAAGGATGCCTTGGATGAGGATTTAAAGTGGGTGTATGATCTTTTTCCCCGTCTGAAAGAGCGTTCCTGGCAGCTGGCCGGAACCCTGTCCGGAGGCGAGCAGCAGATGTTGGCCATTGGCCGGGCTTTGATGTCCAGGCCTAAGCTTATTATGATGGATGAGCCCTCCCTGGGGCTTGCACCCATTATTGTCAAGGGTGTGTTTGACATTATCCGGGAGATCCATAAGCAGGGAGTGACCATTCTCCTCATTGAGCAGAATGCCAATATGGCCTTGAAGGCAGCAGATATTGGCTATGTAATGGAGACCGGCCGGATTACCATGACCGGGTCCGGGGCGGAGCTTTTGGAGAATGACGAGGTGAAAGCAGCTTATTTGGGGAAGGCTAAGGAAAAATAGAAAGAGATTTACATTTTGTTCAAAACCGTGTATACTGTAAACGTTTGGTGTGTGCGGCAGGGCCGTTGCAAAAAGACGGGTGTTGTTTTTTAGGAAAGGGACATCTGTAAAATACGAATTGTTATGGAAGGGAGTACGGTCTATGGTAAGAGCAGTCGTTGGAGCGAACTGGGGAGATGAGGGAAAAGGAAAAATTACCGATATGCTGGCCCAGGAGTCGGATATTATTGTGCGCTTTCAGGGCGGTGCAAACGCAGGTCATACCATTGTAAATGATTATGGGAAATTTGCGCTGCATACCCTTCCCTCCGGTGTGTTTTACAATCACACCACCAGTGTTATCGGAAACGGTGTGGCGCTGAATATTCCGGTGCTTATGAAGGAGATCGAGAGTATTGTGGAGCGGGGCGTGCCTAAGCCGGAGATTTTAATCTCGGATCGGGCCCAGATGGTCATGTCCTATCATATTTTGCTGGATCAGTATGAGGAGGAGCGCCTGGCGGGGAAATCCTTTGGCTCCACTAAGTCCGGCATTGCGCCTTTTTACTCGGATAAATATGCCAAGGTGGGCTTTCAGGTCAGCGAGCTCTTTGCCGGGGAGTCCTACCTGCGGGAAAAGATTTCCAACATCTGTCTCCAGAAGAATGTGATACTGGAAAATCTTTACAAAAAGCCGGCATTGGATCCGGAGAAGCTGTATGAGGAGCTGTTGCATTATAAGGAGCTGGTGGAGCCCTATGTGTGCGATGTGTCTGCCTATCTGTGGAAAAGCATGCAGGAGGGAAAGAATATTCTCCTGGAGGGACAGCTGGGTTCCCTAAAGGATCCGGATCACGGCATCTATCCCATGGTGACCTCCTCCTCCACCCTGGCGGCCTACGGGGCCATTGGAGCCGGGATTCCTCCCTATGAGATTAAGCAGGTGATCACTGTCTGCAAGGCCTATTCCAGCGCTGTGGGCGCCGGCGCCTTTGTGAGCGAAATTTTCGGGGAGGAAGCGGACGAGCTGCGCAGAAGAGGGGGAGACGGAGGCGAATACGGCGCAACGACGGGACGGCCCCGGAGAATGGGCTGGTTTGACTGTGTGGCCTCCAAGTATGGCTGCCGTATCCAGGGAACCACGGATGTGGCCTTTACGGTGCTGGATGTGCTGGGATATCTGGATGAGATTCCTGTGTGCATCGGCTATGAGATAGACGGGAAGGTGACCACGGAATTCCCTCCCACGGTTCTTTTGGAGAAGGCCAAGCCGGTTCTCAAGGTGCTTCCCGGTTGGAAGTGCGATATCCGGGGCATTAAGAACTATGAGGAGCTGCCGGAGAACTGCCGGAATTACGTGGAGTTTGTGGAAAAGCAGATTGGCTTCCCCATTACCATGGTTTCCAACGGTCCGGGACGGAAAGATATTATTTATCGATAAAGCTGAGGAGCCGGGTGCGGGCGGGAGCTCGCGGCTGGCTTCTTTTTTCCTTTACCGGAAATTGCGCCCTGTAAAGGAAAAGCCCATGGGGGGATGCGCACTTCGCGGAAAGGAAATGGAGGAGAAGAGACATGGCGGTTAAAGCAGTGATTTTCGATATTGGACGGGTGTTAAACGGCTACGGCTGGGAAGAATATTTAAGTCGAATCGTGCCGGATCCGGTAGCCTACAGGGCGGTGGAGCAGGCAGTCTTTTTAAGCCCGCACTGGGAGGAGCATGATTTGGGGCTGCTCTCGGAGGAGGAGGAGATTGCCGATTTTGTGGCGGAGGCCCCGGCGTATGAGAAGGAGATTCGGGCAGTCTACGAAAACTTAGGAGAGTGTACCTGGCTTTTGGATTATGCCTGCGACTGGGTGCGGGAGTTAAAGGGGAAGGGCCTGCGGGTCTATGCCCTGTCCAACTGGCCGGAGCATATTTACAAGCAGAGGGGAAATAAGCTGGATTTTCTGGAGGATATGGACGGATATTGCCTGTCCTATCAGGAGCACCTGAATAAGCCGGATGCCAAAGCCTTTGAGAATCTTCTGCACAAGTATGATATCAATCCCAGGGAGGCGGTATTTATTGATGATTCGGTGGGAAATGTGGAGGCGGCCAAAAGCTTAGGCATGGAGGCGATTCTGTTTACGGATTATGAGACGGCCCGGAAGGAGCTAGAGGGGCTGGGCGTGTAAGAAAGGACCTGCAGAGAGATTTAGCTGGAAAATTTTTACAAATTCAGAAGAGAAAAGACAATGACATGCATTTGGAGGGAGTTTGCCTTCCCAATGCATGTTTTTTCTTTACAGGAAATTTTTTTTACAGGAAATTTTTCTTTACAGGAAATCCGCAGGCAAAGTTTGTTTTCTAGTAATGAAAACGGTTTCTAAAATATTTTTTCTTTGAAATGGCAAAATAATGGTGGAAATAGGGATATAATTTGTGAAATTGCTGAATAATATTGACAGATTTGTGCAGAATATGTTATTTTAGTTAATGTAACCGGTTACAATTTCTAATGCAACCATAGAAGAATTCAGATATACTGTGAGATGATAAAGGAGGAGTTCTATGATTGAGAAGCTGGGCAGCAATCACATTATGAAATTGGGCATCGTGGTCCGGGACATTGAGGAGGCAGCCGCCTATTATGAGAAAACCTTTCAGCTGGAGGAGCCGCTGATTATTCACGACCAGGCAGCCCGAAAGAATCCCCACCCCAGAACCTACCGAAAGCTTCAGGGCATGGATGTAAATCCGGCTATGCGGTGGTTTATTGTGGATTTAACTCCCATCTATCTCCAGGTGATCCAGCCCTGTGACGATACCCCAAGTCCCTGGCTGGACTATTTAAAGGAGCAGGGGCCGGGGGTGTGCTTTCTCTCCTTTTGCATCGATGATTTTGAGGAGCATATTGATTTTATGGAGAGGGGAGGCTTTCCGGTGAATTATATTGAGGAAAAGGGATTGGAGCGCTATGCGTATTTTGCCACCCAGGAAAAGCTTGGGGTGATGCTGGAGCTGAAGGAACGCAAGGCCTTAAGCGCTCCCCTGGAAAGCAGGTGATTTTATCACTATCTCAGAAATTGCAGAAAAAGCCCGGGTATCCAGGGCTACCGTATCCCGGGTGATAAACCGCATGCCGGGGGTGAAGGAGGAGACCAGAAAGCGGATTGAGGCCATTATTCAGGAGGAGAATTATGTCCCCAATAATTTTGCCCGGTCCCTGGCCATCCGGAAGAGCTATGTCATCGGCGTGCTGGTCTATCATGTCAAGCAGCCCTTTTGGGCGGGCATTGTGGATGGGATCTTTGATTTGGTGTATGATACGGAATACTGTCTCTTTGTTCTCAACAGCAAGAGGGAGGAGGACAGTGTGGACTATGCCAAGCAGTATAAGAAAAATTTGTACAAGCTTATTCAACAGCGGGTGGACGGCATTATTATCGCCCTGGCCAATCCTCTGGACGAGGAGGATATTCGCCTGCTAAAGGGGGCCGACATGCCCTTTGTGATCATTCAGGATACGGAGGGCTATGAGTGCTGCAAGGTAAATGTGGATAATGTAAAGGGCATGGGGAATATGACCAGGTATCTCCTGGAGCTGGGACATCGAAGGATTGTCCATTTGACTGGGGGAGCGGGAAACGGCATTGCGGAGGAGCGGATCCGGGGATTTGTGGAGGCCATGGAGGAATACGGGATAACCCTGAAGCGGGATGGGATTATCTATTGCGGCACCCGGTTTCAGGATGGATATTGGGGCATGAAACGGATATTGGAGCAGCCGTCTCTCCCTACGGCCATAGCGGCCTACAACGATGTGATGGCCTTTGGAGCCTATACGGCGGCTGTGGAAAAGGGCATACGCATTCCGGAGGAGATCTCCATTGCGGGCTTTGACGGCATTGCGGAGGAGATGGATTATTCCCGGCTGATGCCGGATCTTACAACCATGCGACAGCCCATGAAAAAGCTGGGGATGGA
>CANPIM010000073.1 GCA_947574135.1 uncultured Lachnospiraceae bacterium
GTCAAAAATCACGTTTTTGCCGATAATGGTCTCAAAGCCTCCCACAGACTTGGAGTTGGTCACCATGCCAAAGAGAAAGTCCCCCTCAAAACACATCTCCCTGCTGGTCACCCGCATTCGATAGGATCGCACATTGGTCAGCCGCTTCATACCCTCCACCAGGTAGGCGATATGACCCAGAATGTTTTTTACCTCCTGTCTGGTAGAATAGGCCACATCCGTAAACAGGCCAAAGGCTGCAATATAAATGAAATGATTCTCGTTAAAGGAGCCCACATCACAGGCAAACTGCTCTCCCGTCACGGCAATCTGCGCCGCCCTGGCCATATCGGCGGGAATGCGCAGGCTTCTGGCAAAATCATTGCAGGTGCCGGCGGGAATATACCCAATAGGAATCTTGTGCTCCCGGCCCATCATGCCTGTGACCACCTCGTCCAGGGTGCCGTCTCCCCCGCTGCAAACCACCAGATCATAGGTATCCGGCAGGGCCATGATTTTCTCCGTGGCATCCAAATATCGCCTGGTGGGGTAGATGGTAATTTCATAATCCGCATCTGCCATGGCCTGTATGATCCCATAAAGCTTTCCCCGGATATGCTCCTTTCCGGCCCGGGGATTGTAGATAAAAAACAGACGTTTGCTCATTCCCTCTCACCCCTTTGTCTCTTATCCAAACACAGCCCCCAAAAGTCCGTAGGAAAGGGCCGACATAATCACCGTGGCAATGGCAATCCCTAACAGAACCGCCGGAAACGCCTTCTTAAACTTCATTCCCAGCAGGGCCGCAATCAAAGACCCTGTCCAGGCCCCGGTGCCCGGCAGAGGAATCCCCACAAAAAGCACCAGTCCCCAGAAGCCATAGGTCTCTATCTGCTCCTTTTTAGACATGGCCTTCTTCTCCAGCCACTCCACCAGAGGGCGAAACAGACGGGTTTTCTTCATAAGCTTAAAAATCCAGCGGATCAAAAGCAGAATAAAGGGCACCGGTATCACATTTCCCACAATGCAAATGGGCACTGCCCGCAAAATGGGAATATCCAGGAAAGCCGGACCCGCAGCTAAAAGGCCGCCCCGCAGCTCCAGAATAGGCACCATGGAAATGAGAAACACGATAAGCTCCTTGGCCGCGCTGCCTCCCAGGTTGGTAACAAACCATTGTACTAATGTTTCTGTCATAAAACTCTCCTTTTCAATTTGGATTCTTTTTCGAAAGGAGCCGTTGCAGAGTTTCCAGCAAAGTATCCATCTCCGCGTCCGTTCCTATGGTAATCCGAAGATAGTTATCAATCCGGGGCTTGGAGAAATACCGCACATAAATGTGCTCCCTTTTCAACGCCTCAAAGAGCTCCCGGGCCGGGCAGTCCGGGTGGGAGGCAAAAATAAAGTTGGCCGAGGACTGGGGGCAGGAAAAGCCCAGCTCCCTCAAAGCTTTTAAGCTTCTCTTACGAGTGGCCTTGATCTTCCCCACGGTCTCCTGAAAATAATCCTCCTCCTCCACAGACGCCGCTCCCAGCTCCAGGGCAGGCAGGCTCATGGTGTAGGAGTTGAAGGAATACTTGACGTCATTGAGACAGCGGATAAGCTCCGGAGAGCCGACCGCATAGCCAATGCGCATGCCGCACATGGCCCGGGATTTGGAAAAGGTCTGCACCACCAATAAATTGTCATATTTTCCCAGTAGCTCCAAGGCCGACGGGCTCTCTGCAAAATCTATATAAGCCTCATCCACAATCACTATCACATCCGGATTTCGGGCAATGATCTCCTCTACATCCCGGCTCTCCAGCAAGAGAGAGGTGGGGGCATTGGGATTGGGGAAAATAATCCCTCCGTTCTCCCGAAAATAATCCTCCTTCCGGATACGAAAATCCTCATCCAGGGCCGGTGTCTCATAGGGCACTCCGAAAAGCTCTGCCCAGACCGGATAAAAAGAGTAGGAAATATCCGGAAATAAAATGGGCTTTTTGGAATTAAAAAAAGTTAAAAAGCACATGGCCAACACATCATCCGAGCCTACGCCCACAAAGATTTGATCCTCCCCCAGGCACAAGCGTTTCGCCAAAGCCTTTACCAGCCGCCCGGCCGCCGGATCCGGGTAGAGCCTGAGCCGGTCCGTATCCAAGGCCTCCAGGGCCCGGCGCACTCCCGGAGCCGGAGGATAGGGATTCTCATTGGTATTTAGCTTTATCATCTGGGGACAATCGGGCTGTTCTCCCGGTGTATAGGGGGTCACCCTGCGAATATTCTTCTCCCAACCTTTCATTTTTTCATTTCTCCTCAATTCTTTTGTTCATGCCTCCTGCATTGCTGCCCGGCGCCATTATCCGGCAAATTCCACTTCCCGTCCGGCATTGTCTGCCAATTTTCCCAGGCTTTCCTGTCCGGCGCTCACATGTCCCGGCACTCTCTCCCGCACAACGCCTTTCTCCACCAGATAAGCAGGGTGATAGGACAGCTTTGCCTTGCGCAGTCCCTCCTCGCCCACATCATCCTCCCGGTTCAAATACCGGTAGCCACTGCCCTCATGAAGGGCAAACTGCTGGTTTATCATAGCATATGCGCCAGGTACGTCATGTAATGCCTTTTCAATATGCACCACCATGGTATCCTCACAGACCGGCTCCCCGATGGTAAAGGCCGCTACCCGACCATCCACCCGCAGAAGGCCGCCCTGCATCTCCAGCTCCTGAAAGAGCCTGAGAAAGTTCAGGGTCACACAGATCTCTGCCAGCTTCTCCTCGTCCGCCTCGCAGCCATTGTGCTCCCGCCACGCAAGAGCCATCTGAAAGCACTCCTCCACATTTTCCGGCCCAATGGCCTCATAGCTCCAGTCCGGATAGGTGCGCAAAAATTTATTTATGTGGTTCTTTTTTCCATGATACTTTTTTCCGGACAGATTTGCAAGCTTTTCTGTTTCATAAATATAATCCGCATAGGTTCTGTCATACTCGATGGCAAAGCGCCCCGGATAGAAGGCCTCAAGCTTTGCAAAGCTTTCCTTTGTCATATTGTGCAGTTGAAAAGGCGCTCCCTGCTCCCTGGAATAAGCCATCAGCGTTTCCAGGGCCGGCCTGGGATCTCCTGCTCCCCAGGGAAAGGTATAGGAAAGCTCTCCCTCCAGGTTTGCAAACACCAGCATATCCTCAACAATGGCAAATCCCGTGGGATAGTGCCGGGACCACAGGTAGATATTGGCAAAGGTCATCTCACAGCTCTGGGTTCTCTGCTGCCCTAAATATCCCTGTATCAGCTCCCGATCCCCCATCTCTGGCCGTTTAAACTGTATTTCCATAGATTTCTCCCGCTTTCTCATGGGTGGTCTTTTCCCAACCCGTATTTCATGCCCCTCTAGGATTTAAATTGCATTTGGTACAATCTTTCGTACACTCCGCCCCGGGCCATAAGCTCCTCATGGGAGCCCTGCTCCGCAATGCCCTCCTCCGTGAGCACCAGGATCCTCTCTGCATTTCGGATAGTAGAAAGTCGGTGGGCAATCACAAAGGTGGTCCGTCCTCTGGCCAGCTTCTCCAGGGACTGCTGCACTACCTGCTCACTTTCATTGTCCAGGGCCGAGGTGGCCTCGTCAAAGATAAGGATCGGCGGATTCTTCAAAAATACACGGGCAATGGAAATCCGCTGCTTCTGTCCTCCCGAGAGCTTTACGCCCCGCTGCCCGATATCCGTGTCATAGCCCTTCGGCAGTCCCATGATAAAGTCATGGGCATTGGCCTGCCTGGCTGCCGCCACCGCCTCCTCCCGGGTGGCCTCCGGCCGGCCATACAGAATATTTTCCAAAACCGTGCCTGCAAATAGATACACGTCCTGCTGCACAATGCCGATTTGCTCCCGCAGGCTTTTTAGGGTCACATCCCGGATATCCGTTCCGTCAATGCAAATGGATCCGGAGGTCACCTCATAAAACCGGGGAATCAGACTGCAAAGGGTGGTCTTTCCCGCTCCGGAGGCTCCTACCAGGGCCGTATAGCTGCCTGCCGGCACCTCCAGATTCATATGATTCAGCACCACATCCGTGCCCTCCTCATACCGGAAGGACACATCGGAAAAGCGAATCTCCCCTTTTACCCTCAAAAGCTCCCTGGCGCCCTTTCGATCCTGAATATCCGGCTCTATATCCATAATCTCCCGAAATCTGAGATAACCGGAATACCCGTTTTGAAACTGCTCGGTAAAATTGATAAGCTTTTTTACCGGCTCCGTAAAATTGGCCACATACAGCAAAAAGGTCACCAGATCCGCCACATCCATGGAAGCAGTGGTAATCAGCCTTGTACCAATAAGAACCACGGCAATATTCATGGCCGTGAGCATGGCTGTCAGCACCGAGTGATAGGTTGCCATATACCGGTAGCTGTTCCTCTTGGTGGCGAGAAACCGATCGTTTCCCTTCTGGAATTTTCCCATCTCCACCTCTTCGTTGGCAAAGGATTTCACTGCCCGGATGCCGGACAGATTGTCCTCGATCTGCCCATTAATATCCGCCATCTTCACCCGGTTCTGCCGAAAGGCATGCTTCATTTTCCGGTTCAGGTACAGGGCAAAGAAAAAGATCACCGGCAGAAAGGCCAGCACCACCCCTGTCAGGGTCCCATTGATGCCAAACAGGATCACGGATGCGCCCAGAATCTTAATCAGGGAGATGGTCACATCCTCCGGTCCGTGATGCAAAAGCTCCGTAATGTCAAACAGATCGTTGGTTACCCGGGACAAAAGCTGCCCCACCTTCTGGTTGTCATAAAAAGTAAAGGACAGCTTCTGATAGTGACCGAAGATCTCATTGCGCATGCCGTATTCCATGCGGGCTCCCATCATATGGCCCCAATAGCTGATAAAAAAATTACACCCAAGCTCCACAAGTAATAATCCCAGCATAAGGCCGCTCAGCCTTACAATGCTGTTCCAGGCCACACTGCTCTCCTGATAAATCACTTGATTGGTAATATATCGGACAATAAGGGGAATGGCTAAGGTCACAGCCGCCCCCACCATGGCAAACAGCAGATCCAGGGCAAACATTCCCTTGTAGGGTCCATAATAAGAAAGCAGGCTCTTTTTCTTGGTTTTCATTTGTCTTTTCCTCAGATAACCGGACAATTTCCTACGGTCC
This sequence comes from uncultured Lachnospiraceae bacterium, assembly GCA_947574135.1. Taxonomy (GTDB): domain Bacteria; phylum Bacillota; class Clostridia; order Lachnospirales; family Lachnospiraceae; genus RGIG4284. Next base: position 5,126 of record CANPIM010000073.1, read on the forward strand.
TTGTGTAAAAAAGGGCACCACTACTGCAATGCCCCCTTATCCTTCTCACGAAAAAAGCTTCTCTTTGTACACGCCCCGGGCAATCAAATCTCGGAAGGCCTCCATTACCGACTGCTTGTCCTCCCTGTAGGTCACCCCGAACCACTTGTCCCGGGTCTCCAGTACCCGCACTGAGGCCTCCCCGGAACGAATCAGGCCATCCACAATGGTGGGCAGCAAGTATTCCGCCTTGATATCTCCCGGCTTTACATTTTTAAGAAATTCCACAAATCCCTTTTCCAGAGTATCCAGAAATTCCGGGGTCAATCCCCACATATTCATAGAGACATGACTGTCTGCGTCCACCGGGGTCAGCTGTCCCTCCGGTCCCTCCACAGCCGCACCCTCAGCCGTCTTGACAATGCCGTGGGTCTCCACCACCTTGGTGAGATACCCGTCCTCTACCTGACAAATCCCTCTGGTCACAGCCCCGTTCTCACTTAAGGTATTCCCCAGAATAAAGCCTGCCATACAAAAATTCATTTTCTGATTTTCCGGCTGCTCCTGCACCAGATAGTCGTGGACCTTTACAAAAGCTTCCTTCCCATAATAATCATCCGCATTGATAACCACAAAGGGCTCCTCTAAAATTCCACGGCAGCTCAGCACGGCCTGTCCCGTTCCCCAGGGCTTTGTGCGCTCCGCAGGCTTCTCAAAGCCAGCCGGAAGATCCGTAAGCTCCTGATAAGCATAGGCCACCTCCGTAAGCTTCTCCATGCGGTTTCCGATAATCTCCTTAAAATCCTTTTCCAGATCCTTGCGGATAATAAAAACCACCTTGTTGAAGCCCGCCTCCAGGGCATCGTGAATGGAATAATCCATTATGATTTCCCCACTGGGCCCCACAGGCTCCAGCTGCTTGATTCCCCCTCCAAACCGGCTGCCAATCCCGGCCGCCATTACTACCAATGCTGTTTTTCTCATGTTTCCCCCCTATTGTAAGTTTGCAGCTGCCCTGTCAGAATCCATAAATTGGAAATTTTTTCTATTTTCTGTATGGACAGCTGCCGTTTATCGATTATTGAACGCTCTTCATGGCGTTGATAATATGCAGCACGCACTCCTCGCAGAGCTCATCGGTGAGCGCCTCTACCATCACTCGAAGCAGAGGCTCTGTACCGCTCTTTCTCACCAGGACCCGGCCGTCCTCTCCCAGCCGTTTCTCCACAGAGGCAATGGCCTGCTGCACCTTTTCATGGTTCAGGGTGGCATCCATGTCGGTCACCTTAAGATTCTGCAAGAGCTGGGGATAAATCTTCACCTCCGAGGCCAGGGTGGCCAGGGTGGCTTTCCGCTCCAGAATCACCTCCATAACCTTTAAGGAGGTGAGGATTCCGTCTCCCGTGGTGGCATGCTTGCTGAAAATAATATGTCCGGACTGCTCTCCTCCCAACTGGAAACCATTCTGGGTCATATTCTCATAGACATACTTATCTCCCACCGCTGTTTTCTCATATTTCATGCCAATCTTGTCGCATGCCTTGTAAAGTCCCAGGTTGGACATAACCGTAGTCACAATGGTGTCATGGCGAAGGGCATTCTGCTCCTTCATATATTTTCCGCAAATATAGAGAATTAAATCCCCATCCACCACATTTCCATTTTCATCCACAGCAATGCATCGATCGGCATCCCCGTCGTAGGCAAAGCCCACATCCAAATGATTCTCCCGCACAAACTGCTGAAGCTCCTCAATATGAGTGGAACCGCAGTTGGTATTGATATTCACCCCGTCCGGCTCATTGTGAATCACATAGGTCTTGGCTCCCAGGGCGTCAAACACGCTCTTGGCAATGGCCGAGGAGCTGCCGTTGGCGCAGTCTAGGCCTACCCGCATATGCTTAAAGGACCGGGTGGGAATGGAGATCAGATAACCGATATAGCGATTCCGGCCTGCGGAAAAGTCCACCGTGCGCCCAATCTCATCCCGCACAGCCAGGGGACGCTCCTCACTCTCTCCATCCAGATATTTCTCAATCTTATCCTCTACCTTTGCCTCCAGCTTGTGGCCGTAGCCGTTGATAACCTTGATTCCATTGTCATAGAAGGGATTGTGGCTGGCAGAAATCATAATGCCGCAGTCAAAGCCCTCCGTGCGCACCACATAAGAGACGCTGGGAGTGGTGGTCACATGCAAGAGATAGGCATCTCCACCAGAGGCCGTGATGCCGGCCGCCAGAGCATACTCAAACATGTAGCTACTTCTTCTGGTGTCCTTGCCGATTACAATCCGCGCCTTGTGGTCCCGGCCGTAATACCAGCCCAGATATCTTCCCACCTTAAAGGCATGCTCCACCGTAAGCTTAACATTGGCCTCCCCACGGAAGCCGTCTGTTCCAAAATATTTTCCCATTTTTTCTCCTCCTATTTGAAGTCGCTGCGCGACGGCACTGAAGGGTAAAGTCACTTTGGCGCACACTTGATGAGAGGAACTTTGTGACTTTACCGGCTTGCTCTTGCACGCTTGCTAAATCTTTTGCTGTTGTTACTTTTTTGCGCCTTTGTCATGTGTACGCAAAAGGGGGGCCGTCTTATGCCTCCTCCTTTAAATTGCTCAGCTTGGCCGCCTGGTCTGCTGCAATGCAGGCGTCGAGAATCTCCTGAATGTCTCCATCCATGATCTTGTCAAGCTTATACAGGGTCAGCCCGATGCGGTGATCTGTCACCCGGCCCTGGGGAAAATTATAGGTGCGTATTTTTTCCGCCCGATCCCCTGTGCCGATCTGGCTTTTTCTGGCCTCCGCCTCCGCATCATGCGCCTTCTGGCATTCCATATCGTAGAGCTTGGTGCGCAGAAGGGCAAAGGCCTTTGCCTTATTCTGCAGCTGAGATTTCTCCGTCTGGCTGTACACCACAATGCCTGTGGGATAATGGGTCAGACGCACGGCGGAATCCGTGGTGTTTACGCACTGCCCTCCGTTTCCGGATGCCCGCATAACATCAATTCGAATATCCTTCTCGTCGATCTGTACATCCACCTCCTCTGCCTCCGGCATGACAGCCACAGTGATGGTGGAGGTGTGAATCCGGCCGCCGGACTCTGTCTCTGGCACTCGCTGCACCCGGTGCACCCCGGATTCATACTTCATCACAGAGTAGGCGCCCTGGCCGTTGATCATAAAGCTGATGCTCTTCATGCCGCCGATACCGATCTCGTCCACTTCCATGACCTCTATCTTCCATCTCCTGCTCTCTGCATAATGGACATACATACGGTAAATCTCGGCGGCAAACAGAGCCGCCTCGTCGCCGCCGGCCCCCGCCCGGATCTCCACAATCACATTTTTATCGTCATTGGGATCCTTGGGGAGCAAAAGAATCTTTAGGGTGCGGGACAACTCTTCGATCTGGGTCCGGGCCGCGCTCAATTCCTCTTTGAGCATTTCCCGCATCTCCTCGTCATTCTCCTCCTCCAGCATCAGCAGACTCTCCTCCACGGTTTCCTGGGCCTTTTTATATTGCTGATAGGCCTCCACCAGGGGCTGCAGATCGTTCTGCTCCTTCATAAGCTTACGAAACCGGGTCTGATCGTTGACTACGTAAGGATCGTTCAGCTCATTCATAATGTCCTCAAATCGCAGCAGCAGATCCTCTAATTTATCAAACATACGTTCTCTCCTCTATTCTCTCCAGGTGCCCTTAACCACCCGGTCCTTCCCGCATAAATCCTGGATCACAGACACCTCCGAAAATCCACAGGAACGCAAGAGCGCAGGAACACACTCTCCCTGGTCACAGCCAATTTCCAGATACATCTGCCCGCCCTTCTTCAAATAAGCGCCTGCCTCCTTTGCCAGAATCCGGTAAAAGTGCAGACCATCCTCTCCCCCATCTAAGGCCTGTCTGGGCTCGTATTCCCGAACCTCCTCCATCAATCCCGGAATGTCCTTGCTGGCAATATAGGGAGGATTGGCCACAATGCAGTCAAAGGGCTCTCCCTTAATCCGAGCAAACATATCGCTTTTTCGAAACTCTGCCTTGACCCCCCGGGCCGCCGCATTCTCCCTGGCCACACTCAGGGCTCCTGTGGAAATGTCTGTTCCCAGCCCCTCCATGCCCGGGCAAAGGGTGAGAAGGCTAATAAGAATACATCCGCTTCCTGTACACAAATCCAACACCCGCATACCAGGGCGCAAAACCTTTAAAGCCTCCTCCACCAGGGTTTCCGTATCCTGCCGGGGAATCAAGACCTCCGCATTTACCCGAAAAGACAGCCCCATAAATTCCTGCTGCCCGGTCAAATGCTGTAAGGGAATCCGTCCTCCCCGCTTTTCCAAAAGCTTCTTATAGAATATCACCTGGGCAGGACTTAAGCTCTCCTCCCCATGGGCGTAAAAATCACTCCTGCTTTTACCGGTCACATACTCCAGCAGATACCAGGCGTCCAGCCCGGCCTCCAAAATATCTCTGCCCTCCAGATAAGAGCTCCCGTAGCCATAAGCTTCCCGTAATGTCATGACCTGTCTGTTTCCTCCAGAATATCCAGAATATCTGCCGGAACCTCCCGGGCTTTCTTAGGCTTCCTGGTTTTATCCGCCGGCCTTCTGGCGCTCTGCCCTCCCGTACCCCGGGCCTTTTCCGTTTTCCATTCCTTCACCACCGGAATTTCCGGATCTGCCTTCTCCTCCTCATACCCGGAAGCTGCCGGCGGCTCTTCTATGATTTCTGCAATATCCTCAATCACTTCCTCTGTTTTCGCAGCTGTCCTCGAACGCCTCCTGCGCGTCTCCGCAACCGCCTTCCCACGCTCCTGGGATTGCTTCGTAACCACCTTTGCACGCCCCTGAAGCTTCTCCGTAACCGCCCTCGGATTCTCCTGGGGCTTCTCCGTATCCGCCTTCACACGCTCCTGGAGCTCTTCTGTAACCGCCTCCGCACGTTCCTGGGACTCGTCCGTATCCGCCTTCACACGCTCCTGGGACTTCTTCGTAACCGCCCTCGGATGCTCCTTAGGCTCCTCTGCGACCGCCTCCAGGCGCTCCTGGGGCTTTTCCTCCTCCACAGTCGCCAGCTCCGGATCCGGCAGGGCATCTACATAGGCATCCAGATCATCCTGGGGTCTCTCATGGTAAATCCCCTGCTCCTCCTGGTAGGCCCGCCAGTCAAAGACAGCCTCCACGGCGGCAATGCCCACCTCCATCATCTTTCGGTCTGGCTCCCGGGTGGTCAGGGCCTGCAGCCACATGCCCGGACGGCTTAAAATCCCTATAATGGGATTGTTGGTATTTCCGGCCAGCCGGATAAACTCATAGGACACTCCCGCAATCACCGGTACCAGGGCTATCCGCAGAAGCACCCGCAGAATGGGAGAGTCCACCCGGATAAAAATAAAGAAAATAATACTGATTACCATCACCACCAGCATAAAGCTTGTACCGCAGCGCTTGTGATGCTTGGAGGCCTTGCGCACATTTTTTGTGTTCAGCTCCCAGCCGTTTTCAATACAGTTGATGCACTTATGCTCAGCCCCATGGTATTGGAACACCCGGCGGATATCCCGCATTTGGGAGATAAGGAGCACATACAGCAAAAACAGCAGCAGGCGAATGCCGCCCTCCAAAATGGCCAGCACCGTATCCGAGACAATGTAAACTCTCAGATAGTCCGCAACAAAATATGGCAGTACCATAAAAATAGCAACCGCCATTACAATGGAAAAGGTAACGGTGATTCCCATTACCACATTTTCCGCTTTATCCTTAAATACCTTCTGCATCAAATCATCTGCCCGGGAGGACTCTATATCCTCCTCATCATAAAATTTGGCAGAATGGGTCAGGCAGCGCATTCCCAGAACCAGGGAATCCACAAAATTCACCACCCCGCGGAGGATAGGGATCTTCCGAAGCTTTCCCTGTCCCGCGATGCTGTCATACGTACTCAGGTGCACATCAATCTCGCCGTCCGGCCTGCGCACTGCAATGGAGTACACATCCTGGTTTTTCATCATAATGCCTTCTATCACGGCCTGACCGCCAATTCCCGATGATTTCATAGCTCGTACCTTTCTGCTTTTCTCCTGATAAAGAGCAAAATGGGGTGAGATTTCCACAAACCTCACCCCTTAAATCCCACTTGCATTTCCTATTTGCTGATCCCGTACTTACGGTTGAACTTATCAATACGTCCACGGGCTGCAGCAGCCTTCTGCTGACCAGTATAGAACGAATGACATTTGGAACAGATCTCTACGTGAATATCCTTCTTGGTAGAACCTGTGGTAAATGTATTTCCGCAGTTGCACGTTACGGTCGCCTGATAATAAGACGGATGGATACCTTCCTTCATGATTTTCACCTCTTCTGATTATTTGTGAACTTCTGCCTCAATTCCCGGCCAATGCTGCTCCGATGCTTCCACAGCAAGCTATCCCGGGCTATCCCTGCAAGTCCCTGCAGTTCCCTGCCTTAGATAGACAGCACTCAGATTATAGCATAGGCTGCGAGGTTTTGCAAGCCCCTGGAAAAATAATTTCATAGCGTAAAAGCCGCTCTCCCTCTGCCTTAAGCTCTTCCTGAATCTCAAAGCCCAGTTTTTCAAGAACCGCCCGGGAAGGCAGATTCTCCGGGTGGGTGTAGGCGCACACACTTTTCAGGTACAGAAAATCCCGGCCATATTCCAGCACTGCCCGGCCGGCCTCCTTGGCATAGCCCTGTCCCTGCCAGGCCTTCCCCACCAGATATCCGAAATCCATCTCCGTCCTTCCCCGGTAATCCACCAGCCCAAAGCCCGCCCGGCCTACAAGGCAGCCGCTGGATTTCTCCACCAGGACCCACATGCCAAACTGGTGCAGGCCATACATATATCGGATATAGGCCTTGGTTCTGGCTTCCTCCACCCTTCGGTCCGGATCCAGATTTTCCACAAACCGCCCGGGAGAGGTTTCCCGGTACAGCACATACAGCGCATCCAAATCCTCCACCGTCATTTCCCGGATCGTAAGCCTTTTTGTCTCCTCAATGACCACAGGCCGTCCCAGCGCCCGGGTGTGAACCATCTCCAGAAATCTCCAGTCAATCTCCTGAAAGCCCTCCAAAAGCCAGTCAAGACCCCAGAGCCTTGATTCCTCCTGTCCAGGATTCCGGTAGCCGATACAGGGAACCCCAAGCACCCGGGCCGCCTCTACCGCCTGGGGCGTTTCCGCGATGCACAGACAGTCCCAAGGCTTCTCCTGCCAAAGCCTTAGAATCTCTCTCAATATCTCCCCATCCAGCCTGGGCCGGCTTTCCAGCTTTCTCCTCTGTCCCTCTCCCAGTCCCTTCTCTCTTTCCTCTGCCCGCAGCCTCTCAAAAAAATCCCCGGTGTGGACCGTTCCCACGATCAGTCCCTTTATCATGACCCCTCCTACAATGCTATATCCTTTTTTTATTATCCTCTTTTTCCCCGGAATTGTCCATAAAAACCCTTTACGGAATGGAAAAAATCCGCTAGAATATAAAAATAGTGCCCAAACGGCACCTTGTGGACAATTTAACTGCAGAAGGAGAAAACAAAATGGAACGAAATCCCATGATAACCATTGAAATGGAAACGGGGGACATGATCAAGGCAGAGCTCTACCCGGAAATAGCCCCCAACACTGTCAACAACTTTATCAGTCTGGTAAAAAAGGGCTTTTACGACGGCCTCATTTTTCATCGGGTGATTGAGGGCTTTATGATCCAGGGTGGCTGTCCCCAGGGCAAGGGAACCGGCGGCCCAGGCTACAATATTCCCGGGGAATTTAGTCAGAACGGCTTTTCCAATTCTCTAAAGCACACGCCCGGCGTGCTCTCCATGGCCCGGAGTATGCACCCCGATTCCGCCGGAAGCCAGTTCTTTATTATGCACCAGGAGGCTCCTCATCTGGACGGAGCCTATGCTGCCTTTGGAAAGGTTGTGGAAGGCATGGATGTGGTAAACCGCATCGCCGAAACCCCTGTGGATTATTCCGACAAGCCCCTGGAAAAGCAGGTGATAAAGGCCATCACCGTGGATTGCTTTGGCGTGGAGTATCCGGAACCGGAAAAATTTTAGGCTTCCCCGGAGGCCTCTCTCCGGATTTTTTCCATTCTTTCCTTAAGCTCCCGCTCATACCCCAGATCTCCGGGTTCGTAGAAAACGCTTCCCAGAATTTCTGAGGGCAAATATTGCTGCCGCACATAGTGATTGGGATAGTCGTGGGCATACTTATAGCCCACCCCGTGTCCCAGTCCCTTTGCGCCGGCATAATGAGCATCCTGAAGATGCACGGGCACGGTGGTCTTTACCGCCTGCACCGAATCCATGGCCCGGCTGATGGCATTTACCGCCGCATTGCTTTTGGGCGCGCAGGCCACATAGGCCGCCGCCTGGGCCAAAATAATCTGAGATTCCGGAAAGCCTACCCGTTCTGCGGCCTGGGCTGCCGCCACAGCCACCACCAGAGCCTGTGGATCCGCATTTCCCACATCCTCCGCCGCGCAGATCATAATGCGGCGGGCAATAAAGGTCACATTCTCCCCTGCATAAATCATTTTTGCCAGATAATAGACAGCCGCATCCGGATCCGAGCCCCGCATACTCTTGATAAAGGCTGAAATCACATCATAGTGATTATCCCCATTCTTGTCATAGCGTACCGCCCGTTTCTGGATACACTCGGAAACCACTTCCAGGGTCAGACGTACTTTTCCGTCCGCCCCAGGTTTTGTGGTCAGCACACCCAGCTCCACTGCATTCAGGGCCGCCCGGGCGTCACCGCCTGCCATATCGGCCAGAAACTCTTCCGCATCCTCCTCAATCTCCGCCTCATAGGCTCCCATGCCCTTCTCCCTGTCATAGACGGCCCGGCGAATCAACGTCTTAATGTCCTCTTTTTCCAGGGCCTTCAGCTCAAAAATCACGGATCGAGACAAAAGCGCCCCGTTCACCTCAAAATAGGGATTCTCCGTGGTAGCCCCGATAAGGATCAGAGTTCCATCCTCCACAAAGGGAAGAAGATAGTCCTGCTGCCCCTTATTGAAGCGGTGAATCTCGTCCACAAAGAGAATGGTCCGCTTTCCATACATCCCCCGGGCATCCTTGGCCTCCTGCACCACTGCCTCCATGTCCTTCTTCCCGGCCACCGTGGCATTGATCTGTTGAAAGACCGCGCTGGTGGTGCGTGCTATGACCTTGGCAATGGTGGTCTTTCCCGTCCCCGGAGGGCCGTAAAAAATCAGCGAGCTCAGCTTATCCGCCTGAATGGCCCGGTATAACAGCTTGTCCTTCCCAAGAATATGCTGCTGCCCCACAATCTCCTCCAGGGTTCCCGGGCGCAGCCGG
>CANPIM010000074.1 GCA_947574135.1 uncultured Lachnospiraceae bacterium
GTGGTGCGGATTTTGTTGGTGTACTCATAGATGGTCTTGTCATTTTTCTCTATGGCATCCCACTTGTTGACAGCGATGATCACGCCCTTTCCCCGCTCATGGGCAATGCCCGCAATCTTGGCGTCCTGCTCCGTGACTCCCTCCACGGCATCAATCACCAGAATCACCACATCTGCCCGCTCCACAGCCGTCACTGTGCGGATAATGCTGTACCGCTCCAGCTCCTCCTTCACCTTGTTCTTCCGCCGAAGTCCCGCCGTGTCGATAAAAATATACTCCCGTCCCTGGTGCTGCACCTCCGTGTCAATGGCATCCCGGGTGGTTCCCGCAATATCCGACACGATCACCCGGTTCTCCCCTATGAGACGGTTGATAATGGAGGATTTTCCCACATTGGGCTTGCCCACAATGGCTATCCGGGGGCGCTCCTCCTCTTCCTCCTCCCCCTCCTGCTCCGGAAAATGCCGGACCACCTCGTCCAGCATGTCTCCCATGCCTAAGCGGGAGGCCGCCGAAACGGCAATGGGATCCCCGATGCCCAGATTATAGAATTCATACACATCTCCCATAAGCTTCTGGAAGTTGTCCACCTTATTTACCACCAGAACCACCGGCTTATGGGAGCGCCGCAGCATATCCGCCACCTTGGCGTCCGCATCCAACAATCCCTGGCGCACATCCGTCAAAAACACAATCACATCCGCCGTGTCAATGGCTATCTGGGCCTGCTCCCGCATCTGGGAGAGGATCACATCGCTGCTGTCCGGCTCAATGCCCCCGGTGTCAATGAGGGTAAAATTTTTATCCAGCCAGGAAACATCCGCATAAATCCGATCCCGGGTCACCCCCGGCGTATCCTTTACAATGGAAATATTCTCTCCGGCCAGGGCGTTAAACAAGGTGGATTTTCCCACATTGGGCCGGCCCACAATGGCCACAATCGGTTTACTCATCTATCACTTCTCCTCTTAGCTCTTCTATGCCTGTAACTGCCCCTACCAGGGCTTTTCCGTCTGATTTTACAATAGTTATGGGAACTTGTAAAGTCCTTTGCAGCTGCTCCACCGTCATATCGTCCAGAAAAACCTCCTCCCCGCTGCGAAGAAGATGCTCCGAGAGAAGCAGCGCCTCCCCCAGATCCCGACCTCTAAGCTGGGCTGCCAGATCCTGTCCCGTCAAAAGGCCGGCCACGGTGATCTGCTCCCCGAAAAATCTGTTTTCCACGGGAATCACCTGTACCTTGATATGGGGAAACAGCTCCCCGATGCGCTCCATATGTCTTTTCAGATAAGGGGCAGCCAAAGTTCCGGTGGCCAGAGATAACCGGCGCTCCTGCCCGGCTGTCTCTTTTGTTTTTTGTATAAAACCTTTTGATTGCGTAAGCTCTGTGAGAGCCTCCCCTACCTCCTCCTCCAAAAGACGCAACATTCCCACGCCGTTTTCCAGCTGCAGATAGCCGTCGTAGGTCTCCTCCCCGGGAAGCTCCTCCCCGGCCAGAATGTACCACTCGTCACTGGCGTGGACAAAATGGGTGCCATGCTCCCTGAAAAGCCGCTTTTGCCAGCCATGTATCAGCGCAAGCACCTGCCTGGCATCCTCCCGGGTAAAGGGCACAAGAGGACAAAGTCCCTCCCGGTGTCGGGTCAGTCCCACAGGCACCACAGACAGGCTTTCCAGGCACGGCAGATATCCGGCCAGATCCCTGATGCTGCGGTTTAGCTCCTCCCCGTCGTTGATGCCCTTACAGAGGACAATCTGTCCGTTCATGGCAATCCCCGCCTCATAGAGCCGGTCCGCCTTTTTCAGAGCCTCCCCCGCAAACCGGTTGTTCAGCATCTTGCAGCGAAGCTCCGGGTTGGTGGTGTGAAAGGAGATATTGATGGGGGACAGATGATAACGGATAATCCGATGGATGTCCCGGTCATCCATATTGGTCAGGGTCACATAGTTTCCCTGAAGAAAGGACAGACGGGAATCGTCATCCTTAAAATATAAGGTGTCCCGCATGCCCTTTGGCATCTGATCGATAAAGCAAAAAATACACCGGTTTCGGCAGGAACGGTACTCGTCCATAAGGCCATTCTCAAACTCCAGGCCTAAGTCCTCCCCATATTCCTTCTCGATTTCCAGCTCCCACTCTTCCCCGTCCGGCTTTCTCACCAGAAGCTCCAGATATTCCTCATGGGTCAGATATTGGTAGTCAAAAATATCCTCCACCGCCTGTCCGTTCACGGAGATCAGCTCATCCCCCGGACACAGCTCCAGCTCCCAGGCAATGCTTCCCTCCCGAACCGTCTCTATACGGTGCGTTTTTATTCTCTTTTCCCTGGTTTCTTCTGCCTTCTTTTTCATAGTTTTTGCCCGGATACGCCCGCCTTCCCATATTTTTCAAGTATGCTTTAGTATAACATGTTCTGCGGCTTCTGAAAAGTCTGAAAAACATACAAATCCTCTCCCTACAAAGGCCTCCCACCTTGACGTGTCCCTTTAAAAATGTTATAAATGAGATAGCATAATCTTACAGTTAGGAGAAATATATACCATGATGAAAACAAAATCACAAATGCTGGCCGTTCCCGCCCAATACAGCGATATTGAGGAGCCAGATCTCCTGGAAAGCCGCCTTCGGGAAGCCGCTGAATTCTCCATCAACTGTTACAAAATAGAAAGCGACTCTATGCTTTTGGAAATTCTCTATGAACAGGAAGCCTTTCAGATAGAAATATATCCCATGGATTTTACCCTGCCGGAGCTGTACCGCTGTCAGCACCTGTTTCCCGATGTGGACGCGGATGCCATTCAGCGGGCCCAGTACGGTCTGGCTGTGGAGATGGAGTTCGGAAGCAATCCTCTCACCTCCTATCATCTCCAGCTCAAGCTTATCCATACTCTACTTCCGGATGCACTGGCCGTGATTGACGACAGCTCGGAGAAAATTCTCTCTGGACGCTGGGTGGCTCTGGCCGCGGAATCCTGCGTTCCCCCTGCTCCCCGGTATCTTTTTACCGCCCAGGCTGTGGCCGGCGACGAGGAGGACGCCTGTGTCTGGCTCCACACCCACGGCTTAAAGCGCTGCGGCCATCCGGAGCTGGAGGTGCTCAATTCCACCCGGGACAATTATCAGCAGCACTATAATGTTTTGGAAACCCTGGCCAACCGGCTTCTGGAGGAGGAGGAACCTCTGGAATTTGGCGCTCCCTTCTTTCTGGCCTATGTGGCGGCGGGAACTCCCCTTGTTGTCACCCTCATTGACTGGCAGGAGGCCGTGGAGCTGTACCCGGAGGATATGCTGGGAGGCAAAAGGGACCGGCAGGAGGGCCACAATGAGGACACCTGCGTGGTCTTTGTCTATCCTTCCCAGGAAAGCCTGGAGGAGGGCCGTTTTTCCTCCCTCTCCATCTACGATGAGCTTTTAGAGGACAACCCCATCTTTATGATTTCCAACGAGGAAACCGCCCGGATGCGTGCTCTGGCCACAGAACGGATCTCCTACTTTTTCAATGCCTTTGGTCAAAAGGACACTAAGCTTCTGGTAAAGCTGGGCCTTCTGGTGGACGAAGAACACCGCAAGCAGGAAAATGACAGAGAGCACATCTGGTTTGAGGTGCTAAACGTTGCCAACGGTCGGATGACTGCAAAGCTCACCCAGGATCCCTATTATATCAAGGGGCTTCACCAGGGCTATGAGGGCGATTACGGCCCGGAGGATGTGACAGACTGGCTGATCTTCACCCCGGAGCGCCGTATCTCCCCGGACGATGTGTACATTTTTACCCTATAAAATATACCCAGGAGGAACAATCCATGGCAGAACTCAATCAATTTGACAACATTCGTCCGGTGGCGCCCTTGAAAATTGCCGCCTTAAGCAGCTGTACGGACTTTGCCAAAAAGGTGGACCGGCATCTGGTCACTTTTCGGGAGGAAAGCAACCAGCACCACAGAGACAGCATTATTTTTCAGGGCTATCAGGAGGATACCTTTCTTATAAAGTGCTCCTGCCCTCGTTTTGGCACCGGCGAGGCCAAGGGACATCTGGATGCATCCGTCCGGGGCAGCGATCTGTTTATTATGGTGGATGTGTGCAATTACAGCCTCACCTATTCTGTTTGCGGCCATGAAAACCACATGTCCCCGGATGACCATTATCAGGATCTAAAGCGCATTATCTCTGCGGCCACGGGAAAGGCCCACCGCATCAATGTGATTATGCCCTTCCTCTATGAGGGGCGTCAGCACAAGCGCACCGGCCGGGAATCCCTAGACTGCGCCCTGTCTCTCCAGGAGCTTCGGGATATGGGAGTCACCAATATTCTCACCTTTGATGCCCATGATCCCCGGGTGCAGAATGCCATCCCTCTGATTGGCTTTGACAATTTCCAGCCTCCCTACCAGTTTATGAAGGCTCTGCTGCGGAGAGTTCCCGATGTAAAGGTGGACAACGATCACCTGATGATCATTGCCCCCGATGAGGGCGCTATGTCCCGGGCCGTGTATTTCTCCGGAGTGCTGGGCATTGATATGGGAATGTTTTACAAGAGAAGGGATTACTCCACTGTTATCAATGGCAAGAATCCCATTGTGGCCCACGAATTTCTGGGAGATTCCATCAAGGGCAAGGATGTGATTATCATCGACGATATGATTTCCTCGGGGGAGAGTATGCTGGATGTGGCCAAGCAGATGAAGGAACAGGGAGCCAAACGTGTGTTTGTGTTCTGTACCTTCGGCCTATTCACGGAAGGCTTTGCTAAGTTTGACGATTCTTATGAAAAGGGCTATATCAGCCTGGTGGTTACCACCAACCTCAATTACCGCAATCCCATTCTCTTTGAAAAGCCCTATTACCAGGAGGCGGACATGAGTAAGTTTACGGCTATGATTATGGATACCCTGAACCACGATGTGACCACCAGCCCCATCAACACGCCCACCTCCAAGATTCACGCGCTGCTGGAGCGCTATGGCATGTAAAATCAGAGCAAAATTTTAGAGAGTCTCTCCTGTTGTGGAAGGGGCTCTCTTTTTTCTTTCCCGGGAGCGGGGCTCTTCCCCCCTCAATAGCTCTCCTGGGTCCCCGCCGTATCTTTCAGCATAAGAAAGGCTCCCAGATTTCCCCGCCTCCCCTTGGAGGCCCGGTGGCTGAACAGAAGGAAAGGATTGCAGCAGGTACAGACATTGGTCACAGACAGGTGCTCCGGGCGGACGCCGGCCTCCAGCAGAATCAGCTCATTGGCCCGCCAAAGGTTTAGCTGATACTTTCCCTGGTTTTCTTTTTCGTAATAAAGCTCCGGCCACTGCTCTTTCCCAAAGGCCTTCTCAAATTCCTCAATTACATCCCTGCTGACCTCATAGCAGTCCTGGCAGATGGAGGGACCCACGGCTGCCAGCACCTGGGCAGGATCCGTGCCAAATTCCCGGTGCATAGCCTCTAAGGTCACCTGTCCCATACGGCCGGCCGTTCCCCGCCAGCCGGAGTGGCTAAGCCCGATGGCTCTGTGAACGGGATCCACAAAAAACAGGGGCACACAGTCTGCGTAAAAGGTAGCCAGCGTAAGCCCCGGCACATTGGTGATAAGGCCGTCCACATCCGTGTAATCCCGGGGGATGGCAAATCCCTTTCCCCGGTCCGCTTCCGTCACCCTCCGCACATGGGTGGTGTGGGTCTGATCCGAAAACACCAGGCTCTCACAGGAAAAGCCCACAGCCCTTCCCAGACGGCGGTAATTTTCCCGCACATGCTCTGGCTCATCTCCCCGGGAAAAGCTAAGGTTCATGGTGGAAAACATGCCCTGGCTGACCCCTCCCAGACGGGTGGAAAAGCCGTGCCGAACCAGATGGGTTTCCTCCAGATGAGAGAAGGCCAGATAGGGCACTCCCTCTTTCTCCTTTTCGTATAGGGTGCTGGCTGTTGCCTTTTTCTTCCACTGTTCCATGATTCTCCTCCCCTTATCTCCTGCCGCTCACATAGGAAAATGCATTTTTGTACAGGGTGATTTCCTCTCCCAGAATTGCCACCACATCAAAGCGGCAGCAGGTCTCCTCCCCATAACCCTGACGCAGCCGGTAATAATCCGCCGTCCGGCTGATGACGCGCTGCTTTTCCAGGGTCACCGCCTCCTCCGGCCGGCCGTTTCCCGCGCTTTTCCGATATTTCACCTCGATAAACACCAGATAGCCTCCCTCCCGGGCAATGAGATCGATCTCTCCCTGGCGACAGCGAAAATTCCGGCACAGGATAAAATAGCCGCGGCTTTGCAGATACTCCGCGGCTTTCTCCTCATATGCTGTTCCCACACTTCTTTTACTCTGCCTTCTCTTTTCCAAGGGTCTCCTTCTTTTTGGAAATATTTTACAGCTTTAGTCTCCCTGCTCCCTGTCAGGGAAAAAATTTCGAATAAAGCTTTTCCGGTGAATGGGACTTGGGCCCAGCTCCTTTAGGGCTGCAATATGCGCCGCGGATCCGTAGCCCTTGTTGGAGGCAAAGCCGTAGCCCGGCAGCAGCTCCTCGTATTGCACCATCATTCTGTCCCGGGTGACCTTAGCCACAATGCTGGCCGCCGCAATGGACACGCTTTTGGCATCCCCCTTGACAATCGGCACCTGAGAAACGGATACTCCGGGAATGGTCACCGCGTCGTTCAAAAGGAGATCCGGCTTTACCGACAGCTGTGCAATGGCCAGCCGCATGGCCTCGTAGGTGGCCTGTAAAATGTTGATCTCGTCGATCCGGGCAGGCCCTACCACCCCAAGTCCTACTGCCACGGCCTTTTCCATAATCTGGATATACAAAAGCTCCCTCTTTTTTTCGGAAAGCTTTTTGGAGTCATTGAGATAGAGAATCTCACAGTCCCTGGGGAGAATCACAGCCCCGGCTACCACCGGACCGGCCAAAGGCCCCCGCCCCACCTCGTCAATGCCGCAGATATGGGCACAGTCCTTGTACCGGCGCTCGTAGACCCACATCTCCTCCAGACGGGCCCGCTCCGCCTTTAGCTTTTCCTCTTTCCTCTGCTGCCGCAGCTCCTCGGCCTTTGTCATGGGTTCCTCCGTCTTTTCTCCCTGGTTTACTGGTGCTTTAAAATTCCCAATTTGTGCAAAGGCCAGATCCGCATCCAGGCCCGGCCCACAATTTTATCCCGGTGAATAAGCCCTACACTGGGATCCCGGCTGTCTGAGCTGGCATTGCGATTATCCCCCAGCACAAAGTATTCGTCCTCCCCAAGGGTCAGGGGCTCCTCCGCAATCCCGGCATTCTCCATAAGCTCCCGGCCATAGCTTTCCTTTAGCTGCTCCCCGTCTATGTAGACTCTGCCCTCCATGACCTGCACGGTCTCCCCGGGCATTCCAATAATCCGTTTGATATAGTAGGTATCCTCTTTGTATGCAAAAGGAAAGACAATAATGTCATACCGCTGAGGATCCCGAAACCGATAGGTGATCTTATCTACAATAAGGTTGTCGCCGTCCTCCAGGGTATTTTTCATGGAATCGCCGCTGACAAAGGTGCGCTGTCCCAGAAACGTAATGACCAGAAACGTCATTCCCAGGACCACTCCCATGTACAGCAGCATGCTCAGGAGCTCCCGCCCCAGGCTCCGCTCCTTCTCCTCGAATTCCTCTGCCAGGGATCGCTCCTGTCTCCTTTTTCTGCTCCCTCTCATCTCTCTACTCCCTTCCTATGGCAGTCTCTCTATTATCCTACCCTTCTACAGGGGGAAATTCAAGTGTTATTTTTCCAAGCTTTCCGCTTCGAAACTCCTCCAGAAGAATTCCCGCCGCCTTCTCCGTGTCAAGCTCCTGCCCTTTTCGAAGGCAGCCCCGCTTCCTTGCAAGCTCCCGGAGCAGGAAAGCAGGATCCCCCTCCTCCAGAATGCCGTAGCGCTCCCTAAGCACCTGAGGGGCATGTACTTTTAAAAATTTTAAAAGCTCCAGAGAGAGCTCCTGGGTGTTGAGAATCTCCTCCCGAATGGAGCCGATAAAGGCCAGCCGGATTCCCACCTGGGGATCCTCAAATTTGGGCCAAAGGATCCCCGGGGTGTCCAAAAGCTCCACCTGCTTATTCCAGCGTATCCACTGGGCTCCCCGGGTCACCCCCGGCTTGTTCCCGGTCTTGGCCGACGCCCGGTCGGACAGGCTGTTGATAAAGGTGGATTTCCCCACATTGGGAATCCCCACCACCATGGCCCGCACCGGCCGGTTTAAAATGCCCCGCCTTCGATCCCGCTCCTGCTTTTCCCTGCAGGCCTCCTGGATAACACCGGGGAGAGCCTTCATACCTTCCTTGCTGCGGGCGTTTATTTTTACCGTATAAAATCCCTTTTTCCGAAAATATTCTTCCCAGGCATCATTCTGGCGGCTGTCCGCCAGATCCGCCTTGTTGAGCAACAGGATGCGGGCCTTGTGCCTTCCCAGCTCATCAATGTCCGGGTTTCGGCTGCTCAAGGGGATCCGGGCATCCACCAGCTCCATGACCAGATCGATAAGCTTCATCTGCTCCTGCATCATTCTTTTGGCCTTTGTCATATGGCCCGGATACCACTGAACCTCCATGCTTTCCACCTCACTCAATATATCCAAATCGATCTCTGGGGGAGATAATAAACCAGGCCTTCCCCAGAATATCCTTCTTTTTTACGCTTCCGATATTGGGGCTTCTGCTGTCCTCGCTGGCGTTTCGGTTGTCCCCAAGGACAAAGTATTCGTCTGCTCCCAGCTGAATCTCCGTCTCCGCAATGCCAGCCTCCTCCATGGCCTCTGTCAGAACCTCCTCCTCCAGGGCTTCGCCGTTGATAAATACCCGGCCGCTGATAATCTGAAGCCGATCTCCGGGACGCCCCACCACCCGCTTCATATGATAATGGGAATTTTCATTGCCATTGGGCTTAAACACAATCACGTCCCCGTAATCCGGTTCCTTCAAAAGGTAGATAAACTGGTTGATAAGCACCTTATCCCCGCTGTAGATGGTAGGCTCCATGGACTGTCCCACATTGCTGATGGCCCGTCCGAAAAAATACACCAGCACACAGGCGCCCAAAAAGGCCAGCCCCATTCCCCCGAGCCAAAACAGCACCTCCTGCAATATGGCAAAATTTATCCGTTTTCTTTTCTTTCGAAAACTCAATCCCTTCATGCGCTGCCTCTTTATTTCCCCTCTCCCAGGCTTTCTGTAAACCATCCATAGTCCCAAACAAGCTTTTCGCCTCTGAGATAAAGAAAGGGGACAATGCTTCATTGTCCCCCTGTCCTTTAGCTATTTCACCAGCTCTTTTACCTTTGCCCGCTTTCCGATGCGGCCTCTCAGGTAATTCAGCTTCGCACGTCTTACCTTACCACGGCGAACCACTTCAATCTTTTCCACATTGGGAGAGTGCAGCGGCCAGGTTTTCTCTACGCCGATTCCGTTGGAATTCTTGCGAACCGTGAAGGTCTCCCGGTTGCTTCCGCCCTGTCTTTTCAGGACAATGCCCTCAAAAACCTGAATTCTTTCCCGGTTTCCCTCTTTGATCTTGCCGTATACCTTTACGGTATCGCCTACATGGAATACGGGAACCTCTTTTTTCATCTGCTCCGCTTCAATGTTTTTAATAATGTCGTTCATCTTCGTTGTTTCCTCCTTATTTTCCGGACGTTCGTAACGCGTTTGCGACAGAGGACCATCTCTTTCTTCACAACGTATGTTATTCTACCATATGTGAGGGGGAAATGCAAGAAATTCTTGACCATTTTGCTTTTGTATGGCACATTTATTTTGTGTAGAAAAATCACCTGTTATAATTAGAACATTTGTTCTGTGTTCTTGAGGAGATCTATGAAGCCTAAATTTTTATCCCATGCCGCTCTCTACGAGGGGGATTTTGACTGCTTGTTTCGAAATGCGGAGCGGGAGCTACCGGGGGGAATGCATTACCATGACTTTTATGAGATCAGTCTTTATCTGGGGGATGGGGGAACCTTTTTCATCGGGGATGGGGAATATGCGGTTCAGCGGGGATCCGTGGCTTTGATTCCCATGTTTGAACCTCACACGCTGCTATACAGCAGACAGTCCGGCTATGAACGGTTTTGCCTGAGCATTCATCCCCATCTTCTGCTCTCCTACGGTACCCTGCGCTCGAATATTCTGGATATTTTTTCCCGGGATAACCGAAATTATCCCATTCTCTCCCTGACGGAGAAGCAGGTGGAGGGCTATGAGAGGCTTTTGGAGCCCTTTCGGGCTCCGCTCCCGAATGTTCCCGGAGGGGATCTTATGGAGAGGGCTCTTATTCATCAGTTTCTGGCCTGCCTTTACAGGGACTGCTATGACGGTGTGCATCTGAACCACACCGGCTCCCGGCATGCGAATCTGGTGGCTCAGCTGGTTGGCTACATCCACGGACATCTGGACGGGGACTTAAGCCTGGAAACCCTGTCCCGGGAAATTGGCTACAGCTCCTATTATCTGTGCCGGATTTTTAAGCAGGTAACCAACCATACCTTAAACAGCTATATTGTAGAGAAGCGGATCTTTCATGCGGCCCAGCTTATGACCGGAGGCATGCCCTGCAGCCAGGCTTCCCTGGCCGCGGGCTTTCACAGCTACAGCTATTTCTTCAAGGCCTTTCAAAAGCATATGGGCCTTAGCCCCACGGAATATGTGGAGAAGCAAAAGGCTTAAGCCTATGCGGCCAGAAGCATGGCGGCCAGCATGCACAGGGCTCCGGCCAGGATCCGGAAGGTAAAGGGCTCCCGGAGAATGAGTACGGAGAACACCATGCCAAATACTGCCTCCATGGACAGAATCACGGAGGCCAGATTGGGACTTGTGTATTTCTGGCAGGTGGTCTGGAGCAAAAATCCCGTCATGGTGCTGCATATGCCAATGTACACCATCCGGGCTGCCAGGGTCGGCTCCAAAAGCTGCATGGGAAAGGGCATGCCGGCCGCTATGATTACGCCCCAGGTGTACAGGCCTGCAAAGGCAAATTGTAGAAGACTTAAGAGTACCGGATCGCTTTCCCGGGTGTACCTTGCAATAAACAGGATGTGCAGCGCCAGTCCCAGACTGCACAGAAGGGTCAGTGCGTCCCCCAGCTGCAAGGTCAGGCTTCCCTGCAAGGACAAGAGCCCGATACCTGTGAGAGCCAGCACAGCCGCCGCCAGGTTCTTTTTTCCCGGCCGCTGCTTTTCCAGCCACCATCCCAAAAATGGCACCAGAACCACATACATGGCCGTCAGAAAGGCATTTTTTCCCGCTGTGGTGTGCTTGCAGCCCAGAGTCTGGAAAAACTGGCTTACAAACAGCTGAGCCCCTAAGACGGCTCCCTGCCGGAGTATGGTTTTGGAAAGCTTCCCAAGCCTTCTTCCAAAGAGCGCCACCATGCCCAGGGTCGCCAGGCTGTAGCGCATGGCCAGCAGATACATGACCGGCAGGCGGCTGGTGGAATCCTTTACCACCACAAAGGAAAAGCCCCACAGAAGGGTGGCGCACAGAAGCCCCAGGCTTCCCCAAATTCTTTTCTTCTTCATCCCGCTCTTCATCTTGTATCTTCCTCCATTTCTTCTTATTCCCTGCTTGGGCACGGTTGTGTCAGCAACTATGTTCCTTTGTGCAAAATGCGCATTCCCCCAAAGCTTTTGCATTTCAGAATGCAATTCCCTGTAATGCAAAAAAATGCCTGCAAGCTCTCTTCTGCTTTACAGGCATATCCTAACATATTCTCTTTTCCCAAGGAATTCACAACCTTGCCACACACATGTCTTATCTTGCGCTTTTTTAGGAGAGGACAAAGATTGGCTCCTTGGACGCGCAGAGCCCCAGGCTCTTCTGAAAGGCCTGGCCAACCGCGTCTCCTTCCTCTACCCACACGAAGGGTCTTGCTCCTTTCCCCAAAAGCCCGTTGACCCAGGCCGTCTCCAGGGCCCGTCCCACCCCCCGGCGGCGCCAGGGCTCTCCCACATAGATCGCATCCAGGGCTCCCGCCTGATTCTGGCTAAGAAGGCCCACAAGCTCCTCCTCCAGAAAGGCTCCGTACACCTGCCCCCTCTCCAGGCAGGTAAAAAGGCTCTCTCTCTTTTTCTTCTCCCAGCCGGTCCGTAAGACAAGCTCTGCCACAGCCTCCCTCTCTCCTAGTGCAGGATTTCTCAAAAGACGCGCCTGGGCCCCATAGCAGCGGGGCAGGGGATGATTCTGGGTGTAGACAAAGGGAATGTATGCCTGACATGTGGAAAGCCCCAGAAGCTTCTGGGCGGTATCCACCAAAAGCTTCTGATGCAGTACCAGGAAAGTAATGGCAGTGTTGTATTTGGAAATTTTTTCCAGTATCTCTTCTCCCACAGAGGGATTTTTTACGGTTGCAGAAAAGCCTCCCCGTCCGTCACCCAGCAGAACCCCCTCCTCTTCAAAGTGCAGCAGACGCCCCTTATCGCTTCGCAGGCTCTCCAGCATATCCATGTGGAGAAGCTTCCGGGCCATCAGCTGCTTTTCACAGGCCTGCCGGCGCTGATATTCCTCGTACAGATCCGGCCGCCGCTCCCGGGTACGCTTTTGGGCCTGCTCCATCCGCCAGTTCTGAGCGGTTTTATGATTCCCCGTGAGAAGCTCTTTCGGCACCTGCTTTCCATGCCAAACCTCCGGGCGGCTGTACTGGGGATATTCCAGAAGGCTGTTATGAAAGGACTCAAATTCCGCGGATTCCTCATTGTGCAGCACCCCGGGCACCAGCCGGGCAATGGCATCCATCATCACCAGAGCCGCCAGCTCTCCGCCGGTGAGCACATAGTCCCCAATGGAAACGTAATCCGTGACAATCTCCTCCAGCACCCGTTCATCAATGCCCTCATAGTGACCGCAGAGAAAAACAAGCTCCTCCTCCCGGGCAAGCTTCTGGGCCAGCTCCTGGGTAAAGGTCTGCCCCTGGGGGGTCACATAGATCACCCGGGGCGCCTTTGCACAGCTTTTTTCCACGCTCTCCCAGGCCCGGTATACCGGTTCCGCCTGGATCACCAGTCCGGCTCCTCCTCCGTAGGGGGCATCGTCCACCTTATGATGGCGGTTGTCCGCAAAATCCCGGATATTTACCGCGTGCAGGGCAAGCTTCCCGGTCTTGAGCCCCCGCCCGGTCATGCTGGTGCCAAAGGTATTCTCGATTAATTCCGGAAACAATGTCAATACGTGAAACCTCATACGCTTCTCCTCTTCCAAAGGGCCTACAGATCCAAAAGCCCCTCTAAAAGGTGCACCCGCATCCGCCGTTCCTCCACGTTCGCCTCCAAAATGCAGGAGGGAATGGCCGGAAGCAAAAGCTCCCTTCCCTCCTGGCTCTCCACCACATACACATCGTTGGCTCCTGTCTGCAGGACGTCTGTCAGGATTCCCAAGGGCTCTCCCCCTTCTGTCTCCACGACCATGCCAATAAGGTCCCCAATAAAGTTCTCATTCTCCTTCAGAGGCACTGCGTCCTTCCGGTCAATCAACAGATCACAGCCCCGGTATTTCTCGATGTCGTTGATGTCATCAAATTCCTTAAATTTTAAGATCACCTGGTTCTTAAAGTACCGCACCTGGCTAAGGGTGAGAAGCTTTTTCTCCCGCCCGGTGTCTAAAAACACCTGCTTTAAATCCTGAAACCGGCGGATATCATCGGTGGTGGGAAATACCTTTACCTCTCCCTTTAACCCGTGGGTGGCGGAAATCACTCCCACCCGCAAATATGGCTCCATAGCGCCCTCCTTTTTTGTCAATCTTTGTGGGCAGTTGAAAACAGCGGGTGTCTCCACCCGCCTGTTCTCACTGCAGTATCTCTACCACTACTTTTCTCTCTTCCTTTGATGCTGCTGCCTTCACAACGCAGCGAATGGCTTTGGCAATCCGGCCCTGCTTGCCGATTACCTTTCCCATATCAGACGGCGCCACACGAAGCTCAACGAGAATATTTTTTTCATTCTCTGTCTCTGTCACAACAACTTCCTCGGGATGCTCCACCAGTGATTTTGCAATCACCTCTACCAATTCTTTCATATGCCACCTCCGAATGTGGTTGCTTCAGATGCTGTTATTTTTCAATGCCTGCTGCCTTTAAGATCTTTCCCACAACCTCTGTGGGCTGTGCGCCATTGTTCAGCCACTTCTTAGCAGCCTCCTCATTTACCTTAAAGGTGCTGGGATCCGTGTTGGGGTCATAGGTTCCAATCTCCTCGATGAATCTGCCGTCTCTGGGAGATCTGGAATCCGCAACAACGATTCTATAGAAAGGTGCTTTCTTCTGACCCATT
Organism: uncultured Lachnospiraceae bacterium; assembly: GCA_947574135.1. Classification (GTDB taxonomy): domain Bacteria; phylum Bacillota; class Clostridia; order Lachnospirales; family Lachnospiraceae; genus RGIG4284. The sequence continues at coordinate 14,260 of CANPIM010000074.1, forward strand.
CTCTTTAATCTGATTTTTACTGCCATTT
>CANPIM010000075.1 GCA_947574135.1 uncultured Lachnospiraceae bacterium
AACTATATAATGTATTGGGGGTTTTACAAGTATTATTATAACATAGTTCCCCAATAAGTGTGCACAAACTTTACAAATTTTCATATATGTTTTTGTATAAATCTTACAATATTTTTTTGTCACATTTACCAAAAGCATGGGGAAATCGTCGGATTCGTATTGTTAAAACTTTAACAACACCTTTACCACAGGCTCCGTGCGTTTATCTGCCATCTCCATGGCCTCCCCCATTTTTTCAATGGGATACACCCGAGAAATCATCTCTTTGCCGTCAATCAGCCCCTTTGCCATATTCTCCACCACAATCCGGAAATCCTCATAGGTATACATATTGGAGCCCACCAGGGATAGCTCCTTGCTCTGGATAAGCCCAAAGGGAGCTCCGGTTCCGTCCCGCATAATGGCAATCTCGGAGATGACCCCTCCCCGTTTGGTGCATTTTGCAGCCAGTTCCAGGACCGGCGCATTTCCAAAGGCCAGAAAGGTGGTATCCACTCCCTGTCCCTCTGTGAGCTCCAGCACCTCCCTTTCCAGGTCTGCCTTCTGGCTGTTGACAGTATAAGCGCATCCCATTCTCCGGGCCATCTCCAGGTTGTAATCTACCACATCCGCCACAATGATTTTGGAAGGATTACAAATTTTCGCGCTGAGAAGAAGGCCCAGGCCAATGGTTCCCGCCCCGATGATCAGGATATTCTGCCCCGGGGCCACCTGATGCTGGCGCACGGCGTGCATCCCCACGGCAATGGGCTCAATGAGGGCTCCTTCCTCAAAGGATACCTCATCCTTTAAAGGTACAATAGTCTGCTCCGGGACTACCACATATTCCCCGAAGGCCCCGCTCCAGTAGGTGGCGCCCAGGACCTTTTTGTCCCTGCAGATATTATATTTTCCCACCCGGCACAGGGGACATTCCCCGCAGCCGTACTGGGGCTCTGCCGTTACCCGATCCCCGGGCTTTACTCTCGTCACGCCCTTTCCCACCTCCACCACGGTGCCTGCAAACTCATGGCCCGAGACCAGGGGCGGAACCCGAAAGGGATGCATGCCATGATAGGCGTGTACCTCAGAGCCGCAAATACCGGCCACCGCCACCTGAATCTTCACATCCGTGTCCTTCTGGATGCAGGGCTCCTCTGCTTCCTTAAAATAAGCCACCTCCGGCTTTTCTATAAATCCCGCTCTCATTTGGCTTCTCCTCTCCTTTCTACCATTCTCCCTGGGCCAGGGCTACGATATTTTCCACGGTAATTCCATTGATCTCCAGAAGGCGTTCGTAGGGCGCGGACATGCCGAACTGATCCTGAATGCCCACTCGCTTCACCCGGGCGTTTCCCGCCTCTGCTGCCACCTCGCACACAGCGCTTCCCAGGCCGTTGAAAATATTGTGGTCCTCCACAGTAATAATCCTTCCAATGTCCCTGACACAGCCCAAAACCGCCTCCACATCCAGGGGCTTGATGGTATGCATATCCAAAACCCGGGCAGAGATTCCCCTTCCCTCCAGAACATCCCTGGCCTTCAAAGCCAGATGCACCGTGTCTCCGTTTGCAATAATAGCCACATCCCTGCCCTGGGAAAGCTGAATGGCCTTTCCAATCTCAAACTTCTGATTCTCGTCATAGATCACGGGAATGGCATCTCTGGTAAACCGCAGATACATGGGCCCATAGGTCTTGGCCGCCTCCTTTACCAGAGCCTTTGTGGCGTAATAATCCGCAGGCATAATCACTGTCATATTGGGAATGGTCCGATACACTCCCATATCCTCAATGCACTGGTGGCTGGCCCCGTCATTTGCCGGGGTTACTCCCCCATGAGAGCAGGCGATCTTCACATTGAGATTGGGATAGCAGATTTCCTGGCGCACCTGCTCGCTCATGCGCAAACTTCCAAATACTGCGTAGGTTACCACAAAGGGAATCTTTCCCGTGGTAGCCAGGCCTGCGGCCACGCCGGCGCCGTTTTGCTCCGCGATTCCCACATTCACATGCTGCCCGGGAAGCTCCTTGGCAAACTCCCCGGTTTTACAGGATTTTCCAATATCAATATCCACCACATAAATATTTTTGTTTTCCCGTCCCAGCTCCACAATGGCCTTTCCAAATCCGTCCCTTGTGGGTATCTTTTTCCCTTCCATACCTAAAATCCCCTTTCCAGCTCATTCATGGCTATTTCATACTGTTCCTTATTTGGCGCCATTCCGTGCCAGCCCAGCTGATTCTCCATATAGGAAACCCCCTTGCCCTTTACCGTGCGTGCATTGATGCATTTGGGCTTACCTGTGGAGGATTCCCGAATCTTATCAAGGGCGCTTACCACCTGCTCCATATCATTGCCATCGATCTCATAGGTCTCATATCCAAAGGCCTCCATCTTCTTTGTGAGATCCAGATGGGGAATCACCTGGTCACAGGTTCCGTCCAGCTGAAGATTATTGTTATCTATCACAATGGTCAGATTATCAAGCTTCCAGGCATTGGCCGCCATGACAGCCTCCCAGATCTGCCCCTCATCCAGCTCTCCGTCTCCCACCAGCACAAAAACCCGGTAATCTTTACCATCCCGCTTGGCGGCCAGAGCCATGCCCACACCGCAGGAAAGCCCCTGTCCCAGAGATCCGGTGGAAATGTCAATCCCTGGGCATTTCTTCATATCCGGATGTCCCTGGAGGATGGATCCCTCCTTTCGCAGGGTATGAAGCGCCTCCTCCGGAAAATAGCCAAGCCTTCCCAGAGCCGCATACTGAATAGGGCAGGCATGCCCCTTGGACAGGATAAACCGATCCCGGTCCGGCCATTTGGGATTCTTTGGGTCAATGTTCATCTCCCGGTAATAAAGAGCCGTTACCATCTCTGCCGCCGAAAAGGCTCCTCCGGGATGTCCGGACTGGGCTTCGTATATCATAGTCAGGGCTGTTTTTCGAAGCTCCCTGGCCCGCTCCTTTAATTCCTCTACACTGATATTCTTCATTTTCTTCCCCTTTCCTTCTATCTTACATCCTAACATGGGATGTTTAAATCTAAAAAAATATATATTCCATTTGCCTTCTCCGGAATATGGGAGTAGCTTCCCGGTTGCCTCCCTGGGGAGGCACCGGGAAAATCATCTCCTATCCCAACAGATTGGGAAGGAACATGGACAAGATAGGAATGTATGTAGTGAGCAGCAGGGCAACCACCGCCGCTCCCACAAAGGGCAGTACTGCCCTGGAAATCTCCTTCAAAGATACATTTGCAATCCCGCAGCCTACATAAAGGTTCACTCCCACGGGAGGCGTTACCAGGCCGATGGCCATATTCATAACCATAATGCAGCCCAGATGCACCCCGTCAATGCCAAGAGCCATGGCAACCGGATAGAGAATGGGCACCAGAATATAGGAGGCGGAGTTGGCATCAATAAAGCAGCCCGCAATCAGCAGAATCACATTGATAATCAAAAGGAAAATGTATTTATTTCCTCCGCAGACCTCAATCAGCATGTTGCTGGCCGAGGCTGCCAGCCCTGTCACCGTGAGAACCCAGGCAAACAGGCTGGCCGTTCCCACAATAAACATGACCACCGCTGTCTGGGAAACAGAGTCCTTGAGGATCCCCATAATATCTCCCGGCTTAATGGACTTATACACAAACATGCCCACAAACAGCCCGTAAATAGCGGATACGGCTGCCGCCTCCGTGGGAGTAAAAATGCCCCCGTAAATGCCGCCCAGAATAATCACCGGCATGAGAAGTCCCCAGAAGGCCTCCTTGAAGGCTCCCCATCTCTCCCGCCCCGAAGCCTTGGGCAGCAGCACCAGCTCGCTCTTTCTGCTGGCCCACATCATGGCCAGAATCAGGGTGACGCCCATAAGGATTCCCGGGACAATGCCTGAGGCAAAGAGAGAGCCCACAGAGGTGCCCGTAATGGACCCGTAAATCACAAAGGTGATGGAGGGCGGGATAATAATGCCAATGGCTCCGGCCGTGGACATCAGGGCCGTGGAACTGGCTTTATGGTAGCCCACATTGGTCATGGCCGGAATAATAATCATGCCAAGAGCCGCCACGGTAGCGGGACCCGAGCCGGAAATCGCCGCAAAGAAGCAGGCAACAATCACGCACACCATAGCCATGCCGCTCTTTTTATGTCCCACCAGGGTCTTGCAGAAATCAATGAGCCGCTGGGAGATACCTCCCTTTTCCATAATATTCCCGCCAAAGATAAAGAAGGGAATGGCCAGCAGCACAAATTTGCTGGTGGAGGAGTACATATTGCTGGACACCATGGAAACGGGCAGCTTTTCATACAGCAGGGTCAAAATGCTGGACATGCCAAGAGAAAGACCAATGGGTACATTCAGTAGCAGCAGCAGGAAAAAGGAACCAAATAAAATCAATCCTACCATCTATTCCTGATCCTCCTTCTTTAAGATTGTGGTAATGGCCAGCTGACCATAGCGAATCACCAGCACTGCCCCGCTGATGGGGATAAACATGCCGAACAGCCATTCCGGCCACTGCATACCCGCGGTTTTCTGCCCAAGGGTAAATTCCTGCCGGGCCATCAGCACCCCATAGTAGAGCATAATAGCGCCAAATGCAACGCCCAGCAGGTGCCCCAGAATCACGCAGGCCTTCTGCGCCTTCTCCGGAAGAAAGTCCGTCAGAAGAGTCAGGCCCAGATGGGCCCCCCGTTTGGCCGCCACGGCCGCACCGGTCAGGCTGATAATCACCAGTCCAAGGGAGGTCAGTTCCTCCACAAAGGGCATGGAGCTTCGGAACACATAGCGGGCAAACACATTGATACAGGTTAAAATCGTCATCACCAGAAGAATCACGCCACAGAAATTGTCCTCCAATTCCGCCAAAAATTTCTTCATCCGTCCTTTTCCTCCTTATTGCTGTTCCCAAAAGCTATCTATTTCACGCCAAAGGCCTTGCAAGCCGCATCTCCGTAAATGCCCTTGTACTCATCTACCAGGGGCTGTACCACCTCTTTAAAGGCCGCCATATCCTCCTCCGTAAAGGTATAGAGCTCACAGCCGTTCTCCTGCTGGAATTTCTCCGCCAGCGTATCCTCATCCGCAATGATCTGCTGATTAATCTCCTTGGTGGCCTCCTCCACGCATTCCCGGATCAAATTCTGGGTGTCTGCATTTAAGGAATCAAACTTCTGGGCATTTGCCATAAAGGTGAACGCCTCATAGGTATGTCTGGAAAGGCTGATGTACTTCTGTACCTCCTGCACGTTTGCGGAGTTAATGGTGCTCAGGGAATTATCGTGTCCGTCAATGGTTCCCTGCTGCAAGGCCGTAAATACCTCTGACCAGGACATGGCCTGGGGAGATGCCCCAAAGGTCTCATAAAAGGCGCTGAAAAACTCTCCGCCCGGCACGCGAATCTTTAATCCGTTTAAATCCTCCGGCTTCTGAATGGGCCGCTTGCTGTTGGTCATGGCCTTGAATCCGTTGTGAACGGCTCCCAAATAGTAAAGCCCCTTCTGCTGCAGCACGGAGTCAATATATTCCCCGCCGGCACCATAGAAAGCATCCTCCGCCGCCTGGTAATCCGGAAACAGCCAGGGCAGGGTGCTGACCATCAGACTGTTATCCAGGGCTGCAATAATACTGGTGGAATGCACGTCTATATCCACGGTTCCGTCGCACAGCATCTCCAATCCCTTGGACATATTACCCCCGGCCAGCTGGTCGTTGGGGAATACGGTCACAGTCACCTTTCCACCGGATTTTTCCTGGATCTTCTCCGCAAACAGCTTGGCTGCCTTGGTGTCATTTCCCATATCCGTTCCGTTGCAGCTGAGCCGAAGGCTCACCGTGTCAAAGTTTCCCTCCGCGGCCTGCACTCCCTCCGTCTCCTGGGATACCTCTCCGGCTGTCCCCTGAGATGTCTCATTGGATGAGCTCTCCGCCTTTTCTCCGCACCCGGTAATGAGTCCGGCTGCCATTACCAGCGACAATACCATACCTGCAAATCTCTTTTTCATGATAATCCTCCTTCTTTTTCATCCTAACATGGGATGTTATGATGTTAATATAGCATCCCATGTAGTAACTGTCAATAGAAATATACAATTTATCTGTTTTGCACGATTTTTGTTGCTGTTTTTTATGCATTATTACAATATATTTGGATAATATTTACATAACCTCTTTAAAATCCGCAAAAAAGGGAGGGCCTCCAAAAACAGGAAGCTCTCCTCATTTTTATCTCTGTATGCAAGCATAGGCTTTTATTTATAAATATCCTTCCAATAGAAATAGCTGTCGTTTACCGCCTGATACAATGCCTCAATATCATCTCCATTCAGCTTTTCCAGCAGATTCTTATGGGTAAACACCAGATATTCCTTATCCCCCTTGGCAATCACTGTCTCAATGGTCTTTTTTCTGGACTCCCGGGTAAGCTGCACAATCACATCGTGGACAATCATTACAAGAGAATTATTGGTGGCCCCGGCCACCTCCTGATGAAAGGCAATGTCCGCCTCCAGTATCCGCTCCACATCCTCCGGTTCCCGGGCCAGCTCCCGAAGCAGCCTATCGCATCGCTCCCGCAACCTGGTATACACCTCCTGGGGCGGCTTCTGCTCCATAAAAAGCAGCATAATTCCGTTTTCCACAATTTTGCGAAGGCCGATTAAATCATCATAGGAATCCTCCTTCTGCAAAATAATGTTATAGATCATGGGATTGATAATCTTGGCCGAGAACCCTGAGCATACAAAGGTTCCCTCCGCCCTGCGTATCTCGAGAACGCCGTAAGCCACCAGAATACGCACCGCCTCCCGGATGGTATTGCGTCCCACCGCAAAGGTCTCCGCCAGCTCCGGCTCCGTGGGAATCTTATCCCCCGGCTTTAGCTCTCCCTCTATAATCGCACCGGTCAGACGGTCAATCACAATCTGCACCATGGACTTACTGTTAATCGGTGCCAAATAACTCTTTTTTTCTGCCATTTTCCCTCACTTCGCCCTACGAAAACAGAAGCTCAAATTCCTCCCGGGTAACCTTCTCCTTCTCCAGCAAGAGCTCCGCTGTCCGATCCAGCACCTGACGGTGCTCCAGAATAATGGCCTTGGCCTTATCGTAGCACTCGTCCACAATGCGCTTCACCTCCGCGTCGATCTTCCCGGCAATATTCTCCCCATAGCTCTTGGTGTGAGCCAGATCCCGGCCGATAAAGACCTCCTCGTCATCCGTGGAATAATTTACCGGTCCTAAGACCTCAGACATGCCGTATTTGGTCACCATAGCCCGGGCAAGGCCGGTAGCCTGCTTAATGTCCTGGGAAGCCCCGGTGGTAATATCGTCAAAGATCAGCTCCTCCGCAATGCGGCCGCCCATGGATACCTGAATATCCTGGAGCATCTTCCCCTTGGTATTGAACATCTCGTCCTTTTCCGGCAGAGGCATGGTATAGCCGGCCGCCTGCCCGGTGGGTACAATGGAGATGGTATACACCGGTCCCACATCCGGCAGCACATGGAACAAAATGGCATGGCCCGCCTCATGGTAGGCAGTGATGCACTTCTCCTTCTCTGTAATGACGCGGCTCTTCTTTTCCGCGCCTACCCCCACCTTGATAAAGGCCTTGCTGATATCCTCCTGCATAATATAGGCACGCTCCTCCTTGGCCGCAAAGATGGCCGCCTCGTTCAGAAGATTTTCCAGATCCGCACCGGTCATTCCGGCGGTAGTCTGGGCGATCTGCTTCAAATTCACATCCTCCCCCAGAGGCTTTCCCTTGGCATGAACCTGGAGAATCTCCTCCCGGCCCCGGATATCCGGGCGTCCCACCACAACCTTTCTGTCAAAGCGGCCAGGCCGCAGAATGGCCGGATCCAGAATATCCACCCGGTTGGTGGCTGCAATCACAATGATGCCCTCGTTCACCCCAAAGCCGTCCATCTCCACCAAAAGCTGGTTTAAGGTCTGCTCCCGCTCGTCGTGGCCACCGCCCATGCCAGTGCCCCGGCGCCGGGCCACCGCGTCAATCTCATCGATAAAGACAATGCAGGGGGCATTCTGCTTGGCATCCTCAAACAGATCCCGCACCCGGGAGGCGCCCACACCTACAAACATTTCCACAAAATCAGAGCCGGAAATACTGAAAAAGGGCACTCCCGCCTCCCCGGCCACAGCCTTGGCCAGCAAGGTTTTACCTGTTCCCGGAGGGCCCACCAGAATCACGCCCTTGGGAATCCTGGCTCCCAGCTGCACATAGCGCTGGGGAAATTTTAAGAAATCTACAATCTCCTTTATGTCCTCCTTCTCCTCCTGGAGGCCTGCCACGCTTTTAAAGCTCACCTTGATCTGATCCTGGGTGGTCATCCGGGCCCGGCTCTTGCCGAAATTGCGCATACCGTTTCCGCTGCCCCCGGCCTGCTGGTTCATAATGGTCACCATCAAAAAGACCACCACAACCGCCACCATCAGAGGCACGCCCAGACTCAGCATCCAGCTGTTATCCTTCACCTTGGTAAAGGTCACGGGAATATTCTCCTGAATGAGGAGATCCTTGGCCTCCACCGTGTCCGGCACCACAACCTCCCGCTCCGTTCCGTCCGTGAGCACAATCCGCACCGTGCCTCCCAGGGAATCCACCGTGCTCTGGGAAATAACAGCGCTGGAAATTTTTCCCTCCTTGGCCGCATTTACCAGCTGTGAGTAGGAATACTCATTCTGCCCCATAAAATTGCCCGTAAAGCTGGTAATCACAAAAATCACCGCAAAAACCAGGAGCATGGACCATATCATGGATCTAAATTGTCTATTCACCTTGTTTCCTCCTAATTCTCAAACTCAATCACACCGATATAGGGAAGATTCCGGTACCGCTGGTCATAGTCCAGACCATAGCCCACCACAAACTCATCGGGGATCTGAAAGCCTGTGTATTTCACATCCACCTCTGTCACACGGCGGGAAGGCTTATCCAGCAGCGTGCACAGGGTCATGGTCTTTGGATTGCGCTGTCCCAGCAGCCGGACCAAATGGCTTAGGGTGCGGCCGGAATCAATAATATCCTCCACAATAATCACATTCTTTCCACTTAAGGGTTCATCCAAATCCTTGCTCAGCTTTACCACACCGCTGGATTTGGTCTCCGCCCCATAGCTGGAAACCTGCATAAAGTCCAGGGTCACGGGAACCGTAATCCGCTTGGCCAGCTCGCAGACAAAAAACACGCTGCCCTTTAAGATGCAGATCAAATGCACCTCCTGGCCCGCAAAGTCCTGGCTGATCCGCTTTCCCAGCTCCTCAATCTTACTGTCCACTTCCTCCTCAGGAATCATCACCCTGATCTTCTCCGTCATTTGTATCTCCTCCAAACACTTCCACTTTCAGCAGACGTCTGGTCTGCCCGGTAATCTTATAGGCCTGGCTGATCCGATGGCCCAAAATCCAGAGCACGTGCTTCCCCTCAGTCAAAAGCAGCAGCTCCTCCCGCTCCCTACGCGGAATCTTACAGTCTATCAGATAGTCCTTCAGCTTTTTCTTCCCGTGCTCCCGGTTAATTTCCAGAAAATCCCCCGGGCTCCGGGTACGAATACTTAGACATTTTTTAATTGTATCATAATCAAACCATTTCGTATATGTTTTTTCCGGAATTCTCCAAGAATTTTTCGCTTCCTCCACAGAAAAACGCCAGGTAAGGCCTCCGGTCCTGTAAATTCCCGGAATTTCTGTCACCTCCGTAAAAAAGCCGCTCTCCGGCTCTCTCTTTTTCTCTAATATCAAGCTTCCGTATTCCCGGCGGGCCGCAAGCCCACCCGGCAGCATCCATGCCTTTCCCGTCTCCTTTCCGGCGAGAGCCAAAAGGGCCTCCAGATGCACTGCCCCCACATCCCTTAAGCCTCCCCCCAGCCGGGACAAGGCCAGCTGCAAAACCATGGTTCTCATCAGAGGCTCCTGCTGCCCCAGAGCCTCCAGGTTGATCTGCACCTTCTTTTCTGACCTTTCCCCAATCTCCTCCGCGCAAATCCGGTAAGCTTTTTCCGCCTGTCTGTCCAGGTACTCCTGCACCTGCCGAAGCCGCCCGGCTGTCTTAGCCAGATGTTCTTTGGCCCGGGGCTGTATCTCTCTCTCCACATAGGGCAAAAGCTCCAGGCGCAGCCGGTTGCGGGTGTAAGCGGTCTCCAGATTGGTTCTGTCTGTGCGCCAGGAAATTCCCTGATCCGCAAGCCACTCCTCCATATCCCTCCGGCTAATCTCCAGAAGAGGGCGGATAATCCTTCCCCGAACCGGCGCCATGCCACAGAGCCCCCTAAGACCTGCTCCTCGGAAAAGCTGAAGCAGTAAGGTCTCCCCCTGATCCTCCAGCTGGTGGGCAACGGCAATTTTATTGGCCCCTGCTTCCTCTAAGGCCCTGGAAAAGCAGGCATAGCGCAGCTCCCGTCCGGCCTCCTCCGGGCTTAAGCCCTCCTCCCTTGCCCTGGCCTCCATGTCCACATGAAAAACCCTGCAGGGAATCCCTGTCTCCTCACACAGCCTCTCCACAAAGGCGGCGTCCTCCAGGCTCTCCGCCCCCCGAAGCCCATGCTCCACATGCACGGCGGTAAGCTTAAAGGAAAGCTGTTCCATAAGGGCTCTCAGCACAAAAAGCAGGCATACCGAATCCGCTCCTCCTGATATGCCCGCCACAATATGGTCTCCAGGTTCTATCATTCCATACCGCTCTATATATTCCAGAACACGCAAAACCATAGGCTGTCCTCCTTTTTTCCTTGGCCATAGGAAAAGTATAAGCAAGGGGACCCCAAAATGCAAGTGTTTTCAGCGCTTCCACATGCCAAGAGCCAAAACCGTCATATCATCGGAGGGACTTCTCCCCTCACATTCCAGGGCACAGGACAGCAGATGCTCTGCCACCTCCTGGGGACTGTCGGATTCATATCCCAGAATGATCTCCTTCATTCGCTCCTCCTGCTGCCCGGCGGGAAGGGCATCCAAAACCCCGTCTGTCACCATAATCACCATATCTCCGTCATACAGCTTGCGGCTAACGCACTCCAAATCCAGCTGATGAAACACTCCCGCCGGCAGACTTGCGGAGGAAATGGTCTCCACATGGTTTTCCCGCCGAATAAAGGTGGTGGAGGCACCGATCTTTAAAAATTCACAGACTCCGCTGTAAAGGTTCAGGGAGCACAGGTCAATGGTGGAAAAGCTCTGGGCATCCGAGTGAATAAGAAGGGCAGAATTGATCATCCGGACTGCCGTCTCCTTGGAAAAGCCTGCCTCTAAAAATTGCTCCAGCAGATCGATCACCCGCTCGCTCTCCCGGTAGGCCTTCATGCCAGAGCCCATGCCGTCAGAAAGAGCCGCCAACAGCTGTCCCTCCTTGCGGGTATACACGGAAAAATTATCCCCGGAAATCCGTTCCCTGTCCTTTACCGCCTTTTTTACCCCGTACAGCACCTCAAAATTGGTTCTCTCCAAAAACAGCACCGTGGCCCGCTCTCCGCTTATAAAGGAACGGCTGTCCCTGGCAGGCATCATGGATCGCCCTATAATCTTTGACACTGCCGCAGCCACGTCTTTTACGGCCACGCACTTGCGGCGTCTGGTGGACAAGGTGAGATAAACCTCCTTTTTCCGGTTATCCTCCTCATAGACCAGAGCCGCATGTACCTGCAGGCCCATGCTCCGAAGCTTTTTCCGCAAAACCTCCTCCACGCCCTCATCCGTATGAAGCTCCCACACATGCTCCGCCGTATCCCCCATAATATGGGCCATCTCCAAAAGCTGCTGAGACACAGCCTCCCGGTTTTCCTCCATGCGGCTGTTCCAGAGAAGCTCGATCTTATCTACAGCATCCATGGCTGCCTGCTGCCCGCCTCTCCTGCCAGAAAATCCCTGGGACGAAGAAAAGCTGCCGGCAAGGGTCTGGAAGGCCAGCTCATATTCCCGGATTCGTTCCCTGACCGGATGGAGGATCAGATTTTCCTCTTCTTCCTGGTCCGGCAGGGGCGCCAGCAGCCATTCCACCATTCCGCCGCACAAAATTGTAAGGGAACACACCAGCGTTCCCTGGGCCAGCCCCATCCATACCACATACTGTTGTCCTGCCTGCAAAAATCCCACGCCTATCTCCATGGCTGCCACGCAAATTCCTGCCATGATTCCATAAATCCAGCGATATCCCACTCCTCTTTGCAGCTCCTCCTGCCTCATTCGCCTCGCTCCTCCCTGTTTTTCTGTACACAGACCTAGCTTTTTGACCCGGCCTGCTCTGGTAGTTGCTGATTATAGAGAATGGAACCCGAATAATTTGTCAAAGCCTGTCCCCGTTCCCAAAAAGCTTTCGACAGGTTTCAACGGAAAAAGAGGACCAGGCTCTTCACCTGATCCTCCTAAGAATTCTTATTCCTTTGGCTTAAATAAAATCTCATCTTCATAAACCAGACCCAATCGTTCCTTGGCAACCTCCTCCACAAACATCTTGGTCTCCATATATTTCTTAAGCTCCTCGATTTCCTCCGTCCGCTTCTGCTCCTCCTCAATTTGAGCTGTCAGCTCCTGCTCCCGCTTATCATAATCCATCCGCTTAGCCCGAAGGCTCATATTTCCATAAGCGGCTACCAGAATCAGTGCCAGCAGTGCAAATATAATGAGCCGGACTTCCAAGCGCTTTTTCTGCTTTGCCCAACGGCTGTTTCTTGTCATAGCCACTCTCCCTTCTGCTATCTCTTTTTCTGCCTTTTTTTCATTATATATTCTTTCACTCTATTTTGCAATTTCTTTTCCAGGAAAATCGGAAACTTTCTCAGCTGTAAATACAGCAGCATGCCAAGGAGAACCGCCAAAAGAGCAAATCCCCGGATCATTCCGTCATTCTCCAGATACATCATCCGAAAAAGCAACAGGCTGTACACGGTCCAATAGCACAGATCCTCCAGCGCCACAAGGGCCGTCCCATGACGAACCAGATGACGAAACAGACGAAGGCCATCATATAGCAGCGTCATCCAGATCCCCCAGACAAAGGCCCGTACAAAAAATTCCAGCTCGCCAACAATCCGGCTGCTCATAGGCCCTATTTAAACAGGCGGCCCAGGAGTGAGGCCCCCATTTTATGATAATCCGTTACCTCCGAATAGGCCAGGCTGTCAATGCGGCCCTCAATATCCACCTCGCCCTTTTCCAGGGTCAGACGGTTTACATGAAGATCCGCTCCCTTTATGGTAAGCATCCCCTGCTCCGTCTCCAGCAGAACCTCTGAAATGTCAAAGGAAATCACATCTGTCACTCCGCTGATGGTACCTGTCCTTCTATTATTCAATAAAAGCTTGTGCGGCTTTGTATAAGGCTTCTCGTCCAATAAAATACCCCCTAACATATTCTGCTACTTTAAAATATATTAGGGGGCGCTTCGCATTATGCTATTTTTCTATAGATATCTGTATAGTTCCTTTGCTTCATCCTTCTTTGAGGTGTCCTGCACATCCAATACCTCAACCTTCACGGATCGGGTGCCAAACTGGATCTCAATCTCATCGCCTGCCTTTATCTCCAGGGAGGCTTTCGCCGTCTTGCCGTTTACCAATACCCGTCCCGCATCACAGGCCTCGTTGGCCACGGTACGGCGCTTTATCAATCTGGAAACCTTTAAATACTTGTCCAGCCGCATAGCTTAATTCACAGCGTCCTTCAGGGCCTTTCCTGCTTTAAACTTGGGAGCCTTGGAGGCTGCAATGGGCATAGCCTCGCCGGTGTGGGGATTTCTTCCCTCTCTGGCAGCTCTCTCAATGGTCTCAAAGGTTCCAAAGCCTACCAGCTGGATCTTCTCGCCCTTTTTCAGCTCTTCGGTAACTACATCGGTAAAAGCCTTCAGAGCCTTTTCCGCATCCTTTTTAGACAGTTCGGTCTTTTCTGCGATCGCAGCAATTAATTCTGTTCTGTTCATAAAGCTTGTTCCTCCTGAATCAATTAATAGATGAATGTTCGAATGATATGCTACTCCCTGTGTAGTGTATCTTCTATACCTTTCTAACTATTTATACCCGTTTCTTCCAGGTTTGTCAAGATTTTTCCATGGTTTCCCCTGTCTTTATCCGGGCTGTCTGATTCATATGGAAGGATTTTCCTGCTTTTGGGCTTTTCTGCGGGCCTTCTCCTCTTTTTCCTGCCTCTTAATGGCCTCCCAGCTGGCCAGCCCCTCCTCCGGCGTCCCGGC
>CANPIM010000076.1 GCA_947574135.1 uncultured Lachnospiraceae bacterium
AGCTGTTAATAAAGAAGTTGGACTCCTCAAAGGTAATACCCATGGCGGCAAATACCACGGCAAAGGACTCATCCTTGCCCCGCACCTTTGCCTGCCTTGCAATCTGAGCTCCCAGCTGCGCATGGGGCAGACCGGAGGCAGAGAAGATGGGCAGCTTCTGTCCACGTACCAGGGTATTCAGTCCGTCAATGGCGGAGATACCTGTCTGGATAAACTCGTTGGGGTAGTCACGGGCCGCCGGGTTCATAGGCAGACCATTGATATCACGGCGCTCGTCCGGCAGGATCTCCGGTCCCTTGTCAATGGGACGGCCCATACCGTCAAATACGCGGCCCAGCATATCAGCCGATACGCCCAGCTCCAGGGTTCTCCCCAGGAAGCGCACCTTGCTGTTGGACAGATTGATACCGGTGGCACTCTCGTACAGCTGCACCAGAGCATTGGTTCCGTCAATCTCCAGAACCTTGCACCGGCGGGTTTCGCCGCTGGCCAGCTCAATCTCACCGATCTCATCATAGGTTACATTTTCAACACCCTGAACCAGCATCAGCGGGCCGGCAACTTCTTGTATTGTTCTATATTCCTTTGGCATTTAGAAGTCCTCCTTCCCGAGCAAATTAGCAATTTCTGCCGCAAGCTCCTTGGTGATCGCATCGTATTCTTTCTGAATGTCATCATTCAGCGTATATTTGTAACGGCCAATCCGCTCCCGGACCTCCATCTTAATCAGTCCGTTCACCTCAGCGCCCTTTTCCAGAGCCGCCACGCCGTCCTCGTAGAATTTCAGCACCAGCTTCATCATGAGATACTGCTTCTCCAGAGAGGTATAGGTATCCACCTCGTGGAAGGAGTTCTGGTGCAGGAAGTCCTCACGAATAGAACGGGCTGCCTCCATCTTCAGACGGTCCGGTGCGGAAAGGGCATCCATACCTACCATCTGCACGATTTCATTGAGCTCTGCCTCCTCCTGAAGGAGTGACATAAGCTTCTGGCGCAGCTCCATCCAGTCCTTGGCCACGTTCTCATTGAACCAGTCTGCCATGTCATCCACATACAGAGAATAGCTGGTCAGCCAGTTGATAGCAGGGAAATGGCGCTTGTAGGCCAGGGCGGAATCCAGTCCCCAGTACACCTTTACAATACGAAGGGTTGCCTGGGATACAGGCTCGGAAATATCTCCACCTGGCGGGGATACGGCTCCGATTACGGAGAGGGCTCCGATTCTCTGATCCTTACCCAGGGATACCACACGTCCTGCACGCTCATAGAACTGTGCCAGACGGGAGCCCAGGTATGCGGGATAGCCCTCCTCACCGGGCATCTCCTCCAGACGTCCGGACATCTCACGAAGAGCCTCGGCCCAACGGGAGGTGGAGTCTGCCATAAGAGCTACGGAATAACCCATATCGCGGAAATACTCCGCAATGGTAATACCAGTATAGATGGATGCCTCACGAGCCGCCACAGGCATGTCGGAGGTATTGGCAATCAGCACGGTACGCTCCATAAGAGAACGGCCGGTCTTGGGGTCCTTCAGCTCCGGGAACTCGTTCAAAACGTCCGTCATCTCGTTTCCACGCTCACCACAGCCAATGTAAACCACAATATCTGCCTCAGCCCACTTGGCCAGCTGATGCTGAATAACCGTCTTGCCGGAACCAAAGGGTCCGGGTACGGCAGCCACACCGCCCTTGGCAATGGGGAACAGACCGTCTACCACACGCTGTCCGGTAATGAGAGGCATCTCCGGGGGCAGCTTCTCCAGGTAGGGACGGCCCTTACGCACGGGCCAGCGCTGCATCATGGTCAGCTCCTTGTCCCCGTTTTCCGTGGTGACAACGGCTACCACCTCTTCCACCGTAAACTCGCCGGCCTTGATTTCCTTTACCGTACCGGCAGTTCCCACGGGAACCATGATCTTCTGTACCACGGACTCTGTCTCCTGTACGGTTCCCAGCACATCCCCCGGCTCTACCTGATCCCCGGCCTTAGCCACGGGTACAAAGTTCCATTTTATATCGCGCTTTAAGGAGGGAACCTCCACACCGCGCTTTAAGTTGTTGCCTGACAGCTTCATAATGTCATCCAGCGGACGCTGAATTCCATCATAGATGCTGCTGATAAGGCCAGGTCCCAATTCCACGGACATAGGCACGTTCATAGATTCTACCGGTTCCCCAGGTCCAAGACCGGCGGTCTCCTCGTATACCTGAACAGACGCCTCGTCCCCATGCATCTCTATGATCTCGCCGATCAAGCGCTGATTGCTGACACGAACCACGTCAAACATGTTCGCATCCCGCATTCCGCTCGCAATGACCAGCGGTCCTGCTACTTTTTTAATCGTTCCAATACTCATTTGGACGAATCACCCACTTTCCATTTTCTAATTACTAAAGAGAATGTCAGAGCCAACTGCCTGCTCTACGGACTTCTTGACGCCCTCCACGCCCTTTCCTGTGTTGCCGAACACGCCGGGGATCAGGATAATGGCCGGAAGCTTCTGCTCTTTGAATTTCTCTATCTCATGTTCCATCTGCGCTGCCAGATTTTCCGTAATATAAATCACTGCATATTCATTGCTGGCCAGCCGATGCAGCTCCTTTGCGGCCTCTGCCGGGTCTGTCATAGGAAACGTATCAAGACCCAGTGTGGCAAAGCCGTAAATGCTGTCATAGTCTCCAAGCACTGCCATCTTATACATACATTTCCCTTACCCTTTCCCGGATCGAATCATCCGACAGGCCATTGAGCTTCCCGGACAGGATAATTCTTACCGTTTTAATCTCATTTTCCCTTGCCAGGGCATAGGCCACCACCGGCCCCACGGAAAAGGAATTATATTTCTGGGGACGTATGGTCTTGATGATCATGTTATCACACCAGCGCTCAAAGGCAGACGGAGACTCTGCCAGGGCATCCGCGCCCTCCGCATAGTCGGTACCGCCCAGATATTCCCGAATGGCATCCATGCCGCTCATGGCCGCATGAGCCAGGGCATCCACGCTGAGAGAATCGCATTCTGCCATTGCCCGTTTCATAAAATCTATGGTCTTTGCGGTTTTCATCGCACGCACTGCAATCTTGATATCCGCCACAGCCACCGTAGACTCCGCATATTTCCGGATGATATCACTCTTGGCCGCTTTTCCGGCCTCATGAATGGCATCCAGGCAGGCTCTGTCAATGATTACATCACAGAGCTGTCCGTCCCGGGTGTGAAGCAGGGTGTCATAGGCCTCCGCAGCCGCCTGGGACATCATAGCCGGCAGACCGGAAAAATCCCGATCCTTCACCCGCTCCAAAAGCTCCTCTGCGGAGGGAACGGTATCCTTATAAAAAATATTGGAATGGCTTTCTCCCGTACAGGCCTCCTTGATGGCCGCCTTCAGGTTGTGAAACAGATTGGGGTAATCCAACACCTGAAACACACTCATATCCGAAACCAGCTCCCGGACAGTCTCCCAGGTCTTTTCCCGTTCTCTGGCCAATATCATCTCCGCATTGGCAGGCGTATCCGCATCTCCCCAGCCCTTCTCTGCCAAAAACTGCAGGCAGTTCTCGTAGGTCTTGCAGGCCATCAGCTGGTCGATGGTTGCACCGGAAAACAGAGCGTTTTCCTTGGCACGGATTCTGGCAACCGCATAGGTATATTGCAAATCAGACATGTTACTTCCTCCTTAACTGCGGTTTGCTTTATAAAAACACCTTTTGATGTATAATGTCCTGCAGACGGTCCCTCTGGGTGTTAAACAGCGCACGGAAGGTACAATTCTCCTCTACGCCGCCATATACCAAAATAAATCCGTTTTCGATTTGTCTGCTCTCTTTTGCCAGCTTCAGAACGCCGCCCTTTTTCTTGGCAATGGCCTGGATCTCCTCCTGGAAATCCTTGGACATTCCCTTAAGATCTGCCTCTGAAAAGTAGATTTCCCCCTGACCCGGCTGCACATACTTCTCCAGCATTCTGCGGAGCATATCATAGTAAGCCTTCTCGTCAAGCTTCTGGAGGGATCCGTAAGCCTTATCCAGCACCTCCGTGATAACCTCCTGTTTTGCCTTCAGAATGGCAGTCCTTCTCTGCAAGTCTGCAGAGGACTTCATGCGCTCCAGATAGGTGGCGACATCCGCCTCTGATTTCCGGGAGATTTCCTCCTTGTGCTTCCTGGCATCTGCAGCCGCAGCCTCCGCGATCTTTGCCGCCTCTGCCTGCGCCTGGCTTATCATGCCATTGGCTGATTCCGTGGCCTCATCTACAATCTGGCTAATCATTTTTTCCAATCCAGTCATAAATCAGCTCTCCTTCATTGTTTTTGCGGGTTTCTATCCTCGATTCTTTGTGCTATTAAACCTGAATAGCAGTAACGGAAAGGATAGAAATCAGCAGAGCAAGGATAGCGTAGGTCTCAACCATGGCCGGGAACAGCATAGCCTTACCGAACTGATCCGGCTTCTTGGCTACGATGCCGATGGAGGCTGCGGAGGTTTTTCCCTGGTAGATAGCGGAAATCAGACCTGCAATACCGATGGGAAGGCAGGCAGCCAGAATCAAAAGACCGGTCTGCACGTCAATGGCTGCAGCGCCGCCGCCCAAAAGACCAACCTTGGACAGAGTGATAAATCCAACCAGCAGACCGTAAATACCCTGTGTACCGGGCAGCAGCTGCATAATCAATACCTTAGCAAATTTGCTGGGATCCTCTGTTACAACGCCTGCGGCCGCCTGGCCTGCAATACCAACACCGATGGCAGAGCCTGAACCTGCCAAAAGAACTGCCAATGCTGCTCCCAATAATGCGTAAACGATTCCTAAATTCTCTAAAATCATAACTTCATTTCCTCCTTAATATCTACATATTTTGTATTTGTAGTGAAGGGCTCGAACGGCCGTCCGCCACCTTCATAAAACTTACCGAAAAACTCCACAAACTGCAAACGATTGGTGTGCACATACGCACCCAAAAGGTTGATGGCCAGATTCAGCGTATGTCCGGCAAGGAATATAATAATAAACAAAATGGTCCCCACCACACCGGTGCCTACCATGCTTCCCATCTGATTGATAACGGAAGCGATAACGCCGGTGGCCAACCCTAAGGCCAGCAGACGGGAATAGGAAAGCACGTCGCTGAGCCAGCCGGTGGTGTTATAAATATCATAGGCGCCCAGGGCAATCCGAAGTCCCCAGTTTTTGTTGTCTCTGGCCGACATGAGAAGAATGCCCACCAGACCCACAATGGCCATGTATTTGCCCGGCACTCCCAGGGCAGGTGAAAATTCGATCCCCGAAATCCCTTTGAAGATATCGCTAGGCAACAACAGCAGAATCAGGCCGATGAGGAACACAAACCAAAGTCCCACATCCCAGACTGCATCCATGACTTTGCCGTCCTTAATCAGCATGTATCCCTTTAAGCCCAGACCCACAAACAGATGGATGAGACCAAAGAGCATGGAGTAGATCAGCATCCGCATGGGATCGTTGAGGGGTACAAACCAAAGGGCCGGAATCACGGTCTTGCCCTCAGCCATACCAAAGTAATTCCTTGCAATCACGTCAACCACGTCGCCGAAGTATCCGCCAAAGAGGATTCCCCAAATCAGAGTGGAAATACCGCAGTACATAAACATGCGGAGCGATTTGCGCATTCCATCCGCCATATGGGGAAATTTCTTCAATACTACAAAGCAGGCAATGGTGATTATCAGTCCATAGGCCGCATCCGACAACATCAATCCAAAGAAAAAGAAATAGAAAAAGGACATGATGGTGGTGGGGTCAATCTCCCCTAATTTAGGAAGTCCAAAGGAGTTTACCACGCCTTCAAAGGAGCTGGAGAAGGTGCTGTTGGAGAGAAGTACCGGGGGCTCTTCCCCCTCCTCCATATCCAAGACCTCCACAGCCAGGGTAAAGCTCTTATCAAGCTCCTCCTTCAGCTCTCCCGCCACTCTCTTGGGGACGTAGCCGGTGAGTACAAAGGTCTTTTTGGACTGCAGAAGCCCGCCCAGCACCTCATACTTGGCTGCACGAGTACGGTAGTAATCGGATACCAGCTCCAGATCCCGGCGCTCCACCGCGTGATCCGCAATCTCTTTCTCCAGATCCTCATTTTCCTTCTTTAAGGCTTGGATTTTTTGATCCAGCCGCTCCTGCCGCTCTCTGGGGACCATGGTGCCCGTCTGGGCCGGTCTGGCAAAACCAATACTGCGCAGAGCCTCCTCCATCTGAGCCGCGTCCTGCTTCCCGCATAGCACGCAGACATAGGTTTGATCCCTGTCCACAGAAATTATATGGACATCCAGGGCCTCAAGCTCTGGCGCCGCCTTAGCCAGGCCTTCCAATACCTGCTCCTGCATCATGGGTGCAGGCAGCGTGCCCACAAAAGCCGCCGTTTTTTTCGTTCCTGCAAAATTCATGGGAACATCCAGAAGCTTCCAGGGCTCCAGGGCCTCCTTCTGGTTTTCCCTTTTCAAAATATTTGCCTTATTCTCGGCAATACGCTTTGACAGATTGACCACCTGATGAGCAGAGCTCATAATGGCGTCCTGTCTCTTTACCACACTGCTGTAGCCCTCGTAGTCCACCGGGGTTTTCCCCTCCAGACTGGACAGCATGGATTTCTTTTCCGGAACGTAAATTTGCAGTATTTCCAAGGCATTGTCCGCAGCGTTGGCGTTTTTTTCAAAGACCGCCTTTTCACTTGCCGTATCCATCCGCCGGAAGCTGTCATCCTCCTCAGGCATGCGCTCCACTTCCACGGCGCCTGTCTGCTGAAGCAATTCCAGGATCTTTTTTCTGTCCTTCCGAAGCGCACAGATATTGATCCGCTGCATCTGCAATACTGCCATATACATCCCTCCTTTCTAAGCTTCCTCTTACTCTCCCGCAGGCTGCCCCTGCAGGCGTCTTTTAAGAACCTTTTCTCAGACCAGTTCGGAGATAATGGCTTCGATTGCCGCCGACTCCTTCTGCTCTGCCAGAGCTTTCAGAGCTGCTATTTCCTTCTCGGCTGTCTTAAGAGACGCATCCATCGTCTCCTGGCCCTTGCCCCTAGCCTGATCCATAGCCGCCTCAGCCTGGGCCTGGGCCTCCTTTTTGGCCGCCTCCCGGGTTGCCTCTGCCTCCTCCTTTGCCTTTGCAAGGATCGTATCGCACTGGCCCTTGGCATCCTGAAGCTTCTGCTCTGCCTGCTCTTCCGCCTCCTTCACCGCGCGGAGTGTTTCCTGTACCACCTTATCACCACCTACTTTTTTAATATTCGCACCTCCGGACATGCCCTCTGATCAAAGCTTCGCAGGCAGGGCACCACCCCTGCCAACCTCCGGTTTTCTCTGGCTTCTCCGTATCCATAATACAGAATGTCTGAAACAGTGCGTTTTCACCTCAGATGCTCGGTGTATCCCCTCAACCCTTTCAAAATGCTCGCATAGTAAATTTTACTATTTTACGCGCTGTAAGTCAATTTTATTCTCCATAGTTCATAGTTTTTTAACAAATCAGCCCAGAAAAAATCTTCCAGAAAAACGAATTTTCTTTTCCAGATTTTTTATCGAACATAAGTTTGTTTTTCGCGGAGATCTTATTATAAAAGCAGATATGTTGCGCGCTGGGTTTGTCTTTAAATACACGCTATGTAATACCCCTCACACCTATCCCTTAGTATAGCAAGTTCTTTGTACAACTTCAAGAATTATTTCACCGTGTTCCGGACATCTTCCGGCCATCTGTGCCAATCGCTTCCTACACTTTGTATTAAATTCCATTTCCTGCATATTTCTTCCAAAATTTTACAGCTTTTTTCTCAAAGGCGCCGATATTTTCTTGCTGCCTGAAAATAAGCCTCCACATTTTCCATAGGCACGTCCGGTCCAATACCGTTGGAGGGAGAAATCACATATCTCCCATGAGCTCCCAGCGTATTTCGCACCTGCCGTACATTCTCGTCTATTTCCTCCGGAGAAAGGAAGGGCAGGACCTTCTGGTTGCAGATCCCCCCAAAAAAGGTCAGTCTGTCCCCGTAATCTCTGGAGAGCTTCTCCAAATCCATAACATTTGGCTGCACAGGATTTAAAACGGACACCCCGATTTCTATGAGATCCTCAATAATAGGCATAATGTTCCCACAGCTGTGATGGATAATGGGCAGTCCCGCATTCCGATAAACGGCATGGATCCTGGCCAATCGCGGCTTTATAAATCTCCGCCACATATCCGGAGACATAATCATTCCTGTCTGGCTGCCATAGTCATCCACCGTCCGGCCGCAGTTTACCCCAATGGAAATGTAGCGCTTGGCCAGCTCCACGTGAAAATCCGTGATCCGGTCCAAAAGGCTTGTAAGCAGTTCCTCCTCCTCGTAGAAATCCATGAGTACATTCTCAAAGCCCCGGAGAATATAGGCCCGCTCAAAAAGACAGCAGAAATGGTAGGAGGTGACAATATATTGCTTCCCATACTCCTTAACCAGCCCTTCCGCGTAATCCAGGTATCCGGGCGCATAAGGGTCCGGAAACTCATATTTCTCATAATCCTCCCAGTTTTCAATGGGATGGTTACAATAAAAGAGATCCTGAGAGGTGTCCCATTTACAGCCCCATTCGTCAAAAACATAGGCCTCCCCGTGAAAATCCTTTGTTTTCATTTTCAGTACCGCCCCGTTCATATACGCATAGAGCACATGATTGTCAAAAAAGGGGAGAAGCTCCAGATCGCTGACCCTGGAAATTCCCTTTTGATTCAAAAAATGCTTCAATCCCCTTCCCGAAAAATCGCACTGCACCGGCAGCATATCAATATCCTTTCCAAATGCACATCTTGTAAAACGCTCCCGTTCACTTAGAATCATACGAACCTTCTCCTTCTCATTTTTTCTCCACATTCCTTTTCTGTTTCAACCAGAATGTCAGGTTGTCAGATGAATTTTACAATGTAACCTTAGCATGTTTGGATTATTCTGTCAATATTTCTTTTTATTTCATAATATTATTGACAATATTTCACAATTATGATAGCATCTAAATGTCAGACAACCTGATGAACAGATAAATATTGTACCTGTATGCATTCCATAGGATCCATTGGGAAAGGAGAAGCTATGAACGCAAAAGAGCGGTTATTTCAAATGCTGGCACACAAGGAAGTAGATCGGTTACCTGTGATTCCTTATATAGGAAATTGGAGCGCAAAGCTGGCCGGATGTCCCCTGGGAGAATACCACACGGACGGGAAAAAAATGGCTGCTGCACAAATCCGGGCCTATGAGATGCACGGTTTGGATGCGCTGATCCCCCAGAGCGACAATTATTATATTGCCCAGGCCCTTGGGGTTGAGGTGGAAATCCAGGCAGACGCCACGCCGGTTGTGAAAAAGGTTCCACTTGCCACTCTTCAGGATGTGGGAAAAATCAAAGTTCCCAATCCATATACGGACGGACGAATGCCTGTGTATCTGGAGGCTATTCAAATTCTCAATGACAAGCTTGGAAAAGAGGTCATTATCCGCACGCCGGGAACAGGGGCATTTACCCTGGCTGGGCATATGATGGGAATCGATAACTTTATTATGCAAATTGCAACCGCAGAGGTGGAAGAGGATGAAGATGCACAAAAGAGGATTTTTGCATTGATAGAGCTCTGTACCCAAAGTCTGCTTGCCTTTGTAAGGGCTGCCTTGGATTGCGGAGCCACCATTGTGCAGAGCGGGGATTCCCTGTCCTCCATTAACATGCTCTCTCCGGCCATTTACAGGAAGTATGCCTTTCCTTCCCAGGCTAAGTTTTTCAGCGAAATGAAGGAGCTGCAGGCAAAGAAAACATTTGCCACCCTTCTCCATGTGTGCGGAAAAAACGATCTGGTGGCCAGGGATATGATGTCCACAGGCTGTGATTGTATCGAGGTGGATCACGCCTGTGATTTAAAGTATTACAAGGAAATTTCCAGGGAGACCAATACCTGTATGATAGGGAACTTAAACCCGGCGGGGAAGCTTCTGCTGGGAACGCCGGAGGAGGTCTATGCAGAGTCCATGAATGTTCTTCACACAGCCGGTGAGGATAATTTCTTTATTTTAGGCTCAGGCTGCGAGCTGGCCGTGGCAACTCCCCTGGAGAATGTGAAGGCTATGAAAAGGGCTGTGGAGGATTTTGCAAAGAGATAAATCCCTCTGTACAGTCTAAGATGGGAGGAAACATTATTTTTATGAAGGAAGTAGAAAAAATCAAGCGAATCTCGGTTTCCGAGGAGATTATCGATCGGATCCTAAAAATGGTGGAAAATGAAGATTTAAAGCCGGGAGAAGCTCTTCCCACGGAAAAGGAGTTTATGGAAATGTTTGGGGTGGGCCGCTCCTCTGTCCGGGAGGCCCTGCGGGCCCTACAGTCCACAGGCATTATTGAAAAGCGGCAGGGCATGGGAACCTTTCTCTGCCCCACAGCCGGAAAAGCCATCAATGTTTTTAATATCCAAAATGCCCTGGCTCGTTACACCCTGGTAGAGATGAGCGAGGCCCGGCGGATTCTGGAGGCTCAGATTGCCGCCCTCTCCGCCCAGAAGGCCACCAGAGAAAACATTGCCTTTATGCGGCAGGAGAATGCCCGGCTGGAAAGCCTTATCGCCTCCGGGACGCCGGAGGAAATCACCCTCTGTGACTTAAGCGTCCATGTGGCCATTGCCGACGGGGCTCACAACGAATTTCTCCGGGAAATGCTGGAGATGCTCTCGGAGGTATGCCTGGAAGCCAACCGGGCCGTTATAAGTGATGATAAGGTTGCGTCCGCCATTGTGTTCCACCGGACCATTATTGACTTTATCGAAAAGGGAGACGCCAAAAACGCCCGCCGGACCATGACGGCCCATCTCACAGACGTCCACAACCGAATCGTGGAGAATTACGGACAGGATTAACGTTTCTATAGAATATTTATCGCGAAGCAGGGGGTGATAGAAACAATCGCGAACGTTTTCACCAATGAACCAACAAACACCAAATGGGGGTAGAAGAATGAACAAGAGAAGAGTATTTACGTTTTGCCTTGCATCTGCCATGATACTTTCGCAGATCACAGGATGTGGAAAGAAAGAATCCAAAGAGGACACAGCTGCACCAGCCAACACCCAGGAAGATTCCAGCACAGAGCCCGCTTCCGCCAAAGGAGAGGAAAACGCGGTGACGCCAACCAGGGAAAAGCCTCTGGTTCTTCGCATTGGCACCAACCACGGGTCTGCCACAGCGGTGGTCAAGGGCCTCAACTACGCGGCAGAGCTTTTGGAGGAGCGAAGCGGCGGCGGCCTTACGCTGGATATTTATTCTGACGGCACCCTGGGAGACGAAACCTCTCTTCGGGACCAGGTCTCTCAGGGAAGTCTGGACATGGCTGCTCTGGGCGCCGGTGTATTTGGCGCCTATGCCAACGCCGCCAACCTTCCTGTTTCCAATTATGTGTGGGAGAGCAGGGAAGAGATGATGGAGGTGCTCAACGGCGATCTGGGAAAGCAATATATCAACGATCCGGTAGAGCAGGTCTCCAATATCCATGTTCTTTACGGCTGGCCCCAGGCTGCGCGCCAGCTTATGACAAAAGAGCCTGTAGCAAGCCTGGCAGATATTTCAGGAATGAAAATCCGTGTGCCGGCAGGAAATTCTCTGTATGTGGACACCTGGAATCATTATGGCGCCCTGGCCACCTCCATGTCCATGAACGAATGCTATACCGCCCTGGAAACAGGAGTAATTGACGGGCTGGAGATGCCCATCGACAGTCTCTACTCCAGCGGATACTATGAGGTATGTAAGTATCTTACCATGTCAAATCACATGATGTATTTACAGTATATTATGATTAACAAGGATGTGTTTGCCCAGCTCTCCCCTGAGGAACAGGAGATCCTGGTGAATGTTATGATTGACGCGGAGAAGGTTCATACGGAAACTCTGGACACATCCATTTCGGAGATGGTGGACGATATGGTGAATAACCACGGCGTTACCGTTGTGGAGCTTACGGATACCCAGGCCTGGATGGATGCAACGGATGAGATCAACCAGCAGTGGATGGATAACTGGGGACAGGAAGTTTACGATGCCTTTGTAAAGTAGAGCGCTTATCACCCCTGCCACGCAGCCGGCTATGTTTTTGTTGACTGCGTGGCATTTACACAGGAGAAATGGTATGAAATTACTGCAAAAATTAGATTTGCTTCTATTGAAAGCCCTGAAGCTCCTTGCCTCTGTGTTTTTTGGCGGCATGGTGATTCTGGTGGTTCTGGAGGTGCTTTTTCGATACTTTTTAAAGATCCCCTCCGCCTGGGCCGAGGAGCTGTCACGCCTGTTCCTGGTATGGTGTGTGGTTCTCTCCTCCGCTGTGGGAATCCGCCTTCATGAGCATCCCCACATAGAGCTTTTGACCAAGCATTTTCCCAAAAGGGCCCAGGAATTGCTCCACATCCTTATATACGCCATTATTTCCGTATTTGGCGGAGTCCTGCTTATCTACGGAATCAAACACACCTATGCAACCCGTATGGATTTTATGACCAGCTTGGGCTATCACAAAAACTTTTTCTACCTGCCCTCTGCTGTGGCCGGCGGGCTGTACCTCATATACTCCCTGTCTGAAATGTTTCAGACCATTGCCAGACTGCTGAGAAAGGAGGAACCTGCATGACGCTTCTGCTTTTACTGTTCCTCTTCATTGCCCTAGGCTTTCCCATTTCCTTTTCTCTGGGACTGGCGGCCCTGCATTTCTTCCTGACTAATGAAATTACTCTGGTCACGTTTGCCCAAAGGTTTTCCGTGGGACTGGACAATTTTTCCCTGCTGGCGGCGCCCTTCTTTATTTTATGCGGGGAAATCATGAATAAAAGCGGCATTACAGATAAGATTTTCCGCTTCGCCAACAGCCTGGTGGGGTTTCTTCCCGGAGGCCTGGGCCATGTAAATGTGCTGGCCAGCACGCTGTTTGCCGGCATGTCCGGCACAGCCATTGCAGACGCCGCCGGACTGGGACCCATTGAGATCAAGGCTATGAAGGATCACGGCTATGACGTGGAGTTTTCCACAGCTGTGACTGCCGCCTCCTCGGTTATCGGCCCCATCATTCCTCCCAGCACCGTTATGGTTCTCTTCGGCGTTACGGCCAATGTGTCCATCAGCGCACTCTTTATAGGGGGTGTCATTCCCGGACTGCTTCTGGCCATGACTCTTATGGCCCTGGTGGCTGTATTTGCCATGAAGCGCCATTATCCCCGGGATGCCAAATTCCGGATAGGGGAGGTGGGGAAGAGCTTTCTGGATGCTGTCTGGGCAATGCTTACGCCGGTGATTATTATCGGAGGCATTCTCACCGGGATCTGCACAGCCACAGAGGCCGGGGCCATTGCCGCTGTGTACAGTCTGTTTGTGGGGATTGTCATCTATAAGACCATCCGGGTGCGGGATATTCCTGAAATTCTCTGGAAGGCCACCCTGACCACGGGTACCATTCTGGTGATTGTCACAACAGCCACCCTGTTTGGCTGGTGCCTCACCTATGCCAAGATTCCCCAGACCATAGCTGCGGCCCTGGCAGGCTTTACCCAGAGCAAATTTATTATGATGCTGATTCTCACGGTCGTCTATTTATTTTTGGGAATGATTATGGAGACCTCTGCCATTATTTTGACAACGGTTCCTATTTTAATGCCTGTTGTGACAGCCCTTGGCATTCATCCCGTATATTTCGGCGTTATCATTGCCTTGCTTATGTCCATTGGCACCATAACGCCGCCTGTAGGCACGGTTTTATTTATTTTATCAAAGAGTTCCGGTATTGGTATTGAAAGGCAAACCCGGGAGCTGCTTCCCTGG
>CANPIM010000077.1 GCA_947574135.1 uncultured Lachnospiraceae bacterium
ATATGCTGGGCGGTGGTGAGGATGTCATAAAGGTGAAGCCGGGATACCGGTATTCGGATGTGGAGATTGCATTGTACCGACGGATTTTATCCTATTTGATTCAGGCCTTGAAGGATGGCTTTGCCAACTATATCAGCATGGAATTCAAGGCTCGGAGAATTGAGGACAATCCCAGCATGATGCAGGATGTGGGACTGGATGAGACGGTGGCCATTATTCTTTTGAATGTGGATTTGGCCGGTCTGGCTTCGGAGAAAATCCGGATCTGCCTTCCCGGTACGCTTTTGGAAACCATATTCCATGTGATTGACAGCCGCAAGCATCTGGCAAGGGGATATTCCTACGAGGATAACAAGGAGACAATCCTGGAGAATCTTAGGGATTCTCTGCTTCCGGTTACCGGCCAGCTGGGTACCATCTCTCTGGATCTGGATGATATCTATCATCTGCGGGAGGGAGATGTGATCGACATGAATAAGCCCAAGGATAATGATGTGCGGCTGTTTATTGGCAGGCAGGCATGGTTCACCGGAAAGATGGGCATATATAAAAAGAATGTGGCGGTACGGATTAACCAGCGCCTCTACGAGGAAGAAAACGTGGAGGAAGAGCTGGAGACAGCCGTATTTGAATAAAAGACTACATATAATATTTTTATGAGAGTGAGGAAAGAACAATGGCGAAGATTATGCTGGTTGATGATGCTGCATTTATGCGAATGATGGTCAAGAACGCGCTGACAAAGAGCGGGTATGACAACTTTGTGGAGGCTCAGGACGGAGCTGAGGCGGTTAAGAAATATGAAGAAGAGAGCCCGGATATGGTAATCATGGATATTACCATGCCCAATATGGATGGCCTTCAGGCTCTGAAAAAAATCCGTGAGAGCCATCCGGATGCCAAGATTGTAATGTGTACGGCTATGGGACAGGAGAGCATGGTGGTGGACGCCATTAAGTCCGGCGCCAGAGATTTTATTGTAAAGCCCTTTAACCAGGAGCGTATTGTGGAGACCGTTAACACCATTTTAGGACAGTAAAGACAGGCAGGAGGAGAGGGAATGGCTTTTTTAAGTTCATTTGATATCTGTGCTTCCGGCCTGAGTGCGCAGCGCCTGCGGATGGATATTGCGTCGGAGAATATAACGAATATTGATACCACCAGAACAGAGGCAGGCGGCGCCTACCGCAGAAAAACGGTGGTTTTTGAGAGCTATGGTTCCGAGAGCTTCCGGGAGGTTATGCGCAATGCGGCCCAGGGCAAGGGAATCAGCAGTCGGCCGGCCGGCGTGCGGGTGGCTGATATTGTGGAGGATGACCGGGAGATGAAAATGGTCTATAATCCGGGACATCCGGATGCAGACGAAAGCGGCTTTGTGGAAATGCCCAACGTGGATCTTTTGAAGGAGACAGTGGATGCTATGTCGGCTACCAGGTCTTATGACGCGAATATTACGGCATTGAATGCAATTAAGCTGATGGCGCAGAAAGCGCTGGAGATCGGGAAATAATGTTGGACAGAAGGAGATTTGAATAATGGGCGCTAGCGGCTTTAATGAAATGGAAATAGATGCCATAGGCGAGATTATGAATATCAGTCTCGGCGCCTCGGCGACAGCGGTTTCCACATTACTGGGTACAAAGGTTGATATCACCACACCGGTGGTAAAGGTGCAGACGCGGGAGGAATTTGAGTTTAAGCGCCTGGAGCCGGCCATCGGGGTAGAGATTGCCTATGTGGAGGGCCTGGACGGGAAAAACGTCATGATGTTCCGCAAGGAGGATGTGCGGATTATTGTGGGCACGCTGATGGGGCAGGACCTTACAGATGAATCGTTTATCATGGATGATGAGATTTATGTCAGCGCCATCTGTGAGATTATGAATCAGATGATGGGGGCCTCGGCTACGGCTTTATCTGAATTTTTAGGCTTTCCGGTAAATATTTCCACCCCCAAATCCTTTGATGTGGGGGAGCCGGAGGAGTTTAAGGATAAGTATTTTCCTGAAGAGGAGGGAATGGTGGTTGTCCGTTTCCGCCTGGAAATTGAGGAAAAACTGAACAGTGAGTTTATGAATATTATGTCAACCGGACTGGCAAAGCGTCTGTTGACACCCTTTGGGTTGGGAGGAGATGTGGAGGAGGCGCCGCAGGCGGCACCAGAGCCAGCTCCCGCTCCGGAACCGGCTTTGGTGGAGCCCAGTTCTTCTTCGGGTGGTGGAAGCATGTCCCAGGAGGAAATGGATGCGTTGATGAAATCTATGCAGGGAGGGGAACCGGCCGCGCCTACCCAGGAGGCCGAGATGCCGGCAGCTATTCACGCAGGGGCCGGAATGATGCAGGCAAAGTCCGATGCCATGAAGGCAGCGGCTCAGGCCGCCCAGGCGGAGCAGATACAGCCGCAGCCGTCCGTACAGCCTGCACCTGCTGCGGAGCCAGCCATGCAGCCTAATATGGCGGTACAGCAGCCTCAGGCGCCTGCTATGGGGGCACAACAGCCCTATTATCCCTATCCGGCACCCGCTCCGGCTATGGATCCCATGATGCTGCAGCTTTTGAATCAGATGCAGCAGACCCAGATGCAGATGATGGAAATGATGCGGACACCGAAGGCCCAGGAGCAGCCCAGAAAGGAAAGTTCTATTATCAAGCCTTTGGCTTCTCAGCAAATGCAGGATGAGGCCGGGGATGGTATGGAGGATAAGACCAACCAGGAAATGCTCATGAAGGTGCCTCTGGAGATCTCTGTGGAAATCGGAAGGACCAAGCGCTTGGTGCGGGATATTCTGGAATTTACCCAGGGTACTCTGGTGGTTTTGGATAAGATGGCCGGAGAGCAGGTGGACCTTTTTGTAAACGGACAGTGTATTGCCCGGGGAGATATCGTAGTAGTGGAGGACAATTTCGGTATTCGTATTACGGAGATCGTTACAAAAGAATTGAATCCGGAGACCCTGTAGCCATGTGGGCTTTGAATATATTCAGCACAGTGCTGACGATCTTGGGCATTTTGCTTTTGGCCTATTGGTGCAGCCGTATGATGGGAAAAAAGTGGGGGACCATTTCCGGTCCTTCTGCCTCCGGACATATGCGGATTGTTGAGCAGCTGCCCGTTGGGCAGGACAAGAGAATTCTTCTCCTGGAGTTGGGAGAGCAGTATTATCTGGTTGGCGTCAGCCAGGCTGGTATCCAGCTGCTGTCCCAGGTGGAGGGGGATTTTCATGTGGACAGGCCGGAGAACCCGGTAAAGACGGAGCTTCCCACCTCCTTTCAGGAGATTTTTGATAAGTATCGGAAGCGCCGGGATGAGAAGGGTGGATTTGACAGATGAGCGATTTATTGACACAGTTAAATGGCGGAAGCGTTCCTACTCTGGAATTGCTGTTTATGCTTACGCTGGTGGCTCTGCTGCCCTCTCTGGTTATTATGATGACTTCCTTTACCAGGACCATCATCATTCTGTCCTTCACCAGGAATGCCATGGGTGTTCAGCAGTCGCCGCCCAATATGGTTTTAATTGGGATATCCTTGTTTCTGACCCTATATATTATGAGCCCAGTGCTCAATCGGGTAAATGAGGAGGGGTATCAGCCCTTTATCCGGGAGGAGATTTCCCAGGAAGAGGCTCTGGAGCGGATGATTGTTCCCATGAAGGAGTTTATGCTGCACAACACAGAGATGGACACCCTGGACAATTTTGTGGGTATGTCAGGGGCGGAGGTCCTGGAGGATCCTATGGATTATTCTCTGACTGTGGTGGTGCCTGCTTTTATGACCAGTGAGCTGAAGAGAGGATTTATTGCCGGCTTTTGCATTTATCTTCCCTTTCTTCTGGTAGACATCATTGTGGCTACCACTCTGATGTCCATGGGAATGGTGATGCTGCCGCCGGCTATGGTTTCCTTGCCCTTTAAGCTTTTGCTTTTTATCACGGTGGATGGCTGGGAGCTTATCTTCTCCAACATTGTGGCAGGCTTCAAGTGACAGGATGTGAATGTGACAGGAAAAGGAGAGCGTTATGACAGAACTGGAGGTACTGGATCTTTTATATCAGGCATTTATGCTTGCCCTGCGTCTGGCTCTGCCCTTTTTGCTGGTCAGCATGCTGGTGGGTGTTATCATATCCATTTTTCAGGCAGCTACCCAGATCAATGAGCAGACCCTGACCTTTGTTCCCAAGTTTCTTGCCATCCTGGCGGTTATGGGCATCCTGGGAGGCGCCATTATGAGTGAGCTCCAGGGATTTTTAAGGCAGATGGTGTCTATCGCCGCAGGAGGCTGACGGGTTATGTTTATCCTTTT
This sequence comes from uncultured Lachnospiraceae bacterium, assembly GCA_947574135.1. Lineage (GTDB taxonomy): Bacteria > Bacillota > Clostridia > Lachnospirales > Lachnospiraceae > RGIG4284. The sequence goes on from CANPIM010000077.1 coordinate 4,303, forward strand.
TGCGCTGGTTTTTATGCGGATGACTGGAGCCATTATGCTCAATCCCATTCTGGGACGATCCAATATTCCGGGTGCGGTAAAGGGAGCCATGATTTTTGTGCTGTCCTATCTTTTGTTTGGAACCACAGATGGGACCCTGGTTCAGGAGCCTACCGTAATGCTGGAATTTGGGTTTATGCTGTTCAAGGAATTGATGGTGGGCTTTGCCATTGGCTTTTCCATGGAGCTGTGCTTTGTGGTGGTCCGCTTTGCCGCTGCTGTGGCGGACTATATTATGGGTCTGTCCATGGCTCAGGTGTATGACCCCCAGTACAATACCCAGATGACCATTACATCAGGAATGTACTATACGTTTCTGGTGCTTATCTTTTTGGCTGGGAATGGGCACGTACATCTTATGGCTCTTATCTATAATTCGGCGCAGATGGTGCCCTTTGGGCAGGTGCAGATAGATCCCCGTCTTGGGGAGCTGATAATGGAGATTTTTAAGAGAAGCATTGTGATGGGAATGCAGTTTGCCTTTCCCATTATTGCCATGGAGCTGGTGACAGAGGCGGCCGTGGGAATTCTCATGCGGGTGATTCCCCAAATCAACGTGTTTTCCGTAAATTTTCAGTTGAAGATTATTGTGGGATTGCTCATGCTGGTCTTTTTGTTTAACCCTATGGCAGGTAAGCTTTACGATGTGATTGACAATATGTTTATCTATATAGAGGAGGCGCTGATGATATTAAGCTAGCGTACTGTCTCGATTACTTACAGAGAAGATCCGGAGCCGGATGGGTGTGTCTGGGAGTGATTGAGACAGCACACTAGTCAGGAGAAGCTGCTGTCCCATAGGGAGATGGATCCTGCAGGCAGAAGGGAGTGGTTAGCTTGGCGTAATCGAATGGACAGGAAAAAACCGAACAGCAAACCTGCAAACGACGCAAGGATGCCCGGGAAGAGGGAAATATATTCCAGAGCAAGGATATTGTTACGGTTTTGATGCTGTTGGGTGTGTTCTATACAGCCAAGCTGGTACTACCCATGATATATGAGACGGCGGGAGAATTCATGGAGTTCTTTTTTTCCGCAGCAGGGGCAGATGCTCCTCTGGAGCGCTCCCCCAATATCTATGCCTATGCGGTGGTGACACTTTTAAAGTGTGCACTTCCCCTTTTGCTGGTATCCATGGTGCTGGGAATTTTGGGCCATGGGATACAGACCAGGTTCCTGGTGACCTTTAAGCCCTTGCGGCCAAAGTTTAGCAAGCTCAATCCCATTTCCGGGATCAAGAAGCTTTTTGGCATGAAAAAAGTGGTAGAGCTTGTAAAAAACCTGGTTAAGGTAGCAATTTTAATTGCTTTGCTGTATAATATTCTGATGAGCGATGTTACGCCCATTGCACAGATGATGGATGTATCGGTGTTAAGCGCCGCGGCTGCTACCTTGCAGATGGTGCTTGACCTGGTGGTGAAGGTTTGTATTGCCTTTGCTGTGGTGGCGTTTTTTGATTTTCTTTACCAGAGATGGGACTATGAGAAAAATCTGAAGATGACCAAGCAGGAGGTAAAGGACGAATACAAGATGACCGAGGGAAATCCGGAGATCAAGGGACGAATCCGCAGGATTCAGCGTCAGATGGCCTTAAGCAGAATGATGCAGAGTGTCCCGGAGGCTGATGTGATTATCCGAAACCCCACGCATTTTGCCGTGGCATTGAAGTATGACCCGGAGAAGCATGGGGCGCCGGTGGTTCTGGCCAAGGGCCAGGATTATCTGGCTTTGCGTATTATCAAGGTGGGCATGGAACATGAGGTGTTTATTTTGGAGAACAGACCTTTGGCCCGAGCGCTTTATGCGGACTGCGAGGTGGAGCGAGAGATACCGCCTCAGTATTACGGCGCAGTGGCGGAGGTTCTGGTATATATATACCGGCTCAACCATAGAGATGAGATGCTCAGGTGATGGCAGAATTGGCATCCGCATATTTTATATAGATGGATGGAGTCTTACATGAAAAAATTATTGAGCTATTCCGTTGTACTCTTTGTACTCACGGTAATCCTTTTGCTGATTATACCGTTGCCCGCGGCCATTGTGGACGTGGCAATCATTTTGAATATATCCCTGTCCCTGATGATTCTGGTTATTACCATGACGATTCGGGAGCCTCTGGAATTTGCCATATTCCCGTCGCTGTTGTTGATTACCACTCTGTTTCGTCTGGGCATCAACGTGTCAACGACGAGAAATATTCTGACCAATTCCGGATCCTCCGGACAGATTATCCAGTCCTTTGGTGATTTTATTCTCCAGGGAAACGTGGTGGTAGGTCTGGTTATCTACCTGATTATTGTATTGATGCAGTTTATCGTTATCACCAAGGGCGCGGAGCGCGTATCCGAGGTTGCTGCCAGATTTACCCTGGACGCCATGCCCGGTAAGCAGATGGCCATTGACGCGGACCTGAACTCAGGACTGATTGATGAGCAGCAGGCAAAGGCCCGGCGTGAAAAGATTCAGAGGGAGGCGGACTTCTACGGCTCCATGGATGGTGCCACCAAGATTGTAAAGGGTGACTCCGTGATGTCCCTGATTACCACGGGTGTAAACCTTATCGGTGGTATTATTATCGGCCTTGTGCAGGGCGGCGCCTCCATCGGCGAGGTGGCCACCACCTATTCCATCGCTACGGTAGGTGACGGTCTGGTAGGCCAGATTCCCTCCCTGCTGATTTCTACGGCCACAGGTATGATTGTGACCCGTGCGGTGGCAGAGGGAAGTCTGAACGAGGATATTTCCAAGCAGTTTACGGCCCAGCCCACGGCCATTATGATCAGTGGGATTGTGGTGGCTGTTTTGACGGTGATTCCGGGTATGCCGGTGATCCAGCTTCTCATTGTGTCCTCCGGATTAATCGGCGGCGGCTATTATCTCTCCAGGAGGATTCAGGAGGAGCCGTCTATGGCCGGCGTTGGCTTTGCCACTGGCCCCGGCATGGAGGGACCTGCGGAGGAGGCTCAGCCGGAGGGCGGCGAGACTCTGCGACAGGTTACGGAGGAGGAGTATTACAAGGATGTAAATAATGTGTATAACCTGCTGACGGTGGAGCCCATTGAGATGGAGTTTGGCTACAGCCTGATTCCTCTTGTGGATGAGTCGGTGGGTGGACGACTGATTAACCGGATTGTGATTTTCCGGCGGCAGTATGCCCAGGATATGGGCTTTGTGATTCCCTCTATTCGCCTTCGGGATAGCTCGGGACTGAATACCAATCAGTACAGCATTAAGATCAAGGGCGAGGAGGTAGCCAAGGGCGAGCTTCTGGTGGATTATTTCCTGGCTCTGGATCCGGAGAATCCGGAGATGGAGATCGATGGAATCGAGACGATTGAGCCGGCCTACGGGATTCCCAGCCGGTGGATTCGGCCGGAGGATCGGGAGATGGCAGAGATATATGGCTACACGGTCATAGATCCCCTGTCCGTGCTGGTAACCCATCTGTCAGAGGTGGTGAAGCAGCATGCCCATGAGCTTTTGACCAGGCAGGAGATTATCCATCTGGTGGAGAATACAAAGAAGAATTCTCCGGAGCTTATTGAGGAGGCCTTTCCCAACTTTATCAATTACAGTTTGTTTCAGAAGATTCTCACCAGCCTTTTGAAGGAGGGTGTGCCTATCAAGGATATGGAGACGATTATCGAGACCACTCTGGAGAGTATTTCCGAGACAGGGCTTCCTGTAAAGGATGTGGATGCTTTGATTGAGCACATCCGGACAGCTCTGAAGCGGACCATTACCCGTCTCTACTGCGAGGACGGCAGCATGAAGGTTATTACCATGGATGCAGAGCTGGAGCGGACTATGGTGAGCTGTCTGTCCAAGGGAGAGAGAGGCTATTACCTGGCCTTGAGCCCTGATGTGCTACAGAGCCTTATTAATCAGATCACCGTGCAGCTTAAGAAATTTAACAGCCTGTCTCAGAGTCCAGTAATCCTCACCTCCCAGGTGATGCGTGTGCATTTTTACCGGTTGATTGATCAGTTTTATCCCAATGTCCGGGTACTGTCCTTTAATGAGATAGCGAACAATATTCAGATACAGTCTATAGGAAGCCTGACTCTTGAGAGCTCAGAGAGGAGAGGCGCCTGACCGGTAAGGGGTTGATGCAGGATGGCTCAGGCAGAAAAGTTAAAAGATAAGACAAATAAGGAGCTCTTAGTGCTATACCGGGAGAGTAAGCGTCTGGAGGTAAAGCAGGAATTGGTCATGCGTTACCTCTATATTGTTAAGACCATAGCCGCCCAGATGCGGGGAGTTTATGCAGGCTCTCTGCAGACGGAGGATATTATCAACGAAGGCGTAATTGCCATAATGAAGGGGATTGACAGATACGACCCAAAGCGGGATAATAAGTTTGAGACTTTTATATCCAGGCGTATTCGGGGAATGATTATTGACCTGGTGCGCAAAAATGACTGGATGCCCCGAGATTTCCGCAAGCAGGTACGGCTCATGGAGGAGGCCCGGGGGACGCTTGGGAATGAGGCTACGGAGGAAGCCATTGCGGAACATATGGGGATGGATGTGAAGAAGTATCGAAAGCTTCAGAGCATGAGTGTGATTATGAATGTGCTGTCGCTGGATATGCTCAGCGACGACGAGGATGAGCATCAGTCCCTTCAGGTGTCCAGCAGAGACATTGATTCTCAGCCGGAGAAGGCCTTTCTGCAGGAGGAATCCCGCCAGCTATTGGCCGAGGCGGTAAAAAGCTTGAAGGAGAAAGAGCAGATGGTGATTTCCCTCTACTATGTGGAGGAGCTGAACATGGGCCAAATCGCGGAGATCCTGGGAGTCAGCGAACCCCGCATCTCCCAGATCCACAGCAACGCCATCCGGAGACTAAAGGCATATATGAGCAATTATGTATAGGGATTCGTTCAGCTGGACCACCTATGGAAGGCTGAACGTATGTTTGAAAGATAAAGACAGCAGATAGATTTGTATAGAAGAGGAGGAAACAGGCATGTATCAGGGATTCTATAACCTGACATCCGGTATGCTGACCCAGAGCAGAAATCTGAATGTTATTGGCAACAACATGGTAAATATTCAGACCCCGGGGTATAAGCGGGAGAAGATGGTCAGCAGTACCTTTGAGGAGGAAATGCTCTATCGGACGGGGAGACGCAGCAAGGATAATTCCGTAGAGCTGGGGATTACCTCCAAGATTAAGACTGCGCAAAGAACGTTTGTAAACTATGAGCAGGGAAGCTTTGACAGCACCGGAGGTGTTTTTGATTTTGCCCTGAACGGAAATGGATTTTTCTGTATCAATACAGCAGACGGAGTTCGCTATACACGGAATGGCTCCTTCCATGTGGATAATGAGGGCTATCTGACGTTGGATAATCTGGGACGGGTCCAGGGACAGAACGGGCCTATTCAGATTGCCAGCGAGGATTTTGTAGTGGACGGCAACGGCGCCATCCGGGGATGGGATGAGAACGGCAATGAGCAGGAGTATGGAATTCTGCGTATTGTAGATTTTGAGGATCATGGGCAGCTTCACAAGGAGGACTACGGCCTCTATTCCACCAATCAGGCGCCCCGCCAGGTGACTGATGGGACAACTGGAGTGCTGTGGCAGACCCTGGAGCGTTCCAATGTGGATATGGTGGAGGAGATGACCAATTTAATGTCCTCTCAGAGAGCCCTTCAGAGTGCGGCTCAGGTCCTTAAGATGTATGATCAGATTATGAGCAAATCGGCAACAGACGTAGGTAGATTGTAAGGAGGAAACAAACATGTATCAGTCATTTTATACGGGAGCCCTGGGAGCCGGAAGCTTTTTAGCTAAGCTGAACGTGGTTTCCAACAATCTGGCCAATATTAACAACAATGGCTTTAAAAAGGAAAATGTGGAGTTTGCCGATCTGTTGAAATTCAATCTGAATGATTCGGAGGACGCGGTGACAGAGCTCATGGCCGGCAACGGCATGCGGGTACAGCGGACCTATACGAATTTCAATACGGCGGCCGTGACCCAGACCAACGGAATTCTGGATTTTGCCATTTTGCAGGACAGAGCCTTTTTTATGGTACAGGATGTGGGTACAGAGGCGATTACCTATACCCGCAGTGGTCATTTCCATCGGGGAGAGCTGGATGGCAAATTTTATCTTATGACAGATTCCAACCGTTTGGTCTTGGACCAGAATCAGCAGCCCATTGAGGTAGGGCAGATGGATGGAGAGGATCTGGGTGAAATACGCCAGAAGGTAGCTCTCTATACCTTTGAGCATCCCAGCCGCCTCTTGCACGTGGGAGACAATGAGTTTGCGCCTCAGGATGAGGGGGCGGATCCCATATTGATTGAGAATCCTATGCTGGCTACCGGCGCTCTGGAGCGCTCTGATACGGATATGGCCGATGAAATGGTAAAGGTGATCCAATGTCAGCGGGCGTTTTCCTATGCGTTGAAGGTGGTAAACACAGCGGACGAGATTGAGGGTACAGTGAACTCTCTGCGCTCGTAGGGATCATGGTGAGAGGTGAGTATGAGAATAAAGAGCTATGAAGACATGAACCTTCAGGAATTGGATGTTATGAAGGAAATCAGCAGTATTGGCACAAGCCATGCTGCCACATCCCTTTCCAAGCTTCTGCAAAAGGAGGTGCGGATTACTATTCCGGAGGTTAGCGTCCTCGGCTATGAGGAGGCAGTGGAAAGAATTGGAGAGATCGAGGAGCTGGTGGCGGCCACGCTGGTCCAGATGTCCCGGGATGTAAATGGGCTGATCCTCTTTATCTTTAAGATGGATATGGCAAATGTGGTGCTGGAGAAGCTTATCGGAAATAGATATGCCTCCTTTGAGGAGATGGATGAGCTTTCCTATTCCGCCCTGGAGGAGGTGGGCAATATTATCATCTGCTCCTATGTGAATGCCTTTGCCCAGCTGGTGGGAGTGGATATTGATCTGTCGGTTCCCAGCTCCACGGTAAATATGCTGGGAGGAATTTTAACAGTGCCCATTGCGGAGTATGGGTACGAGACAGATAAGCTCATGTACATTAATGCAGAGTTTGTCATGGACGGTGTCAGGCTTTCGGATGGGCTTTTGATGCTCCCTGACATTGAGTCCCTGAATAGTATATTAGAGAAATTAGGTGTTTTGAGTTGACAGCGAATAATTTAAAAGTAGGGATCGGGGACATGAAATTCGCCAGGGGAGAGGGTGAAATCATTACATATGCTCTTGGCTCCTGTATTGGGATAACCCTCTATGATCCGTTCCTGAAGCTGGGGGGACTTCTGCACGTTATGCTGCCTATGCGGACTGACCCTAATGATCAAAAGGTATACAAATACGCGGACACAGGACTTCGGGAGATGATCCGCAAGCTCTCAGCCTTTGGCATGGTGAAGAGCAGAACCATTGTAAAAATTGCAGGGGGAGCAAAGATGTTTGAAATTCGGGGAAATTCGGATTTCGGAAACATTGGGCAGAGGAACGCTGCAATGGTAAAAAAGGTATTGATGGAAGAACGGCTGCGTATTTCGGCGGAGGATACAGGAGGTAGCTCCGCCCGAACCATGTCGATTAATGTGGCCACCGGGGATGTGATCATCCGGTCAGCCGGAAAGCCGGAAAAACATCTATAAGGGAAGGAGCGGATACACGTGGAAAGAGAAAAAGAGGGGATTCTTCTTGAATCGGGCACAAATGAAATTGAGATTATGAAGTTTACGATTCAGGGCGAGTTTTACGGAATCAATGTGGCAAAGGTGAAAGAGATTATGATGAGTGAGAAGGTGAAGGGGATGCCCCACGCTCATCCGGCTGTGGAGGGAATTTTCAAGCCCAGAGACACACTGATCACCGTAATTGATTTGGGCTATTATCTGACCAATGAGAATTTAGAGCATAAGCCCAGAGATCTGTTTATCGTAACAAATTTCAATAAGATGACGGTTGCTTTCCGCGTGCAGAGCATTGAAGGCATTAGCCGTATTTCTTGGAAGGATATTCAGAAGCCGGATAAGACCTTAAGCCATGGAGAGGAGGGCGTAGCCACAGGTATCGCTCAGTGCTCCGGGGAGCTGGTCACTATTCTGGACTTTGAGAAGATCGTGGCGGAGATTGCGCCGGAGACCACCATTCAGATTTCCGAGGTGGAGCAGATGGGAGATCGTCCCCTGTGTAATTGCCCCCTTGTGATTGCGGAGGATTCCATCCTTCTCCAGAAGATGATCGATGATTCTCTGGAGAGAGCCGGATTTATGGATGTGAAGAACTTCAGCAATGGACAGGAGGCCTGGAATTATCTGAAGGGTCTGCGCAACGATTCGGATCTGTATGATAAGGTAAATCTTATCATTACGGATATTGAGATGCCGGAGATGGATGGTCACCGTTTGACGAAGCTGGTCAAGGACGATCCCAGGCTGAAGCACATTCCGGTTGTGATTTTCTCATCTCTGATTGATGATCAGATGCGTATCAAGGGTGAGGCTCTGGGAGCAGATGAGCAGCTCACCAAACCGGAGATTGGTCATTTGGTGCATGTCATTGACAGTCTGCTGGAGCGGTTCCAGAAGCAGGTGAAGGATCTGGAAAAATCGGAATAAAAATAATATATATAGAAAAAAGCTGCCATACCGGGAAGAAACCCAGTGGGGCAGCTTTTTACTTTACGGGAAATTGCATCCTGTAAAGCAAAAGCCCTCCGGGGGAGGCGCACTTCGCGCAAAGGAAAAGGGTTGCTGTTCCATGTCACAGGCCACAGATTCCTTTTACCTGGTCCAGAGGCAGACCTGTTTTCTCGGCCGTCTGTTCCGGGGACATGCCATCCTTACAGAGCCGCCGGACCACATGGTCCAGGGCCTCTCCAATCTCTATCACGTGTCTGTCCGGATCGTAGATTCGAATGACCCGCTGTCCCCAGGTATGCTCCATAAGGGGATTCAGGTAGGAGACGGCGTCGGGATGTTTCTTAAGTCTTTCCTGAAAGGCGTCCAGATCATTCTCTTCAAAATACAACTCTGCATCTGCATGGCCCTGGACAGACTCTTGTCCAATAAGCTGCTCCCAGATGCTTTTATCCTGTAGGACCAGGCCTTCCGTGAGGATTACATTTCCGCCGAAGTTCGTCAGGACCTCCAGGCCGAATAAGTCGTGATAGAATTTTTTGGAGCGGTCTATGTCATTGACCACCAGGAGAATATTTTTTAATTTCATGGGGTACCTCGGTTTGTGTTCGGTCATGGAGTTTCAAATAGATTCAGATAAAAAATAAAAGAGTCATAAGCGCTAATAATTTCAGCATTTATGGCCCTTCCTAAAGCAGATAACGGGAATCGAACCCGCCTCTCCAGCTTGGGAAGCTGGCGTTCTAC
>CANPIM010000078.1 GCA_947574135.1 uncultured Lachnospiraceae bacterium
GGGCTCATTGACTTTCATACACACCTGGGATACCGGAACAGCGATGTGGGCCTCCATCCGGATCTGTATACGCTGCCAAACGGGGTCACCTCTGCGGTGGATGCAGGATCCGGGGGCTCCTGCAATTTTGAGTCTGTGGTCCATGACAACCTGTATCAAGCGGCCATTACCATGCGGGCCTTTCTCAATATTACGGCCACAGGCATTATTACGGAGCAGTATTTTGAAAATATGGAGCCGGAAAACATGGATCATAAGCGGCTGGAGTATCTGCTGGAGCGCTATGGAGATTTGATTCTGGGCTTTAAGTGCCGGATTGGCCATTTCTTTTCCAAGGAGCTGAATCTGATTCCTCTTGATGAGGCGCGAAAGCTGGGAGAGAAATTTAAGCTTCCCGTATGCTGCCATGCAGTCTGGCCGGAGTCTCCCTATGAGGAGATTCTCTCCAGGCTAGGGAACCAGGACATTCTCTGCCATTGCTACCAGTCTCAGGGGGATTACAGCATCCTGGACGGGAATGGGAAAATTCAGGATTGCGTGAGGGAGGCCAGAGACCGGGGCGTGCTCTTTGACTGTGCCTCCGGGAGAAAGAATCACAGCCTGGATGTAATGCAGCGGGCCATTGCCCAGGGCTTTCTGCCGGATATTATCAGCACGGATGTGGTAACCCACAGCATTTACCGGAAGAATCTTTTTGGGCTGCCCTATACCATGTCCGAATATTTGGCCGGGGGCATGGAAATCAGGGATGTCATTGGCGCTGTCACAGCCACTCCGGCCAGGCTTATGCATCTGGAACACCAAATCGGCACCTTACGGCCCGGAGCTTTGGCGGATGTGGCTATTATGGAGCTTTTGGAGAAGCCCATGATTTTCCGCGATATGGTGGGCAATGAGATGCCTGCAGACAAGCTCTTTGTCCCTGTGATGACCATAAAGGCCGGGCGGCTGGCCTACCGAAGAATTGATTACACCTTCTAAAATATTCTAAAATATGTACGCAAGACCACCGGAAAGGAAATACAGTTAGACTTTTCCGGTGGTTTCGTTTATAATACGTTTTATAGACCTCCCCTCCGTAGACGAGTGTCCTCTTGCCCACGGAGGGGAGGATAAGCAAAAGCAGAAATGAGGGCACATATGTCACTGGAACCGATTAAAAAAGTAAATATAACAAAGCAGGTATTTGAGCAGCTAAAGAACAATATTTTAGCCGGCAAATGGAAGGTGGGAGAGAAGATTCCCTCGGAGACGGAATTGGCGGGAATTTTCCATGTAAGCCGAAGCACGGTGCGGCAGGCTCTGCGCAGTCTGGCTGATTATGGGCTGATTGAGGTGCGGCTGGGGGCAGGTTCTTTTGTGAAGCAGCAGGATACCGGGCTATATATTAACGGCATTATGCGGTCAAAGCTTAATGAAAAGGATCTTCTGGAGGTGCTGGATTTCTGCTGCATCATGGAAAATGATATTGCCGCTATGGCGGCCAGGCAGGCCAAGGCTGAGGACTTGGAGGAGTTGCATCGGATTCAGGATGAGCTGGAAGCGGCCAAGGATGATTATGAGAAAATGGCTTCCCTGGATAAGCAGTTTCATCTGAAGCTTGCCCAGATGACGGGGAATTCCCTGGTTATGCAGACCTATACCATTTTAAGCTCTCCCCTGGAGATGACCATCTATGAGATGTATCTCTCCATCGGCTCTGCAGCAGGGGTGAAGTATCACCGAAAACTATTGGAGGCCGTGGACAGCCACGATGCCCAGCGGGCCTGGGAGGTCATGGATGCCCACGCCAGGAACCGGAAGGAAGAGTATCTGTCTATCTGTAAAAATCTGGAAGGAGAGTGCGCGCATGATTGATTATTTTGGAAAAGAGGTTCCCAAGCTTGGTTTTGGACTTATGCGTCTGCCAAGGAAGGACGGACACATGGATGTGGAACAGATAAAGGATATGGTGGACGCATTTTTGGAGGCCGGCTTTACATATTTTGACACCGCTTATGTGTATGAGGGCTCCGAGGAGGTGGCGCGGAAAGCTTTAGTGGACCGCCATCCCCGAAATTCCTTTACCCTGGCCACAAAATTAAATACCTCCGTGGCCGCCACGGAAGAGGAGGCCAGAAGGGAGCTTGCCACCAGTCTGGAGCGCACAGGGGCGGGATATTTTGACTATTATCTGCTCCATGCCGTGAGCTGGAAGAACTGGGAAAAGTATGCAGATTTCCGGCTCTGGGATTTTTTGGCGGAGCAGAAGATCAAGGGGCTTATCCGCCATGCAGGGTTTTCCTTTCATGCAGATCCCAAGCTTCTGGATCAGCTTCTTTCGGAGCATCCGGAGGTGGATTTTGTACAGCTACAGATCAATTACGCAGACTGGGAGAATCCCTCGGTCATGTCCCGGGCCAATTATGAGGTGGCACGTAAGCATGGGAAATCCATTGTGATTATGGAGCCTGTGAAGGGGGGAAATCTGGCAAAGCTTCCCCTGGAGGGGGAGAAGCTTATGAAGGCATATCACCCGGAGATGTCCTTAGCCTCCTGGGCCATTCGGTTTGCAGCATCCCTGGAAGGGATTATTACCGTACTTTCCGGCATGTCGGATATGGAGCAGATGAGGGATAATCTCTCCTTTATGAAGCGCTTTTGCCCTCTCTGTGAGGAGGAGCAAAGGATCATCCATCAGGTGCAGCGCATTCTGGGAAATTCTTCCACCATTCCCTGTACGGCCTGCCATTACTGTACAAAGGGGTGTCCGGAGGGGATTCCCATTCCGGAAATTTTTTCTGCCATGAATAAATGGCTGGGGAACGGGCAGATGACAGAGGCAGTCTTGAATTACCAAAAAGCCGTGAAAGGGGGAGGATTCGCCTCCGCCTGTGTGGGTTGCGGCCAGTGTGAGGAGGTTTGTCCCCAGCAGCTTGGGATCCGGAAATATCTGGAGCAGTGCGCCAAGGCTTTGGAAGGATGAGGAGGTCACTGGACAAGAGCCCATGGCTGGCATTTTGATGGGAAACCAGAAAGAACAGGAGGGCTAAGCAATGACAAACATAGAGCGCAGAGATGCACAGATGGCTTATATTTCAGATGACCAGGTGATGGCAGAGCAGCAGATATGCAAGCGGAAGCTTCAGGTATTCAATTTTATGGATCGGGCGGATTTTGACGGGATCAGAAGGGCGGTAAAGGAATTGCTGGGAAAATCGGAGAAGGCCTTTATCAATCCGCCTTTTTATTGTGATTATGGAACCCATATTGAGGTGGGAAAAAACTTTTTTGCCAATTATAACTGTACCATTCTGGATGTTGCCAAGGTGCGTGTGGGAGATAACTGTCTGCTGGCTCCCAATGTGTCTATCTATACGGCGGGCCATCCTATTCATCCGGTCAGTCGAAATTCCGGCTATGAATTTGGAAAAGAGGTGGTTATCGGGGATAATGTCTGGATTGGGGGAAATGTGGTCATATGTCCGGGCGTGCATATTGGAGACAATGTGGTCATCGGCGCCGGCAGCGTGGTCACAAAGGACATTCCGGACTGGACCGTGGCAGCGGGAAATCCCTGCCGGGTGATACGCAAGGTTACGGAGGCGGATCAAAGGAAGCTTTTCGGATCCGAAGAAATAGATGCAGAGGCTTGGGAGGATATTGAGAGGATGGAGGGAGAAAGTGGAAGAGAAGATTGATGGTTTGCATGGGATAGGGAGGCTGGAGTATGCAGGAATTTGAGAAAACCTTTGATGATGTGGCTGCAGTTTATGACAGCATACGGCCGGAATATATGCAGGAAATATACCAGGATATTTTCCAATATCAGTCTATTGGACCTGACAGCCGTGTGCTTGAAATCGGCATAGGAACCGGAAAGGCCACCGCTCCCATATTGGAGAAAAAATGCAGATTGTTGGCGGTGGAACCTGGAAGCAGACTGGCCTCTATAGCTGAGAAACGGTTTAAAAAATATAATACCTTTTCTCTTTACCAGCAAAGACTGCAAGATTTTTTAGCTCCATCCCAATGGTTTGATCTGATCTATTCGGCCACAGCCTTTCACTGGATTCCGGAAGAATACGGATACCAAAGGGTGTTTGAGTTGTTGAAAAAAGGCGGTGCGTTCGCAAGATTTGCCTATCATGCAGGGCAGGACAGGGAACGAGCAGAGCTTTCCGCTGAAATCCAGAAGCTCTACAGAAAGTATATGGGGCATCGGGAGGCACCGAAAGAATATGGGGAGAAGGATGCTTTTGCTCTTTCACAAATTGCAAAAAATTATGGATTTACCGATCTTGTATACAAGTTATATCATACAAAAAAAAGCTTTACGGCAGATGAATATCTGAAGCTATTGGCAACGTATCCTGACCATAGGAACCTGGAAAAAGTAAATCGAAATAAATTATTCACAGGAATCCATTCTTTAATTGAAAAAAGCGGTGGAAGGATCACGGTTTATTATACCATGGATCTGCAGCTGGCGCGAAAAGAGGGAACGGTCGTATAAGTGGCGATTGCCGTTTTTCTCCCAGAAATCTTGCTGACAGAATATTTGCCATGGCTGCCTCCTGCTTTTAGAGCTGTTATAGGTTGATTATGTTTTACCTGGCCCGAAAAAGCAAGGAGGCAAAATGTAAGGCGGCCTTGGGAATTATTTTTCCAGCATGGCAAGGATGGCTGACTTGGGCCTGGCCCCTGCGGCCTGACTGGTGATTTTTCCGTTTTTGATGACCACCAGGGTGGGGATGCTTAGGACGCCAAATGCCTGGGCCAGCTCCGGCTCCTTATCCACATTGATCTTTCCAACCATATATTGAGGGCATTCCTCCGCAATCTCGTCCACTAAGGGGGAGACCATACGGCAAGGACCACACCAGTCGGCATAGAAGTCCAGGAACACAGGCTTATCACTTTTTTTCACAGAATCGAAATTGCTTTTATTCACAGGAAGTACAGACATGTTTGTTACCTCTCTTTCATTTTTCTGAGCTTAGTATACCTCACGGGCCGGAGGATTTCTGTGATTAGGTCACATATAGGTTCCTGTGATTAGATCACAATACTTGACAAACATACTATTAGTATGTTACGATACATACCAATGGTATGTATCATAGGTGTTGCATTTGCAGTATGACACATTTGCAGTCTGCGATCTGCCAAAGGCAGACAAGGGAGGTACAGGTACCATGGCGCGGAATAAAAACCCGGAAGAAACCGTAAATCGGATTCTGGATACGGCATACCGTTTATTTCTGGAAAAGGGCTATGAGCACACGTCCATTCAGGATATTATCAACCATTTGGGAGGGCTCAGCAAGGGAGCTATTTATCACCATTTTAAGTCCAAGGAGGAGATTCTGGAGGCAGTCACCAACCGGATGACAGAGCAGTCCAACCGGATGCTTGCCCAGATCCGGGATCGAAGAGATCTAAACGGAAGGGAAAAGCTTAAGGCCATCTTTCGGGAATCCATTAACCGGCCGGTGCAGGATGAGATCTTTGCCATGGCTCCCAACTTTGAGAACAATGCCAAGCTTATGCTCAGCATGGTGAATGATACGGTTAAGGAGGTGGCGCCTAGCTATATTCTCCCCATTATAGAGGATGGGATTGCAGACGGAACCATTGTCACCGATTATCCGGCCCAGCTGGCAGAGCTGATTATCTTTGTGGCCAATGTCTGGATGAATCCCATGAATTTTGGAGATACAAAGGAAGAGTCTTTTGGAAAATTCATGGTGTTTCAGCAGATGCTCCGGGGCTTTGGACTGGATATTATGGATGAGGAAATACTTGCTCGTCTGCAGGAGCTCACCACCATATATCGGGAGAAAAAGTAGAGAAAAGCAATTTGAAAAATGGAATGGTAAGGACAGAAGGGCTGTTTTTATGCAGCTCCTTCTTTGAAATAAATACATACCGACGTTCGGTATTAAAAACATGGAGGTTAAAAAATGAAACAGAGATTATTTTCCAGAGACTTTACCCTGGTCGTCATGGGGCAGATTATTTCCCTTTTTGGAAATGCCACCATCCGCTTTGCACTGCCCTTGTATCTTCTCAACCAGACCGGATCCTCGGCGCTTTATGGAACCGTTATGGCCTGTGCCTTTCTTCCAACGATCCTTTTGTCTCCCATAGGGGGCATTGTAGCGGATCGGGTCAATAAGAGAACTATTATGGTGGTTCTGGATTTTTTTACGGCAGCCGTGATCCTGGTCTTTTCTATTCTTTTGGGACAGGTGAATCTGGTGGTTCTTTTGACGGCTACCATGATGCTGCTCTATGGGATCGCCGGCGCCTATCAGCCCTCCGTGCAGGCCAGCATTCCGGCCCTGGTAGAGCCAGAGCGTTTTATGGAGGCCAATTCCATTATCAACACCATCAGTTCCTTTGCCAATCTGGTTGGTCCGGTGCTGGGAGGCATGCTCTATAGCGTCTACGGTCTGGAGGCAGTGCTGTGGGTTTGCATGGTATGCTTTTTCCTGTCAGCAGTGATGGAGATTTTTATCCGGATTCCCTTTGCAAAGCAGGCTTCCGGGGATGGGATTTTAAAGCTGGTCAAGGAGGATTTTCGGGAGAGCTTCCAATTTATCCGAAAAGAAAAGCCTCAGATTGGGAGAGTGACCCTGATAGTCTGCGAAATCAATCTTTTCCTGTCTGCCATGATCATCGTGGCGGTGCCTTACCTGATTACGGAGGTGCTGGAGCTTGGAACAGAAAATATGGCGAATACGCTCTACAGCTTTTCCCAGGGAGCCCTGGCGGCCGGAGGCCTTACAGGAGGGATTCTGGCAGGCGTTTTAGGGAGAAGGCTGTCTATTAAGAAGGCGGGAGACCTGATTGGGGCTGCGGCCGTGACTGTTTTTCCCATGGGAATTGCCTTGGCCTTTCATTTCCCTGCCATGGGCAGCTACCTGGTGATCACCGGCTGCTGCTTTGGGATTATGGTGCTCTCCACCATGTTTTCCGTGCAGATGATGTCCTTTGTTCAGGCAGAAACTCCGGGGCATCTCCTTGGAAAGGTCATTGCCGTGATTCTCACCATTGCCATGTGCGCGCAGCCCCTGGGAAATGCCCTGTACGGGGTGCTGTTTGAGCTCTGTGCAGGCTTTGAGTATGTGGTGATTCTCCTGGCCGGAGGAATCTCCCTGGTCATTGCACTGGGGGCCGGGCGGCGGTTTCGGGAGCTTGTATAAATGGGCTTTCAAGTATCTTCTTTCAAATAGCTTCTCTTGACAAGAGAGGGGAAATGCATACAGAAATCAGTTCCTTTTCTATATGGAAGGATGTATAATTAAATGGGAGGTCGTTTATGAGAAATGTTATTTTGTTTATTGCCATGAGCCTGGACGGTTATATTGCGGACAGCGAGGGAAAGGTGGGATGGCTTGGCGGCCAGGGAGACGCTGGGGAAACCATGGATACCTATTCGGAATTTGTGACCCATGTGGATACGGTCATTATGGGATGGAATACTTATTATCAAATCATCACGGAATTGTCTCCAAAGGAATGGGTATACAGCGAGCTGACCAGCTATGTGATCACACACAGGAGCTGTTCTTCTACCGAGAGGATACAATTTACCAATGAAAATCCGTGTAGTCTCATAAGGGAATTAAAAAAAGGGGATGGGAAGGCTATCTGGATATGCGGCGGCGCGGATATCGTCCGGCAGCTTATGGCAGAGGATCTCATTGATATATATGATATTTCAATCATACCCATGCTGCTTGGAAAAGGAATCCGGCTTTTTGGGGGCAGTGGAAGGGAGATTCCTTTGCGGCTGGTAAAGTCCCTAAGCTATGATGGGATAACAGATTTGATATATGAACACAGGGATTTCAGAGAATAATAAATAGCGATTTTCTGTCACAAAGACGAAAAAGGGTGGTCTAATAAGACAGGAGGTAAAAATCGATGAATAAAAAAACAAAGGAAGAATTACTGGCTTTGGTTGAACAGGCCACAGCAGGGGACAAGGAGGCCCTTACAGCCCTTGTGGCGGAGGTCCAGGACATGGTATTCAACTTATCCCTGCGGATGCTGGGCACCTTTGCAGACGCGGAGGATGCCACCCAGGATATTTTATTGAAAATGATTACCCATCTGTCCTCCTTCCGAGGGGAGAGTTTATTTACAACCTGGGTATTCCGCATTGCTGTGAATCATCTGAAGGACTACAAGAAACATATGTTTGCTCGCTGTCCCTTGAACTTTGCGTATTATGGAAATGATATCGAGAATGCAGACATTCAGGATGTGCCGGATTTGACCCAGAATGTGGACAAGGAGCTGTTGGCGGAAGAGCTGAAAATGTCCTGTACCAACGTGATGCTGCAATGCCTTGATACGGAAAGCAGGTGCATTTTCATATTGGGGACCATGTTTCAGGTTGACAGCCGGATGGCCGGAGAGATTTTGGACATGACCCCGGAGGCCTATCGGCAGCGGCTTTCCCGAATACGCAGAAAAATGGCGGATTTTCTTGGACAGTATTGCGGAGAATATGGCGGGGGCAGATGTAAATGCAAAGACAGAGTGAACTATGCCATACAAAGCCATCGGCTGAATCCCATGAAGCTGGATTATATGACAGCCACAGAAATCCCCCTTCCCACCATAAGGGAGGTGAAGCAGGCCATGGAGGACATTGACGATTTGTCACAGGATTTTTCCTTCTGTAAGCCTTATCAGTCACCGGAGCGCGCCAAGCATTTGATTCGGGAATTTTTAGATTCCCCACAGCTATCTATTATCCAAAAATCGTAAAGGAGGCAGGAGATGATAAATACACCGTTGATCATGGATTACTTGTCAGCCCTGTGCAGGAATAACAACCGGGAATGGTATCATGCAAATAAGGAGGAGTATAAAAGGGCGAATGCCGAGTTTGAACAGCTATTGCAGGCATTGATACTGGAAATCGGAAAATTTGACAGCAGCATTTTACAGAACAATCCCAAGGATCTCACATTTAAGCTGGTAAGAGATACCCGCTTTAGCCATGACAAATCCCCGTATAATCCTGCGTTTCGCGCCCATATTTCCTCCAAGGGAAAGCTGCCGGTTCCGGTAGGATATTATCTTATGATAAAGCCTGGCAATCAGTCCTTTTTGGGAGGAGGGCTGTTTGCAGATATGTTTAAGGAGGCAACCGGGATGGTGCGGGATTATATAGCACAGAATGGCCAGGCATGGGAAGAGATCCTCCACGAGCCGGCGTTCAAAAAGCATTTTACCGTACAGGGAACGGCCCTGAAAAAGATTCCGGCTGGGTATGACAGGGAACACCCCCAGGGGGAATACCTGAAATTTAAGAGCTGGTATCTGGAATATCCCCTCAGAGATGAAGAGCTGGAAGATGGGGAAGGATTTCTTGCAAAGGCCACAGAGCTTTTTCAGATCATGAAGCCCTTTAATGATTATCTAAACAGGGCTCTCGCAGAATTCCAGATGCCTGCCAGGTAGGGGATCTTTTGCTTCTTATTTGGAAAAGGACGCTATTTGGTAGCTTCCCTTTCCGATTTTTTCAATCACTCCCTTTTGCACGAATTCATTCAGGATGCGCTGCAGCTGTCTGGAGCTGCAATGGAGTGCAAATGCGGCCTTTTCCAGGCCGCGAAGGGTTTGATTTTCACATTTGAACTGCATATAGTTCATAACCCGCTCGGATAGGCTGGAAACAGAGGCGTCCATATTGGTTATGGCAGTGATTTTTTGAGCCATTGCGGACGCAATCAGCCTGAGAAAACAGCTATTGTCTAGTGACCTTGTGTGTGCCAGCGTTAATTATTATCATGTCCATTGCCTGTATCTTTGGCATGGGTGCAAGCTCTGTGATTGCCAGGCAATTAGGTGAGGGGCGGGAGGAGGAATCCGCAAGGTGTTTCCACTTCAGCACCTATGCAATGGCCCTGAGCGGGATTCTGGTACTGGTATTGGGGCTGCTATTTATACAGCCCATGGCCTCTTTGCTGGGAGCAGATGGGGAGAACCGGAGTTATACCTGTGACTATCTGCGCTGGATCTTTCTGGGGGCGCCGGCGATTATGCTCTCCAATGGCTTGGTTCACTCTTTCCGATCCGTAGGTCTTATCAAGGAAGCGACCATTGGTCTGGCTCTTGGAAATGCAGTGAATGTGGTGCTGGACTGGATATTTATTGTTCTCCTTGCCATGGGAACGAAGGGGGCCGCCATGGCTACCTCCATTGGTTTCATCTGTGCAGCAGTCTATTACTTTAGCTGCCTCCTGGTGCAGGAAAAAAGAGGGGATCGCCTATAAAATCGATATGTTTCCCATTATGCTTTCGGTAGGCTTGTCTCAGGGAACCGCGCCGCTTCTGGGCTATTACTATGGAAAGAAGGATGAAAAAAATCTGACAAAGGCAATGGGAATGGCCACTATTTATGGAGTCGTTCTGGGAGCTGTGTTTACAGCTGTTCTGTTTTTTGGCAATTGGATCTTTGCCAGTATCTTTTTAAGTGATAAGGCATTGATTGTGCAGACAGCATGGTTTTTACGTCTCCTGTGCTTTCATGCCCCTCTGCTTGGAGTGATCAATATGGTGACCTCCTATTTTCAGGCTCTTGGGAAGCCCATGCATTCCCTTATGATTACACTTCTTCGCAATGGGATCCTGTTTATTCCAGGGGTTGTCTTGATGAATACTTTCTTTCAACTGAATGGCGTTATTTTAACCCAGCTGGTGGTGGAAGGCTTGCTTACAGGAATATGTATGGTGATGTATTTGGCTTGCTCTCCCCAAAAGCTGATGAAGTACCTGGGAATGGCCACAGATTGAGAGCCGTTTCAGACGCCCTTACTGTCCATTACCCAAAATATAAGGAAGCGTATAATAGTTAATACAAAGATCAGACCAACGAGTGCATAGCCGGCTATGCTTCCCTCCATGCATGTGACAGCGCATGCAAAGGCAATGGCAATCACGGCAACCACCATGATTTTCAAGGCGATGGCATCTGTTCTGCGCAAATTCTGAATGGCCAGCTCGTCCTTTTCTTCCTTGCTGTACTTGCGAATGCGACTTGCCTGCATTGCAAAAAATAGGATGGTGAAAATGAAAATCGTATTCTGTATCGTCGGATAGTAGGTATGCCAATCTCTCCTGGCCCACATCCAGTAATAGCAGACAAGGAGCCCTGCATAAATAATTTGGGTTCCTATTTTTTCCTTTAAGGTGACTTTTGACTTCATGTTTTATTCCTCCGAGTGATATATTTATAACTCCTTTGCGGTTACAAATATATCACTTTCTTTGCACTTTGTCAATCATAAAATGTGAAATATTTATAACTTTCTATGGCATATATATTTTTATAAGGGCCCCTTGTCAAGAGAGGGGATCCTTATAGTATAATAGAGATAAAAAATGGAGTCTTACATAGTAAAGTATTGCATAAAGCCATAGCTTTCCGCTAACATGCACTGCGCAGGTGGCTGGTCATATCACATGGAGAGGTGGAAGGATGTCAGATAGTCGTTTATTTAAAATTTTATATTATCTTTTAGACAGGGAACGGGCTACGGCGCCGGAATTGGCAGCTGAATTTGAAGTTTCCAAAAGGACCATATACCGTGACGTGGAGGCCTTAAGCAGTGCAGGGATTCCCATCTATGCGGAACCAGGAAGAAATGGCGGTATCTATTTATTACAGGATTTCATTTTGGATAGAGCAATCTTATCCGAAAACGAAAAGCTGGAAGTTTTGGCCGCCATACAAAGCATATGTGCCACTGGTTATAATAGCGGAAAGGACATGCTGACAAAGCTGTCAGCGCTTTTCCATGTAAATACAAGGAATTGGCTGGAGGTGGATTTTTCACGCTGGGGCAAATGCGCTTATGATAATGCCAAATTTGAAGCATTAAAAACAGCAGTCATTCAGTGCAAAGAAATCAAGATCCTTTATGAAGGCACGAAGAGTGAGAGGAGGAAACGAATCGTCCAACCGTTAAAAATAGCTTATAAATCAAAAGAATGGTATTTAAAGGCGTTTTGCACGGAAAAGCAGGATTTTCGCATATTTAAGCTTAATCGTATTTTAGAGCTGGAAGTATTAGAGAATACCTTTGCGCCAAGGCCATACCCGGAAGAAAAAGATAATTTACAACAGGCATACCCTGAGATTGTTCTTTTGTTTTCAAAGGAAATGGCATATCGTGTCTATGATGAATTTGACGAGACAGAAATAAAGTGTCAAGAAAAGGGGGATCTGATGGTGAGGGCCAGAATGCCGGTTGACACATGGCTGATTGGCCATCTGCTTTCCTTTGGGGCACAGGTTGAAATCATAGAACCCGTGTATTTAAAAGGAGTGTTAGCTGCGCAGGCACAGGCAATTTATAAGAAAAATAAATATTGACAAAAGATGTCTAGTTATGTGTGCTATACTAAATACCATAGCAATGTAACCATACATAAGCTTTCTAGTAATGGAAGCATGGAATTTACGGAGGTATCCCTATGGAGTATATCAGAGTCACAAACGAGAATATAGAAAAAGAACATATTTGCTGTGCAATCTCCAACAATCATGATATGCAGGTATGGTCAAAAAAGCTTTGGCTGAAAGAACGCTTTCCGGATGGTTTGGTTTTCTTAAAAAGTGAACAGCGGGGAAAGTGTTTTATCGAATATATACCCGCGGAGCATGCATGGAATCCCATTATTGCAGATGACTATATGTATATTGACTGCTTATGGGTGGCTGGCTCTTTCAAAGGACATGGGTATTCCACGGAACTGCTGAATATTTGTATAGAGGATAGCAAAAGCAAAGGAAAAAAAGGGCTATGCATATTATCTGCGGCAAAGAAAAAACCATTTCTGGCGGATCCGAAATTTCTGAAGCACAAAGGCTTTGCCATTAGTGATGAGGCGGATAATGGGATTCAGTTATGGTATCTATCCTTTACAGAACAGGCTTTCTTGCCAAAATTCAAGGAATGCGCCAGACACCCTCATATTGATGAGATGGGCTATGTCCTGTATTACACCAACCAGTGTCCATTTAACGCAAAATATGTTCCTATCATAGAAGCCATTGCAAAAGAGAAATCCGTCAAATTTAAGTCCATACATTTACAAAGCAAAGAGGAGGCGCAGAATGCTCCGACGCCAATTACAACCTATGCATTATTTTTAGATGGAAAGTATATTACAAATGAGCAGATGAATGACAAAAGGTTTTTGAAATTATTAGAAAACTAAATCGTGAGCGTATACCTACAAGGTAAAAAATATAGGGAACAAGGCCAAATTTTACAACCATTGGCGGCCTGCTTTCTTATAATAAAGATCCTACTGGAAAAGCCGGATTTAAAGGTGCTGGATGTCCGCACCCAGGTATTTGTGG
>CANPIM010000079.1 GCA_947574135.1 uncultured Lachnospiraceae bacterium
TTGATTTGCGGACGCAGGAGGCGGCCGGAAATTAATCCAGACCAAGTGGCACTGGTAGGGGGTGTAGCGGAACTTTAAAAACAGCGGAACCCCGTACAGTGCCGGATTGATTTGCGGACGCAGGAGGCGGCCGGAAATTAATCCAGACCAAGTGGCACTGGAAGGGGTGAAGCGGAACTTTAAATAGGAGGAAACATTTATGTGGAAGAAAATCAAACCTGAGGAAATGACGGACAATGTTTTTAAGGCCATTGGAAAGGACTGGATGCTGATCACGGCCGGCACTGAGGAAAAGGCCAATGCCATGACGGCCAGCTGGGGAGGCATGGGGATTCTGTGGCATAAGCCGGTGGCCACGGCCTACATTCGTCCCCAGCGCTTTACCAAGAAATTTGTGGATGAACAGGAGTATTTTACCCTAAGCTTCTACCAGGAGGCATATCGCAAAAGCCTGAATTATATGGGAGCGGTTTCCGGAGCGCAGGAGGATAAGATTGCAGGGGGTGGGCTTACCCTGGAGCTCTTTGACGGAGTGCCGGCTTTTGCCGAGAGCCGCATGGTGCTGGTGTGCAAAAAGCTTTATGTTCAGGAGCTTAAAGAGGAGTGCTTTTTGTATCCGGAGATCGTAGAGAAAAACTATTCCCAGAAGGATTTTCATACCATGTACATCGGGGAGATTACCCAGGTATATGTAAAGGAGTCCGTGGAATAGAGGGAAACAATACCCTTATGTTCTGGGGGTTAGGATTCCTCCTCCTCTGTATATTCGAGAATATCCCCTGGTTGACAGTTCAGGACCTTGCAGATTGCGTCCAATGTGCTGAAGCGGATGGCTTTTACTTTTCCTGTTTTTAAATAAGAGAGGTTGACATTGGATATGCCGACCTGGGCCGCCAAATCATTTAGCCGCATTTTTCTGTCTGCCAACACTCGATCAAGTCGAATTATAATCATAGTGTATGATCCACCTCATCCTGCAAGTGCACCCCATAATGGATGATGTATGCGGCTACCATAAAGGAAATGCTGGGGATCAGCATGTTGATGGTAGCCTGCCCTGTGGAAATGGATATCTGGCTGCTGGAGGCCAGGCTGGCAATCCAGCAGATCAGCAGTTTGATAAGGGGGACAAAGACGGCCACTGAAAATTGGATCAATCCATAATAAAGCAGGGAGAAGGAGTTTTGTTCTGTAAAAATTTGTCCTTTTTGAATGCTGGAAAATACCCGGCTTAAAAACCAGAAAGCAAAAATCATGGGAACGGTTTGCATGGCATAGATGATGCAAAGGGCCAGTTGAATGGTAAAGTCAATGTTGCCATTTTCATTTGTCCATACATGAATATCATCCCCTGTTTGGACAGTCATCCCCCGGGAATAGGAACCGTGATTTTTCTCTGCATAAATTGCGTGTTCAAAGCTTCCCTTGCCTGTATGCAGGAAAAAGGTCTGACGTCCCATAAAAGCCAGGGCTGTGCACAGGAGAAGAAAGCAGATCACAAAATAACAGACAAACTTCATAAGCTTAGCTGCAGATCTTGCAAATCGTTGGTTTGTGAGTATTTGAATGAATCTCATAGTTATCACCTCAAGCTAATGATACCATGAGTTTTCATGATTATCAATAATAAATTAATGTTTACCATTAATTTACTGAAAAAGTAAGGGGAAATATTACAAGGCTTCCCTGCTCCTGACCAGTAGGTCAAAGAGCAGGGAAGCCTTGTTTTTCAGGTTTGATTTTCTATATCCAATTTTTCAGCCTTCGCTGTATTCCTCCAATTCCTCGCCGTCTACGATCTCGTCATATTCTGCAGCGTCCAGAAATTCATCAAAGGCGTCAGCTACAGCTTCATATTCTTCATCATTCTCAATGTTTTCCAGGGTAGGACCGCCATTCTCCTTGATATAACGGTAAATATATACTTCACCGTCCTCATTCTCACCGTTTTCATCCAACGGAAGGAGAGCAATATAGTCACGGCCGTTTACCGGAAAAATCGTCAGGATGGCACATTCGATCTGTTCATCATTATCCAGGGTCAGGGTAACCGTAAGGTTTCCGTCACAGGTTTCACAGTTTCCGGTGCATGTGTTATCATTACAATTAGTTCCCATGTTTGTTCCTCTCATTCTGAATTCGGTATTATGGCTCCTGGCAGGGAACCATGGTTTAACTCTACCAAATACAGCATGGAAAAGCAACCCTTTTTCCCGTAAGAATCTCATAATTTTTTATAAAGAAATGCCTACGCGATTTCGTCCAGGCGCTCCTTTACTCTTCGCAGTTCGTCCTCCAGGATCCGGACACGGATAAGAAGGAGTTCCTTTTCACTTTCTACCTTTAAGGCTTCATCCAGCTTTCTGCTCAGATCCAGATGCCCCTCTGCCACAATAATGATGTTTTTGTCAGTAACATTTTCCATATGTAGCATCATGTCTGTAACTTTTTTCTCAACAAATTGCAGACGGGTATCGATCTCATCAAACCTGCTATCGAATGTTTGTTCAAGGCTATCGAGCTTGCTATCGAATGCTTGTTCTAGAGTATCCAGCTTGATATCAAATTTTTGTTCGAGTCTCTTTTCTAAATTGTCCAGCTTGGTATCGAATCTTTGTTCGAGTCTCTTTTCTAAATTGTCCAGCTTGGTATCGAATTTTTGTTCCAGAGTATCCAGCTTGGCATCGAATGATTTCTCAAGAGTATCCAATTTGGCATCGAATTTTTGTTCGAGATTGTCCAGCTTGGTATCAAATTTTTGTTCGAGTCTCTTTTCTAAATTGTCCAGCTTGGTATCAAATTTTTGTTCGAGATTGTCCAGTTTGGCATCGAATGATTTCTCCAGAGTATCCAGTTTGGCATCGAATGATTTCTCAAGAGTATCCAGCTTGACATCGATTCTTTGTTCGAGATTATCCAGCTTGGCATCCATGCTCTCATCAAATTTGGTAAAAAGCTGACCGATTGCTTGCAAATCTTCCTGGGATAATGCCATCATGCGCCTCCTTTCTTTTTGCTTACTTTTTCTGCGTAAAAGCAGTATAACATATAGAAGCCCTAAAGTCTATGACAGGCTGGATTTTTTTCGAACCTTATGCTATACTTTTTCTACCCTTTCCTGACCGGATCCGGGGACTGGAAGCGCCGTATTGTGCATGGTGCAATCTGACAGCGTGCAAACGCAGGCACAAGGGAAAGGGGAGAGAGGAGAAAGAGGCCGGGGTGATATGAAATTTATTCAGGATATTACGGATTTTATTTTTATAGAGCATCCGCCCCAGAAGGCGGACATAATCTTTATTCCGGGAAGCGCCTTCGGGGAGCTGGCCGACACGGCCGCAGGCCTTTGGCAGATGGGATTTGCACCCTATGTCCTGCCCTCGGGAAAATACAGCAAGCCTGTGGGGCACTGTACCATAGAGGGCTTTGAGACGGAGTGTGCCTATTTGTGTCAGATCCTGCTTGCCAAGGGGGTGCCAGAGACGGCGATTCTAAAGGAGCAGGAGGCCACCTATACCTATGAGAATGCCATTTATTCCCGTCAGGTGACGGACAAGGCGGGACTGGAGATCAAAAAGGCCATTCTCTGTCCCCAGGCCTATCACGCCAGACGGTGTCTCTTATATTATGAGATTCTGTATCCGGATACGGAATTTTTTGTCTGTCCCACCAACACCCGGGGAATCACCCGGAATAACTGGTACAGGCAGGAGGCGTCCATTGATCTGGTTCTGGGAGAGCTGGAGCGGTGTGGAGGACAGTTTCATGACATATTGCGGGAATACGGAAGGAAAGCAGGAGGAACGGTATGAATATACAAGAAGTGATTGCATTGGTAAAGAGAACAAAGGAGCTGGTAGAGAATCAGGAGCTGGCAGAGCATATTAAAGTAAAAGGACCGGCAGACTATGTGACCCAGGTGGATATTCGGGTGCAGAATTTTTTGAAGGAGGAGCTTTCCCGCCTGGCTCCCCAGATCCAATTTCTGGGGGAGGAAGCCGGACTTCAGGAGATAACCGGGGACAGCTTTTGGATTCTGGATCCCATCGACGGCACCACAAATCTGATTCACGGGTATCTGCACAGCACGGTGTCTCTGGGATTGTACCGGCAGGGAGAGATTGTTATGGGCATTGTGTACGATCCCTTCCGGGAGGAGGTATTCTGGGCGGAAAAAGGGAAAGGCTGCTACTTAAATAACCGTTCTGTGCGGGTAGCCAATAGCAGGAGTCTCTCGGAGACCATTATCGGAGTGGGAACCACCCCCTATCAGCGGGAACTGGCTGGAAAAAATTTCCAGATCTTTCGTCGGGTATTTGACTGCTGCCAGGATATTCGCAGAACCGGATCTGCGGCCATGGAGCTGGCCTACACCGCCTGCGGGCGTCAGGGAGGGTATTTTGAAGCCTGCCTACAGCCCTGGGATTATGCGGCCGGGCTCCTGCTGGTTCAGGAAGCCGGAGGCATGGTCACAGACTTTTTGGGAGAGCCTACGGATCCCAGAAAGGCCGGGAGCGTTTTGGCTACCAACGGCCTTCTTCACCAGGAGCTTTTGGATCTGCTAAATGCATAGATTCTCCCTGGAGAAGGGATCACGCAGGTGAAATCTTGACTGGTTTACTCAGGATAGACCAGCCGCTCCTCCCCTATATTTTCCAGCACCTCCCTGAGATACCGGGCTGCCAGATATTTTGCCATGGGAAGATTCATATCCAGATAATTGCCGCAATCTCTGGGAGCTGCGCCGGGAATGGCACCTTCAAAATCCCGGACAAAGGTCCACAGCTCCTTCATCAGGGGAAGAATATCCCAGGAGGAATAATCCCCGATGAGCAGGAGATAAAAGCCGGTGCGGCAGCCCATAGGTCCGAAATACAGGGTTTTGGGACCAAAATCCGGGTGATTGCGCAGGAAGGTGGCGGCCAGGTGCTCGATGGCGTGGACTTCCGCTGTGTTCATTACCGGCTCCTCATTTGGGCTGGTGAAACGCAGATCAAAGGTGGTGACAAGGGTGCCCCCCACGGGATCCTTGCGGGAGACATAGACGCCGGGCTCAAGCTTTTCGTGATTAATCGTAAAACTGGTAATTTTTTCCATTTCTAAAACCATCCTTTCTGTATCCGGGCCAGTGAAGGCATCCCTTTTGCTGAGAAAAAAGGATCTGGCCCTCCAGGAGTATGATATCATATTTTTTATTCTGCCACAAGCAGATAGAGATTTCAAAACCTTGACGAAGCCGGCCGGATGGTGGTATGATGATAATGTTCCGAAATGGATAAAGGATGATTATATGCGGATACCGGGCTCCGGGAGGGGCCCATGGGTCAAATTTATGCAGAAAAAGGAAGTGAAGAGTCCATGGACGGGCGAAGTCGAAGTTGCGGCTTACAGAGGAACCGAATACCGGGCGTGGAATTCACTTTTTTCTTTCTTTTGAGATAGGAAAAGGTCTCTTTTCTATTGTTTTCCCCAGAAGCATTTCACGCCTGTGGCTGCCGGCAGCATATTAGCCGGTCTTGACAGAACAGGAGTGAAAACCATGGAAAAATTGAATTTGGAGGAGTGGATGGATCTGGTGGAGGCTCGCCAGTTTCGGAAGCTTCGGGACATTCTGGTGGAGATGAATGCGGCGGATGTGGCAGAATTCATCCAGGAGCTGGATTTGGATAAGATGGTGCTTATTTACCGAATGCTGCCCAAGGGCATGGCCGCGGACGTGTTTTCCTTTCTGGAGGTAGACGAGCAGGAGCATATTATCAACAGCATCACAGATTATGAGCTGGGAAAAATTGTAGAGGATCTCTATGTGGATGACGCGGTGGATATGCTGGAGGAGCTGCCGGCCACGGTGGTGCGCCGGGTGCTGCAGAATGCCCAGCCAGAGACCCGCAAGCTTATCAATCAGTTTCTCCAATATCCGGAGAACAGCGCGGGCAGCATTATGACGGCAGAATACATTGGCCTAAAGAAAAATATGACCGTAGAGGAGGCCTTTGCCTATATTCGCAGACATGGCGTGGACAAGGAGACCATCTATACCTGCTATGTGACAGACGACAAGCGGCGTCTGGAGGGGGTGGTCACGGTGAAGGATCTGCTGATGAACCCCTATGATACCTATATTCTGGATATTATGGATGCATATGTCATTAAGGCCATTACCACGGAGGATCAGGAGGAAGTAGTAGAGACCTTCAACAAATACGATCTCCTGAGCCTTCCTGTGGTGGACCACGAGGAGCGGCTGGTGGGCATTGTCACCGTAGACGATGTTGTGGACGTTATGGAGCAGGAGGCCACGGAGGACTTTGAGAAAATGGCGGCCATGCTGCCCTCGGAAAAGCCCTATTTAAAAACAGGGGTGCTGGAGCTTGCAAGGAATCGGATTCCCTGGCTTCTGATCCTTATGTTTACCTCCATGATAACGGGAGGTATTTTGCTGAAATATGAGAATGCCTTTGCGGTGATGCCTCTGCTGGTAACCTTTGTGCCCATGCTTATGGATACGGGAGGAAACTGCGGAAATCAGAGCAGTACCATGATTATTCGCGGCATGGCCGTGGGAGAGATCGAGCCCTCGGACGCCCTGCGGGTGCTGTGGAAGGAGTGCCGGGTGGGGATTTTGTGCGGCCTGGTGCTGGCCCTGGCCAATTTTATCCGGCTTTTGATTCAGTATCCCGGGCGGGAGCTGGTCTGCTTTACAGTGGTTTTGAGCCTTCTGGGCACGGTGGTGCTGGCCAAATCCATTGGCTGTACCATGCCCATACTGGCCAAGGTGCTTCACCTGGATCCGGCCATTATGGCGGCGCCTCTTATCACCACCGTGGTGGATGCCTGCAGCCTGGTGATCTACTTTAAAATCGCCTGCCTGCTGCTGCAAATATCTTAAAGGGAAGGAGGACATTTTTTATGAAGGTAAGGGTCACCTACCTGTGTCACAGCGGATTTCTGCTGGAATGGGAGGCCTGCTATTGGCTTTTTGATTACTACCGTGGATCGTTGCCGGAGCTTTTACCGGAAAAAAAGCTGCTGGTGTTTTGCAGCCACAGCCATGGGGATCACTTTAATCCGGAGATTTTTTGTCTGATAAAAACACATGAAAAAACGGAATATATTTTTTCCAAAGAGCTGAAAAAGGCCTTGAGCAAGGAACAGAAAAAGCGCCAGGATTCCCCTCTTCCAGAGGTGTGCCTTCTTCCCTCGGGGGAGGATATCCGGGTTTCTGACGGGAAGGAGGAAGAGATTTTTGTCCATGCCCTTCCCTCCACGGATTGCGGAGCCGGATTTTACCTGGAATATCAGGGAAAGGCCGTCTATCACGCCGGGGATCTTCACTGGTGGATCTGGCCGCGGGAGCCAGAGGAGGACAACCGGCAGATGACGGGAAGCTACAAGAAGGCCATGGAATATGTAAAGGGAAGGCAGCTTGATTTGGCCTTCACGCCTTTGGATCCCAGGCAGGAGGAATATTATGACAAGGGTCTCACCTATCTTTTGGAGATCGCCTCTGTACGCTATGTCTTTCCCATGCATTTCTGGGAGGATTTTACAGTGATTCCCCGTTATCTTCGGGAATGCGGAGGGCATGGCTCAGAAACGGAAATTGTAAAAATAGAAAAGGACGGGCAGTCCTGGGAGGTATGCATATGAAATTTAAAATGGTTCATGAAAACTACAATGTGTTGGATCTGGAGCGGTCTCTGGCCTTTTATGAAAAGGCTCTGGGGCTTAAGGAGCAGAGACGGAAAACGGCAGAGGACGGTTCCTTTATTATTGCCTATGTGGGCAATGAGACCACAGATTTTCTGCTGGAGCTTACCTGGATGCGGGATCGGAAGGAGCCCTATAGCCTGGGAGACGAGGAATTCCACCTGGCCTTTGAGACAGAGGACTATGAAAAGGCCCATAAGCTTCATGAGGATATGGGCTGCATCTGCTTTGAAAATAAGGATATGGGCATTTACTTTATCCAGGATCCGGACGGCTACTGGCTGGAGATTGTCCCGGTAAGATAGAGGAAAATAAAAGTATGCGCCGCCGGTTTGCCATCATGGGAAGCTTGGGGGCGCTAAAAATTGGGGAGGGTCCATATGAAGGCGTTAGAGATGGGGGAAAGAGTAAGGGAATATATGAGACAGCTGGAGCCGGAATTTATCCGGGATCTGCACTGGCTTCATGAGCATCCGGAGCTGAGCTTTGAGGAATACAGGACCACGGCTTATATTAAGGAAAGGCTGGAAAATCATGGGATCTCCATACAGGAATATCCCATGAAAACCGGGGTGATAGGGCTTTTAAAGGGCAGGGAGGAGGGGCCCTGCATCGCTCTGCGGGCGGATATAGACGGGCTGCCTGTGGAAGAAATGTCCACCAATGCCTTTCCTTCCCTGGAAAAGGGAAAAATGCACGCCTGCGGTCATGACACCCACACGGCCTCCCTTCTGGGAGCTGCACATATTTTGTCGGCCCTTCGGGAGGAGATTCCAGGAAGCGTGAAATTTATCTTTCAGCCTGCAGAGGAGGTGAGCCTGGGGGCGAAAAAGCTTATGGAACTCCACTGTCTGGAAAATCCAAAGGTGGATGCCATCTTTGGCCTTCACAATTCTCCGGAGATTCCCATAGGAACGGTGGCAGTGAAAAAGGGGCCTTTGATGGCCTCCTCCGATCGGATTATCTTTACCGTGAAAGGACACGGAGGGCATGGAGGAATTCCCCAGCGAAACGCAGATCCCATTGTGGCGGCTGCCGCCATTATACAGGCTGTACAGACTGTGGTAAGCCGAAATGTAAGTCCCATTGATTCGGCCGTGATCTCCATCTGCAATATTCAGGCCGGAGAGGGAACGGTCAACAACGTAACCCCGGATCAGGTGGTAATGTATGGGACTGTGCGGGCCTATAAAAAGGAGACCCAGAAGCTTATTGAGAAGCGCCTTCGGGCTCTGACGGAAAGCATTTCCCAAGCCTATGGCTGCCAGGGGATCCTGGATTACATCTATGAGCTGGGAGTGGTGGATAATGCCGTCAGTCTCTATGAGGCGGCCTATGAGGCCGTGACGGCCACAGGAGCCCGGCCCGTGGACCCGGATCCCTCCACGGGGGGAGAGGATTTCTCGGAATTTCTAAGGGGCGCCCCGGGATTTTTCTATTGGCTGGGAGTTCGCAATGAGGAAAAGGACTGCGTGTATTCCTGGCACAGTCCGCATTTTCAGGCAGATGAGCGCTGCATTGCCATAGGTGCGGGAACCTATGCCATGTCCGTCTTTCAGGCCATAGAAGGCTTACAAAATAAAAGTTTGTGAAAAGTATGTCAAATATCCAACACAGTGTAGGATTGCCGGATTTTGGTTTCTTTCGTATAATAAACAAAGAGCAAAGGAACCAACGGTGCGGGTTCGGATATGCTTGCAACACCACAAGGCCAAGGCAACGTGGAGGAAGCCGTAGATACGGTAGAACAGGAAGGAGAATTTTGTAATGGGATTCAAATCAGACATTGAAATTGCACAGGAAACAGAGATGCTGCCAATCACTGAGATTGCCAAAAAAGCCGGTATTGACGACAAATATCTGGAGCAATACGGAAAATATAAGGCAAAGATTGACTACAATCTGCTCAAGGAGTCAGACGCCAAGGACGGAAAGCTTATCCTGGTGACGGCTATCAATCCCACGCCTGCAGGTGAGGGAAAGACAACCACCACCGTAGGTCTGGCAGACGGTATGCAAAAGCTTGGGAAAAACGTCATGGTTGCCCTTCGGGAGCCGTCTCTGGGACCTGTATTTGGTGTAAAGGGCGGAGCAGCCGGCGGCGGATATGCGCAGGTAGTTCCCATGGAAGACATCAACCTTCACTTTACCGGCGACTTCCACGCCATCGGCGCAGCCAATAACCTGCTGGCCGCTATGCTTGACAATCATATTTTCCAGGGAAACGAGCTGAATATTGATCCCCGGAAGATTACCTGGAGAAGATGTGTGGATATGAACGACCGCCAGCTGCGGAACGTGGTGGACGGACTGGGCGGAAAGACCAACGGCATGCCCAGAGAGGACGGCTATGACATTACCGTGGCCTCCGAGATCATGGCAGTGCTTTGCCTGGCCAGCGATATCAACGACCTGAAGAAGAGACTGGCCCGAATTATCGTAGGCTACACCTATGGCAAGGCTTCCGAGCAGAAGCCCGTGACTGCCGGCGATCTTCACGCAGAAGGCGCTATGGCTGCCCTTTTGAAGGATGCCTTAAAGCCCAACCTGGTACAGACTCTGGAGCATGTGCCGGCCATCGTACACGGCGGACCCTTCGCCAACATTGCTCATGGCTGCAACTCTGTGACAGCTACCAAGATGGCTATGAAGCTGGCAGATTATACCATTACAGAGGCTGGCTTTGGTGCAGACTTAGGCGCAGAGAAATTCCTGGATATTAAGTGCCGTATGGCAGGTTTGACCCCCAATGCAGTGGTAATCGTGGCCACAGTCCGGGCGCTGAAATACAATGGCGGCGTGGCAAAGGCAGATCTGAACAACGAGAACCTTACAGCCCTGGAGGCCGGACTTCCCAACCTGTTAAAGCATGTAAGCAACATTAAGAACGTGTACAAGCTGCCCTGTGTGGTTGCCATTAACGCATTCCCCACAGATACCAAGGCAGAGCTTGATCTGGTAGAGGCAAAATGTAAGGAGCTGGGCGTAAATGTGGCCCTGTCCGAGGTATGGGCCAAGGGCGGCGAAGGCGGCGTGAAGCTGGCTGAGGAAGTGATCCGTCTGGTGGAGGAGCCCAACGACTTTACCTTCTCCTATGAGCTGGAGGGAAGCATTGAGGATAAGCTTAACGCCATCGTACAGAAGATCTACGGCGGCAAGAGAGTGGTTCTCACGGCTGCGGCTCAGAAGCAGGCCAAGGAGCTGGAGGCTCTGGGCTTCGGAAACTGCCCCATCTGTGTGGCAAAGACCCAGTACAGCCTGACCGATGATCAGACCAAGCTTGGCGCACCCACGGATTTCGAGGTGACTGTGCGGAACTTAAAGATTTCCGCAGGCGCAGGCTTTATCGTGGCGCTGACCGGCGAGATTATGACCATGCCCGGTTTGCCCAAGGTGCCGGCGGCCACCAAGATCGATGTGGATGAGACCGGAAAGATTACCGGCCTGTTCTAAGAGAACATATAGGACTGCTGCATGACAGCTGCTCTCTGGGGGGCGGGCGGTGCGGTTAGAAATAGAAGCGGTGGGAAGGGCCGGGATACGGTCCTTCCCTCTTGCGGGTTATTTATGCAGAAAGTCGAGGATAGAGAATATGGGTTTTTCAACAAGCAGATGTGACGAGTTTGTAGAGGTTCTGGCCTCCAAGGCCCCGGTTCCCGGCGGTGGCGGCGCTTCCGCTCTGGTAGGGGCTGTGGGTATGGCCCTGGGCAATATGGTGGGCAGTCTGACAGTGGGAAAGAAGAAATATGCGGATGTGGAGGAGGAGATGTACGCCTTAAAGGAGAAGGCTACGGCTCTCCAGGCAGATTTCCTGCGTCTGATTGAGCGGGATGCAGAGGTGTTTGAGCCCCTGGCCAAGGCCTATGGCATGCCTCGGGAGACGGAGGAGGAGAAGGCGGAGAAGGCCCGGGTCATGGCCATCGTATTAAAGGATGCCTGCTCCGTTCCCATGGAGATCATGGAAAAGTGCTGTGAAGCCATTGATTTGATTGTGGAGTTTGCTGCCAAGGGCTCGGCCCTTGCCATCAGCGATGCCGGCGTGGGCGTGGCCTTTTGTAAGGCGGCTCTTCTGGGGGCTTCCCTGAACGTATTTATCAACACCAAATCCATGGCGGACAAGGAGTATGCGGCTCAGCTTAATGCCAAGGCCGACGCCATGATCGAGAAATATACCAAGCTTGCCGACCAGGTATTTGCAAGCGTGGAGGGACGGCTTCGTTAGAAAGCCCTGTTGGAAATAATTGGAAGAAATTTCCAATCTTATAAAATAACAAATAAAAGAGAGGAAACAAGTATGGCAAAACAGTTATTGGGAAAAGAGGTAACCGCAGCTTTAAATGAGCGGATCAAGGCAAACGTGGCAGCCCTGAAGGAAAAGGGAGTGGATCCCACCCTGGCCATTATTCGTGTGGGAGAGAACGAGAGCGATATTTCCTATGAGAGAGGCGCCACCAAGCGCTGTGAGACCCTGGGTGTGGCCTGCACCAAGATTCTCCTTCCCGTGGATGCCACCCAGGAGCAGGTACTGGCGGCAGTGGAGCAGGTAAATAAGGATGATAAGATTCACGGCGTGCTTTTATTCCGTCCTCTGCCCAAGCATCTGAACCAGACAGAAATTGAGAATGCCCTGGATCCGGCCAAGGATGTGGACTGCATGACTGACGGCTCCATGTCCG
>CANPIM010000080.1 GCA_947574135.1 uncultured Lachnospiraceae bacterium
TCCTGGTCCCAAACCAGGCGCTCTAGCCAAGCTGAGCCACACCCCGTATCGCAGTTTTCTACCGTGACGCAAGTTACATTTTACTATACCGGCTCTCAAATGTCAACGCTTTTTGAAACATTTCTTCATTTCCCTCCCAAGATACCGGAACAGCCCGCCCAGAGACAGCTCCTCCGCTTCCCTTCAGTAGTAATTGATGGTGTAGTGTAAGAGCCCCTCCTTGTCCAGCTCAATGATTAAATAGCTGGGCCGGCGGCCCTCCTGGCGGGGATAGGACAGGCTGCCGGGATTGCACACAGCCACTCCTTTCTGGATGTCCACCACCGGCCGGTGGGTATGTCCAAAAAGCACCAGATCGCACCCCCGGTCCCGGCCCTCCCGGCGGATATTCTCCGTGCCCATGGACACATTATAGTAATGTCCGTGGGTGAGAAACACCTTGTGTGTGCCGATAAAAAATTCCTCCTCCCGCTCCAGATCCGAGAAAAAGTCATTATTTCCCGCCACCAAATGCACCGGCGCCTCCGCCAGAGCCCGGATATAGTCCTCGCTGCCCTCCAGATCTCCGCAGTGCACCAGCATGTCAACAGGACGGACCTTCTCAAGAATCTCCTCCAGAATCCGGTCTCTTCCATGGGTATCGCTGACAACCAAAATTTTCATCCTATATACTCCTCCAGCTTTTCCTTCATAGAGCGTAAGGCCTTTCCCCGATGGCTCAGCTCATTCTTTTTCTCCATGGAAAGCTCGGCCGTAGAGCAGCCGTATTCCGGCAGGAAAAAGATGGGATCATAGCCAAAGCCTCCCTCTCCCCGCTCCTCATAGCCGATGATTCCCTCAATGGTCCCCCGGCTGGTAAGCAGGGTCTTGTCCGGCAGAGCCGCTGCAATGGCGCAGACAAACCGGGCCGTGCGCTGCTTCTTTGGAACATCCTTTAAAAGGTCCAGGATATGCTGATTTTTTATGCAGTAGGAGGTATCATAGCCCATATAGCGGGCAGAATGAACCCCCGGTTCCCCCCCAAGAAAATCCACCTCCAGGCCGGAATCGTCTGCCAGCACAATGGCATCCGTAAGCCGGGCAATCTCCCGGGCCTTGATGGCCGCATTTTCCTCAAAGGTTTTCCCATCCTCCACAATATCTGCCTGTATCCCCGCCTCCCTAAGGGACAAAAGCTCCACATCCAGATCCTTTAAAATCAGCCGGATCTCCCGCATCTTTCCTTCATTTTCCGTGGCAAACACAATTTTCTGTCTCATTGGTTCCTCCCCGCCTCAGCGCTTTACATAGGCCTTCAGGCACACATTGCTCTCACATTCCTCTTCTGTTCGGGACCAAAGCTTTCCCTTATCGCTGATATAGCTTTCCCCGTCCTCCAGGGTCACATTGCCCTTGGTCCCCTCCTCCTGGGCATACTCCACTGCAATGGGATAAATAGCTCCCTGGGTCTTGATACGTATCACCAGGGCAAAGCGCTGCCCCGGCTGAAGCCGGGCGCGCACATCCTCCGGCAGCTCCACCGTGTGATACCCCCCATACTGGAGATATCCGTTTATCGCAAACATGCGTTCGTTTAATGATTCCTCATCGGAAAACTCCGGCACCACATAGAGCTCGTAGGTGCTTTCCGGGCCAGTGGTATAAAATCCAGCCGCACAAAGCTCCTCCGCCTCCTGGGCCGTATATACATTGGCAAACCAGGCCTCCTCCTCGTTATAGCCCACCTGCCCGGTCCAGCCGCACAGATCGCTCTGGTAAAGTCCGTCAAAATACCCTGCGTCCTCCACCCGGATATAGGCCGTGGTGCTGCTTCCAATATTGGTGTCATAGTAGGACACATAAAAAATCCCCTGCTCCCCAAACCCCTCTCCCCAGCTGTTCTGACAGATAAAGGCCCCGTCCCCTTCCGGAGGATTCCGAAACCGGTCCGCAGGATAGGCGTCATCCCAGCCGATAATCAGCACATCGTGGTTGGGCTCCGTTTCCCCGGTATAGCAATAGCTATAGGTAGCAGGCGCATAGGAAACCGAGCTTCCTCCCTCCTGGGTAAAATCCATATAGATGGTGCTCTCCACGCCCCCATACAGGAAAACGGTCCGCTTAATGGCCTCGTAATCCTTATAATCCAGAAACCGCACCTCCAACACCTGCCTGGCCTCCTCAAGGCCTTCCGGGGACTGGCCGTCTCCCGAGGGATCCTGATCCTCCAGCACCGGTCCCTGCCAGGCCGCCAGATAGGCCACTGCCATAACATAGGCGCCCCCTTCCTCCGGCTCCAGGGCAAAGCTGTTGCAGTTGGTCATGTGATCCGTGGAAAACTGTACATTCTCCTGGGGCAACAGGGTGGACTCCATGGCGCTGGTCCCAGCAAAAGCCCAACAGTTATTCATCGCCTGCTGATTTTTTACCACAGGCGCCCGTCCCTCCTTCCGGTAATCATAGGCCCCTGGCAGATCGGCTGTCTCCCGCACCGGGATAATCTCCGGAATGGGACGAATGCTGAAAAAAAACTCCTCTCTGGTCTTTGGAATGGACACTGCAAGCTCCGCCTTTGGCTCCCTCTGGTAATTTTCCAGCCATACCTCCCCCACCAAAAGCAGGAGTAAAAGAAGCAGGCCTCCCATGATTTTTCTGATGATTCGCACCCCTACCCACTCCTAAACATTGGCTTTGGGCGGCTTGGGCCCAAGAAATTGATAAAAATACGTTTTCAGCATCCCATTATAGATCTTGCGGTTCCGGTCCGCCCTTCGCCCCATATCCCGCTGGGCCTCCTCATAGCTGGTAATCACATAGGCTGACCAGGTATCCAGCCTTCTCAAGGCCTCCCCAAAATCCCGGTACAGGCCAGGGAGATCCTTTTTCTCCTCCAGCCGCTCCCCATAGGGAGGATTGGTAATGACAAACCCATATTTTTTGGGATGGCTTAAATCCTTTACGGCACGCTGCTGAAAATGAATGAGATGGTCCACGCCCGCCTGCCTGGCATTTTCCCGGGCCGCCTTCACCACCTCTCCGTCTATATCATAGCCCTGGATGTCCACGGAAATCCCGTCATCCAGGAGATCATTGGCCTCGTCTCCCGCCTGATACCAGGCGCTTTTGGGTATCAGGTTTGTCCACCCCTCCGCCGTAAAGCTGCGGTTCATTCCCGGCGCTATATGGGCTGCTATCATAGCCGCCTCAATGGGAAAGGTTCCGCTGCCGCAAAAGGGATCCACCAGGATCCGATCCTGCTTCCAGGGGGTGAGCATAAGCAGCGCCGCAGCCAGGGTCTCCGTAATGGGAGCCTTGCTGGTCCGCTGACGATAGCCCCGTTTATGTAGCGAGATTCCTGAGGTATCGATTCCCAAGGTTGCCTCATCCTTTAGAAATGTCACACGCACAGGATATTCCTCGCCGTTTTCCGCAAACCAGCTTATGTGATAATGCTCCTTCATGCGCTCCACCATGGCTTTCTTCACAATGGATTGTATGTCGGAGGGACTGAATAGCTGGCTCTTAATGGAGGATGCTTTTGTTACCCAAAACCGTCCGTCCGGGGGCAGAAACCGCTCCCAGGGAATGGCCTTTGTCTGTTGAAATAATTCGTCAAAGGTAACCGCCCGGAATTTTCCCACCTTCAGCAGTACCCGTTCCGCAGTTCGCAGGAACATATTTGCCCGGCAGATTCCCGCCGTGTCAGTCAGAAAGGTCACCTTTCCGTCCTCCACCTGGGTAATCTCGTAGCCTAAATCCTGTACCTCCCGCTTCAGCACTGCCTCCAGGCCGAAATGACAAGGTGCAATCAGTTCAAATGTCTCCATGGCATCTCCCATTTTTCCCTCTGTATTGTGGGTATTTGATCACGGGGTTACCCAAAAAGTATACCTTTTCCTGCACATAGCTGTCAATACCCCGTTTCATAAGTCCCCTCCCGGAATCATCCCCGGGATTTTCTTTCCTTGCCGGTCCTACCAGGAACCAGGCCGTTCTCTTTGTCCGGATGTACGATAGCTCTCCACATTTTTACCGGAATAAGCCTGTATGCCTCCTACCACAGATTTCACATGGTATCCCTTTTTGCTCAAATCTCTGGCAGCCATCATACTGGTGGCGCCCCGTTCACAGTACAGAATCAGCTCCTGCCGCTTTAAAAACGTAAGCCCCTCCTCCAGCCGCTCATAAGGGATACAGATGGCACCCTTTAAATGCCGTTTCCGATAATCGCGGGGTTCTCTGATGTCAATGACTACGTAATCCTTTCGAAACAGATAGGCATCCACTTCTCTTGGAGAAATCGTCTCAAATTCCATACCCTCACCCTCTATTCTATTATCAGATACTCTATCCTATGCAAAAACCCAAGGGTCCGTGCAGAGGAAGGCCTGTACTTCCCGGTAAACAAGGCTGTCTGAACATTTAGCTCCTAAAAAAGCAAGGCCGCTTCGGGAATCAAATCCCGAAACAGCCTTGCTCTGTCAATAAAAATTCTTATCTTTTCAGATCTTAGTAATTGCAGTTGCTGCCGGAGCTGCTCTTAGAACTGGTGTTCTTGGAACTGTTTCTGGAGTTGCTGCCAGAGGAATTCTTAGAATTGGAAGAGCTGCTGTTCTGAGAATTGCTGTTCTGGGAGCTGCTGTTCTGAGAGCTGCTGTTGTTTGCATTGTAGGAATTGTTTGCATTGTTTGCGTTGTTCGCATTGTTTGCCATAATCATTTACCTCCTGAAATGTTTGTTACACTCCTAGTATGGCAAAGATGATGGGAATTATACTATTTTTTAAATTTTTTCACAGGCCTTGCCCTTAACAAACTCCACAATCCGCTCGTAATCCTCAATGTAGTCGATTTCCGACCAAAAATAGGGGGCAGCATCCAGGGTGTGAATGTCCACCTGATCACAGTGTCCGTACAGCACGGTCTCCCACCAGGTATTATACTCCTCTGCGTCCACCATGGCCTCCATGTCCCTCTTAAAGGTCTCTATATAATCCCGGCTCACCCGGGCCGCTCCCACATACTCACAGGTCCGAAGCTCTACCGGCATGTCCTTGCCATAGCCCTTTACCAGGCCGTTCTCACAGTGAAAGAAATAATCCCCCTCCAGCACCCGGCGATAATCCGCCAGCATGGACACGGAATCCCGGGCAGACAATAATTTTTCCAGAATTTCCTCCTCCAGATACACATCTGCATTGGCAAACAGATAGTCCTCCCCGGGCACAATGGCCTCCCGGGCAAACCACAGAGATGCAATGCTGTTGGAAACCCGGTAGAAGGGATTCTCGTAAAAGGTAACCTCCAAGTCCTTCAGGGCCTCAAAAAAAAGCTGCTTATTGTATCCCACCACAATGGAAACCGGAATCCTGTGGCGCAAAAGCATCCGCACCGTATAATGAATCAGCGCCTCCCCGGTGCCGATATCCAACAGGCTCTTTGGCTTGTCCACCTCCCGGCTGATGCGGCTTCCCACACCAGCAGCCAGCAATATTGCCCTCATCTTATTCCTCCTCTGCCTCCAGAAATTCCTTGATATATCGCTCCATAGCCTCCCGGGATCCTGTGGAAATCCGCAGATAATCTTTCAAAAGCCTGTTTCCATAGGATTTCACCAGCACACCCCGCCGGTTAAGTCTTTCCTTAAGCTCCGGGATGCTCCCCTTTGGCCTTACAAAAATAAAATTCCCTGCCTCCGCAAAGGCCTCATAGCCCTTTTCCCGCAAGGTCTCCACCGCATAAGCCTTCCCTTCCGCCTCCTTTTGGATCAGCTCCTCAAGCATTTCCGGCTCCTCCAGAATCCGTTCTCCAAACAGCAGCGCCACCGCATTCACCTCAAAGGAGGGCGTTGCCTTCTTCAGATAGGAAATGAGCGTGGGATTGGAGATAGCCACTCCCAGACGCAGAGAGGCCAGGGAAAACACCTTGGAAAAGGTCCGCATAACCACCACATTGTCAAACTCCTCCACCAGGGGCAGCAGGGTCTCCCTCTGAAAATAATGGTAGGCCTCGTCCACCAGAAGAATGGCGCCACACTCCCGGGCCTTCCTAGCCAGACGTCGTCCCTCCTCCAGGGAATACCCTCTTCCCACAGGATTGTTGGGATTTAAAATGGCCACCACGTCCGCCTTCTCGGTAACAGCCGCCAAAAGCTTCTCCACCGGCACGGTAAAATCCGGCTCCAGGTCCACCGGCACATGGCAAAGGCCCAGCATGCTGCAATTTACCCAGTACATCTCAAAGGAGGGAGCCACTGTCACCACATCCCCGCCCTCCCGGGCAAACACCTCCAGGATAAAGCGAAGGGCCATGTCCGAGCCGTTGGTGGCGCACAGGTTTTCCTTTTTCATGCCAATATGGGCGGCATATTTTTCCAAAAAGGGATCCGGCTCCGGGTAGGTGGCCAGAAACTCCGGGGTAATCTCCCCCAGCACCCGATCCACAAACTCTTTGGGAAGCCCTTCCGGATTCTCATTCATATCGTACCGTTTACAGCCATACCGTCCCTGCTCCGGAAAGACCCGGACGCAGTCCCGGATATATGGGTTTACATAATACATTATTCTCTCCTCCTCTTTCCCCGGGGAAACAGCCTTCCCTCCTATCTCTCCTCTGTCCGCCTGGAAAGCTTCCCCCAGCCGGTGCCCTCCTCAAAGCCCACCTTCTCATAAAGCCCGGCGGCCTCCTTCTTAAAATAAAAGATACAGGGCCGTTTTCCCTCCAAGAGCAGGTCCTTGCAAAGCCTGGACACTGTGCGGTAGGCCAGTCCCTGCCCCCGGCAGGCGGCATCCGCAATGACACCGCTGACAATGGCCAGATTGTCAAGCTCCGCATAGGTGGCTGCATGGCACACAATGCGCCCCTCCCTGCGAATCACATAATTTCGCCCAAAGCTCTCCCGCTGCCGGTCCACCAGCTGACGGCTGAATTCCTCAGGCACATAATGTCCTCCCAGTCCCTCATCCGTACAGATAAGCCGGGCAATCTCCGGGCAATCGGCCTCCCCGGCCCTTGTGACCCCGGAAAGGTCCGCCCCCGGCTTCAGAGCCCTCATCCAGGCCACGAACCCCATCTCCTTGTCAAAGGCTCCCTGTAAATGGGGCTCCAAAAGCTCTATGAGCTCACGCCTTCCGTTGATCATAGGCGTGTCCAGCCTTTTAATAAGCTCCAGG
This sequence comes from uncultured Lachnospiraceae bacterium, assembly GCA_947574135.1. GTDB lineage: Bacteria > Bacillota > Clostridia > Lachnospirales > Lachnospiraceae > RGIG4284. Next base: position 7,151 of record CANPIM010000080.1, read on the forward strand.
GTTTCCCCCACATCCAGATCCTCCCCATGGGAAACCAGCTGGATGCCTTTATAATATTCCGTAGCCGCTGCCACAATCCGTCCCTGGCGGACACTCACAAAAATCCGCAGATGGGGATTGTGAAGGCCATACTTTTTTAAGTCAATATAGCTGTACAGGCAATTTTTCAGATCCTGTTCAAAATATGCCAGCAGAGCCGGCACCTGCTCCTCTCCTGCCAGTTGATACATGAAAAGCCTCCGTCCATCTCTGTCCTTCTCCAAGCAAAAGCCCCGGCTCCTGCAGAGAAAGAAATGTATCTAAAAAACAACTGCATGTATACTATAATATAAATGCCAGGCGGCGTCAACCTTGCGATTCCCCCGGTTCCCTCAGCCCTTCTTTCACCTCCCTTTTTACGGATGTTCTATCCCAAGCGCCGCCGGATCCATTTTCTGGCACATACAGGCTGTACAGATGGTCCTCATACAGCTTTACATAGGGCTCCCTTGCCACCAATTCCTCTAAGATCTCCACCTTTTCCGGCATCCAGTAGGGCCCATTTACCTCCTCCGTGGCAATGATCACCACCGGATAAATCCCCCGGGCCAGCTTTTCCTCCAGGGTTTCCACAAAGAGGCTGTCTACCAGATAATCCAAATCCGGCCAGGAGCTTCTGAAAAAGGGCTGCATGTCTGTCATGGCCTGGGCCGCCGTAAAATTCCCTATGGTGATAAGCTCACAGGCTTCATAGGGGGCAAGCTGCTCCTTCAGGCGGTTCAGACACTCTGCCCGCTCCGCGGTGGTGTAAACTCCGGTAAAGAGAGGATGATCCACGGTTTCCGTAAGCTCCTCCTTGGGGCCGTCGTGATAAATATAGGTGTCCGCATAGTGAACGCCCCCGGACAGCACAAAGGCAATGGCAAAGGCAGGAACTACCATCCATTCCACCCGCCTTCCAAGCCACCGGACCAGAATGCACACGGTCATGGCCAGGGGAAGGCCCATGTAAATCCGGTAATAGATCGTGGCCGTATCCGTTCCAATGGTGAGAAAGCCTTCTATTATCATGGCCGTAAGGCAGAGGCAGCTAAAGGCCAGATCCCGCCTCCGCTCCTTCCAGGCCGCCAGTCCCGGCAGCACAATCCCCCCCAGGGCCACGAACACCTGAATATGCAAAATATCCTCTCCCCAGCCCCGAATCCAGCCAAAGGCGCCGGCCGTCAGAAGGGCACTTATGAGCACACAGCGCTCCTGCTGCTCCTCACAAAAGCCCGGAAGTCTGCGACGCCGAACCACTCCCAAAACCAGGCCGGCGGCCAGCAGAATCCCGCCGTACCGCACCCACATTCCCAGGCCGTCCAAAAGTCCCATCAAAAACTGGTAGATCCCAGTGGTGACGCTGTGCAGATCCCCCTCCTGGCTCAGGGAGGTTAAGATCCGCATATCCTCCCCAAACTTTTCCGGTCCCAAAAGCCCCAGAGAGATGCCAATGCCTGCAAGGCCGGCCAAAGCGCCCCCCAGCACCATGGGAAGGCAGGCCTTCAGGCTTTGAAGAACACGCTTTTCCCCTTTTTCCTCCCCCTGCATCCAGGCATGCCAGAACACCACAGCCACCAGGGACAAAAATAAGATGTTGGGCATGCGCACAAAGGCATTGAGCCCCAGCACAAAGCCTGCCCCCAAAAGGAGCCCTTTGCTTCCCCTTTCCAGGCTGTACAGCAAAAGCCAGGCCCCCAGGGTGACAAACAGGGCGGACCAGGCATTCCAGTTGACACAGTGCACCCAGGTAATGGCAAAGAGGCTGCCCGCCAGCACGCAGAGCAGCAGAGGGATCCGGGGCATTTTATCCCGAAGCTTTCCGTAAATTAGCAGAGCCACCCCTGTATAAACCGCTCCGCAGGCCACATTCAGAGCCAAAAGCTCCCATCCCGGGGCCAGGTGGTACACCAGGCCTCCCAGCACCTCCCCAAAAAGATAGTACAGCTCATTTACCTGTACTGCCGGGGTAAACACATACCGGTAATTGGTGAGATAAAAGCAGGTGTCCTGCACATCAATGCCTCGCTGCAGAGTTGGCAAAAACCAGGTAAAGAGCAGCAGCCATAGAACGCATGTTCCCTTTTTCTTTCGTTCTCCAGGAACCAGCAGCAAAAGGCTTATGGCCGCCATCCAAATAGACAACAGCGGCCCCTTCCCCCCCACATAGGGCACAAGGGAAGCTGCAGCGCTTACCAGGGAAAAGACCAGGAGATGGAGGCAGAGAATCCGGAGGGTATACTGTCCCACCCGGGCTCCTCCCTGTATTAAAAAGGCCGGCTTCCCTCTCCGCTCCAGCCAGTAGCACAGCTCCATCGCCAGCAGGGAGCCCAGACCTCCCACCACCAGATACAAAAGCATGGAGGCCCCATAATTTCCCACAGACATATTTACCGAGCCGTTGATCCGGGCCAGTATCACAAAGGCCAGAGCCAGCAGCGCCAGCATCCATTTCTGTTCAAAAATCCGCTCCACCAGCCTGTGCTTTCGCATTTGGTGCCCCAGCTCCAGAAAGCCCACGGCATACAGGGCACACTCCAGACTCCAGGGAGGCAGAATGGGACTTATATAATGAAGAAACGTGCTCAGAAGCACACAGAATAGTCCCAAGCCCTGGGCGGCCCTGGGCTTCTTTTTTCCCATTTTCCAAAGCCCGCCATAAAAGAGAAGGCTCAAAAAAAGACAGGGCAAAAACCAGGTGGGCGCATTCAAAACAGTCATAAAGTTTACATTGGTCCCCACTCCCGGAGGAAACAGGCAGTTGCGGGAATACAGAATTCCCACCAGAGGCAAAAAGCTCCTCCGGCTTATGCCTCCGGCTAAAAGGAGATCCCTGCAAAAGAAAAGGAGAAAGAAAAACAGGTTGTAAAGTGCATAGGGAACCAGAAGCCGCCTCGCCTTCCGCCTCACAAAGGCCCCGAAGCTCTCCTCCTCCCGAACGGAAAAGGTCATTCCTGCCAGTACAAAAAAGATCGGCATATAAAACATGCCGCCCAGCCAGGTCACCGGTCCCAGGCTCAGCTCCCCGTGATTCACCAGCACCAGCAAAATTCCCAGACCCTTGGCCATGTCCATCCAGGCAATCCGTTTCTTTTCCATGGGCTTATCCTCCTTTCCTTCTAGTAAAAAATTGCTGCGCAATGGCACGAAAGGGTAAAGTCCCCAAAGGCTCCAGATACCACTGGCTAAGGGTGGACAAGAGAAAGACCAGCAGGGTGGTCAGAACAAAGTCCAGCGCCACAGTCCCATGATATCCCAGTCGGCCCACAAGCCTTAGGAAAAACCAGCTGGAGAAGGTGGCAATCACCGGAAAATGGAGCAAATACAGGGAATAGGAAATTTTCCCCAGAAACACCAGGGGAGCGCTTCCAAAAATCCTCTGCCACACCCGGTTTCCCACGGTTCCCACAAGGATCAAACCGGCCCCGGCCAGATGGTAGGGCACCACCCGGGGCACTCCCAAAATCCCATAGATGGTTCCCTCCATATCTCTTCCTATGGAAGGATAGGAGGCCAGATACAGGCCGGCCAGAAGTAAAAGCCAGGAAAGCCAAGGCCTTTTTTGGTACCAGTCCATAAGCTTCTCCCGGGTGCACACCACATCACACACAAGAAATCCAAAAAACAGGCCGGCAAAATAGATCCGGAGCACCAGAGCCGCCAGAATCATGCCCCCATAAATCCCATAGCGCAGGGGATGCTCTCCCACCAGAGCCGCCGCCAGATAAACCAGGAGGGCACCCAGAAACAGGTAGGGCATGGTCCACAAAACCCCGTTGTAGGCATTGCTCCCCCAGAGGAAGCACCCCGCCAGGCTCTCCACAAGCATTTCCAGAAAATCAGGCTCAAAATGATTAAACCCGTAAAACCAGTCCATAGATCGGGTAAGGGCCGCCGCCTCACTGTTGTGGTAGGCTCCAGCAGCCATCAGGACATACACCAGCACATTCACAGCCAGGATAGGCACCACTAACCGAAAATACCGCCGCCTGGCCCCATCCTTAAGCCTAGTCTTATCTCTAGTTCGAAAATACCCCAGACAGAGCACAAAGCCACTGATCACCAAAAACAGCTCCACCGCAAAATTTCCGTTATAGAATAGATTGAGGGGGGTTTTTCCCAGGGTAATCTCCAGCTGGGAATCCGTATGGGTATGCTCCGGCATAAGACTGTAAGCCCCGTAATAAAAGGCAAAGACAAAATGGCAGAGATAGACCATCCCTGCCCCGATTCCCCGCAAGCCGTCAATGTAGCGCAATTTCTTCATGCCTTTTTCCTCTCTGTCTCCCAGTTTTCTCCGGACAGGTTCCAATTCTTCCACAGGTACAAGTCCCTATTCGCCCCGCCTCTGGCACAGCCTCCAGGCATCACTTAATCTTCCCCCAGCGCCTGACAAAGCTTTTGGGTATACTCCCTCCGGCCCTGCCCGGACAGGTGAATCAAATCCTGAAACTGCTCCGGATCCCCATTGTCAAACTCCAGCTCTCCGGACAGGATCACCGGACAGGGGCTCACCGCCTCCTGACACTGCTCCAAAAGCATCCTGTAGGTCTCATCCTCATACAGGGCCTCATACTTAGGCGTCTCCAAAAAGGTGAGAGCAATCCCTTCCTCCCTGCACAGGCTTATAAGCTCTTTATACCCCTCCACCTGGGCCGGATGGAGCCCCTCCCGGGTTCCTAAGGAGTATTGAAGTGCCTCTTGGGTGGTTCCCGGAGAATCCAGAAGGGTTCCCCCCTTATAAAACTGGGCACTTAAAAGCCGGGTGTGTATGGGCCAGGTGAGAAGCTGCTCATTGTTGGCCGTGACAAAGAGCTCGTAAAAATCCAGAATCCCTGTGTCATTCCAGGCGCACATAAGCTTCCAGGTCTGCCATTTAAAGGAGAGATCCGTGTCCAGCAGGATTTTCGTATCACTGATCCAGGGAGCTGCCGCCCCGGTATAGCCGTAGAGGTCCACATAGAGATGGGAGATCTCCACCCCCTGCTCCAGGAGATAGGAAAGCTCCATGGCCATCAGAGCGGGCTGATTCCCATTATAGGACAAAAGATACACCGAACTCCCCAGCTCCTCCTCCAACACATGGATATCCAATCCCTGGCGAAACATGGAAGATCCCAGGAACACATGTTCTGCACCCCCCTGCTCCAGGAGAGGCCCCATTCCGTAAGGACCCCCG
>CANPIM010000081.1 GCA_947574135.1 uncultured Lachnospiraceae bacterium
GCCCTTTCACGCCTGCAAATTCTTCCGGGCACTGGACAGGGCTCCGCTGTTTTTTAAGTACCGCTTCGCCCTTCCCATTGCCCCCCGCGTCTGGAAGCATTTGCAGACCCTTTCGCGTCTGCAATTCCTTCCGGGCATTGTCCAGGGCTCCGCTGTTTTTGAGTACCGCTCCGCCCTTCCCACTGCCCCCGCGTCTGGAAGCATTTGCAGACCCTTTCGTGTCTGCAATTCCTTCCGGGCATTGGACAGGGCTCCGCTGTTTTTTTAGTACCGCTTCGCCCTTTCCACTGCCCCTGCGTCTGGAAGCATTTGCAGCCCTTTCACGCCTGCAAATTCTTCCGGGCACTGGACAGGGCTCCGCTGTTTTTTGTTTTACAGGGTGGGATCAATGATTACCTTTAGGTAATCGTCGGGCCGGTTGTGGATGTCCGGAAATACCTCCACGGCCTCCTCCAGGGAAACCACCTTGGTGATAAGCTTATCTGTGGCCAGCCGGCCGGAGGTGACGATCTGGGCCACCTGACCGAATTCCTCGTGGGTATAGTTAAAACTGCCCAGGACTCTCCTGGCGGAGCAGACCACATCCTGCATGTTGATGGTCATCTCCTTCTGGGACATGCCCACCCACACGGCTGTGCCCGCCACCTTCAGGCACTTGATGGCCTGGTTGGCCGAGGCCTGTACGCCTACGCACTCGATGGAGGTGTCTATCATGGCGCCGTCCGTAAGCCGGGATAATGCCTCCATATAATCCTCATTTTTGGGGTTGATCACCGCGTCCGCTCCCAGCTCCAGAGCCGTTTTCAGACGGGCGTCGCTTAAGTCCGATACAATAAGCTTGGCCGGATTCTTAAGCTTGGCCAGCTGCAGCACACAGGCGCCAATCATGCCTGCGCCGATGATGAGCACATTTTTTCCTTCCAAATCCCCGGCCTTTTCCACGGCGCCGTAGGCCACCGCGTAGGGCTCTGCCAGGGCTCCTATGTAGCAATTACTGTTTTCCGGCACCGGATACAGAAGCTTCTCCGGCACAGCCACATATTCGGCCATGGCTCCGTCTGTGGTAAGCACACCGAAAAATTTCTTGTTCAGGCACAGCATCGTCATACCCTTCTCACAATTCTCGCAGGAGCCGCAGAAATGAATGGGCTGTACAATCACCCGATCTCCCACCTTATATTTTTCCACGCCCTCCCCAAGTCCGGCAATCTCCCCGGAAAACTCATGCCCCATGGTCATAGGGGGAATCCGCCGGCCTGTCAGTCCATAGTATCCGTGCACATCGCTGCCGCAAATGCCGCAGCCCTTTACCTTTATCAGTACCTCTCCCTTTCCCGGCTCCGGCATAGGCACCTCCTGTACCTCCAGCTTCTCCGGTCCCAAATAACGCAATGCTTTCATGTGAAAAGCCTCCTCTCCTTCTTCCTGACTTCTATTTTTATCCCTTTTATTTTGTAAGGTTGTACTACAACTTTACTATAATCGTTCTTTGTCACGAAATCAATCTTTTTTCCTGATTTTTTCCCTTTTTCACACAAAAACAGCTCTTTCAACAAAATGAAAGAACTGTTTTTGTGCATTATTCCTATAAGCTCTCCTTGTCTAGTACCCGTATCTTTTTCTGTACTTTCCAAACAGATAGCCAGACAGAACCAAAGCCATAAGTTCCGCTGCCGGAGTGGCCAGCCAGATACCGTTTACTCCCAGAAGCTCCGGCAACACAAGCATGGTGATCAGCATAAACACAAAGGATCGGGAAAACGCAAGAACCGCCGAGACCACCCCGTTGGATAAAGCAGTAAACATGCCGCTGGCAAAAATATTAAAGCCAATAAAAAGCAGGGCCATGGTACAGATGCGATTGCCGATTACCGCTAAATCATATACCGGATTCTCCGGCCGGGCAAACACGGATACCAGAGGCTTTGTCAGAAGCAGGGAGGCTACCACCGTCAAAAGCGAGATACCGGCAATCACCTTTTGGCTGATCCCCACCAGCTTTTTAAGCTTCTCCCGGTTCTGCTCTCCATAGTAAAAGCTAATCATAGGCGCCACCCCATAGGAATATCCTGTGTAGAGAGAGCTGACGAACATCAGTACGTACATAATAATGGTCACGGCCGCCACTCCGTCCTCCCCCACATAGCGGAGCATGGTCCAGTTAAACATCATGGTAATAATTCCGGTAACCAAAGCAGTGGCCATCTCAGAGCACCCGTTAGCAGCTGCGTTTCCCAGGACACCCAGACGAAAGACCGGCTTCTGAAAGTGCAGAAGGCTCTTTTTCCGGCTGAAAACAAACAGGCCCACCACCGCTGTCACAGAATACCCCAGTCCTGTGGCCAGGGCAGCACCGCCGATCCCCATGTGAAAGACTGCAAGGAACACATAGTCAAGGATCATATTTAACACGCCCCCGGTCACAGAGCAGATCAGGGAAAGGGTGGCCTTCTCGCTGGCAATCAGATAAAGGGTAAAGTTATTCATCAATAAAATGGGCACTGTAAACAGCAGGTAACGGCTTAGATATTCCGTACAGTATGCCGCCACATCCGGGGAAAGGTCCATGCCATGAAAAATGCCATCCATTACCAGATAGCCCAATCCGCACATCACAAGCCCCACCAGCACATTCACCAGAATCAGAAAGGTAAAATCCTCCTTTGCCTCCCGACTTTTCTGCTCCCCCATCTTTTTCATAATCACCGCGCTTCCCCCGGTGGCCAGCATGGTGGAAATTGCCGTGACAAGCTGGATAACCGGCGCAGTCAGATTAATGGCCGACAAAGCGTCGGTGCCAATGAGGTTGGACACAAACAGGCCGTCCACCATGGTATAAAAGGACATAAAAACTGTCATGGCAATGGTGGGAACGGCAAATTTTAAAATATTTTGCAGTGTCACAGGTTTTTCGTATACATTTAGATTTTCCATTGTTTTTCCTCCTACTATTTTTAATCGCTGCGCGACGGCACTAAAAGGTAAAGTCCCTTCGGCCCACACTTGATGAGAGGAATTTTCCTTCAAAAATGCACGAAGGAAAGTTCCTCTCGTGCGCCTTTGTGACTTTACCGTCCAGCAGAAAATATTTCAAGGAAACACTTGACATTTCTCAGCTGGACTCTTGTAATGGTCCCCTGTATGGTGTATGATAAACCATACAGTAACTGTACAGTCAAGAGGGATTTTTAAATTATGGAAGAAAAAGGGAAGCTACTCACCATCGGCCAATTTGCGGCCCTCCATGGCATCAATAAGAAAACGCTGATGTGGTATGACGAGATCGACCTGTTTAAACCGGCCGCCATAAACCCGGACAATGGATATCGCTACTACAATTATTACCAGAGCCCTGTTCTGGAAACCATTCTTCTGCTTCGGGAGCTGGATGTGTCCGTCCAGGAAATACAGGCATTTCTGAAAAATCGCTGCGCCCAGAGCCTGAAGGCTCTTCTGGACGAAAAGATCACAATTTTGGACCAGCAGATGGTCCATCTGGAGGCTGTACGAAAAACTCTTTGCAACCACCAACAGAATATGGTCACACTGCTGACCATGGACCTGTCACAAATCAGCCTTGTGGAAAAGGAGGAGCGCTGTCTGGTGACTGTGGACATTGACAGGGATACCTCCTTTGAAAAAGAGGTGGAGCTTATCACTGCAGAGACAGCCAAATATGAGCTGGGCCGGCTCCATGAAGCCTCCTATGGCTCTATGCTCCCGGTGACCAGCCTACTTGAGGGAAATTTTGACAATTACACCAAATTATTTATAGAGATTCCCTTTCTCCGGCAAAAAAAGGGATTGCACATCCAGCCCCGGGGGCGGTATCTCCGGGCCTTTCACAAGGGAAGCTGGGAGAGGCTGCCCTTGCGGTATGAGGCGATCCTGGAATATGCCCGCAGGCAGGGGCTGCGCCTTTTTGGGTATTCCTATGAAAAGGGAATCAATGAGACGGTGGTGGAACGGATCGAAGATTATATTGTGCAGATAGAGATCCCTGTTTTGGAATAGAATACGGGATCACACGGCATTGGTGAAACATTTTCCTCTGTCTGCTTGTCAACCCTCCTTTCCCATAGTATAATAGGTTTATCTATTAATTCTTTTAGAAAAAGGAGAAGGACTTATGCATGAGGTTTTAGAAAAGATCCAAAAAATCGGTATTGTACCTGTTGTGGTGTTAAATGATCCCAAGGATGCCGCTCCCCTGGCCAAGGCGCTCTGCGAGGGCGGGCTGCCCTGCGCGGAGGTAACCTTCCGCACGGATGCGGCGGAGGAGTCTATTCGGATTATGAGCTCCCAGTATCCGGACATGCTGGTGGGCGCGGGAACCGTGTTGACCACAGAGCAGGTGGATCGGGCTGTGGCCGCCGGTGCGAAATTTATTGTGAGCCCGGGCCTGAATCCCAAGATTGTACAGTATTGTATTGACAAGGGTGTGCCCATCACTCCCGGCTGCTCCAGCCCCAGCAACGTGGAGCAGGCCTTGGAGCTTGGCCTTGAGGTGGTAAAATTCTTCCCCGCCGAGGCCGCTGGCGGACTAAATATGATCAAATCCATGGCAGCCCCCTACACCACCATGAAATTTATGCCCACCGGAGGCATCAGTGCCTCCAATATGAAGAGCTATCTGGACTTCCCCAAGATTATCGCCATCGGAGGCAGCTGGATGGTAAAGGGTGATCTGGTGGCCGCCGGCGACTTTGACAAGATTCGGGATCTGACCCGGGAGGCCGTGGAGACCATGCTGGGCTTTGAGCTGCGCCATGTGGGCATCAACTGCAAGGATGATGCAGAGGCCGACGCAGTGGCCGGACGCTTTGACCAGGTATTCGGCTTTGCCAAAAAGGCGGGCAACAGCTCTGTCTTTGCGGGAACGGCTATTGAGGCCATGAAAACTCCCTATCTGGGAACCAACGGCCACATTGCCATTGGCACCAACTATGCGGACCGGGCCCTGAATTATCTGGAATCCCAGGGCTTTACCTTTGATATGAGCACCGCAAAATACAAAAACGACAAGCTTATCGCCGTTTACATGAAGGAAGAGATTGGCGGTTTTGCAGTACATCTGGTACAAAAATAAAAGCTTTCCCAAGAATGAAGAACTCCTGGAGCCCCGCTTTCTTAGCGCTGGGCCCCAGGAGTTGTTTTTACTGCCTTGGTCAGAATCCACTCCACCCAATCCGCATAATATTTTCCCAGGACATGGGCGTCATCCGCCGTGTACTTCTGATCCAGATTTCCGTTTTCATCGTCAAAAATCTCGTTTACATCAATGTAAAAGCTGGTCTTTCCGTCCGCCATCTGCTTTACCGCCTGATTAAACCGGTCAATGCTCTCGTTATTGTAAACCTCCGAGGTCTCCGATTTGCGCTGGGAAATATGCAGGTTGGCCTCCAGGAAAAAAATGGCGTCCGGCTGCAGCTCCCGCATACGCTCCAAAAGCTCTTTATAGCGCTCCACCGTCTTTTCATAGGAATACCCCAGCTCATTGATCCCCAGCATCAGATAGATTTTTCCAAACTGACGTTCTGTCAGCACCTCCTCAAGCTTCCGCTTTTCTCCGGAGGTAACTGCCAGCTGCTTTTTATAAATCACATAGAGATTCATACCTGAATCTGCAAAAACCTCCGCCTCTCCCAAATCTCCGTACTCGGAAAGGCCTACGGTTCGGGAATCCCCGATAAACAGGGCATCCTGGAAATAGGAAACCCCTGCCTTGTAAAACACCGGCTCCCTGGGCTTTTCCTCCTCCGGCTTGGGCATCTTTGGAGGCTCTTTCTCCGTCACAGGCTCCGGCTCCCGCCTTGCAGCCTGGGAAAGTCTGTCCAGGGGAAGCCTTGCCAGGGCTGTGGGCTCCTCCCAGGTCGTATCCGTCTGCCCTGTGGGTGTTCCGGAGGCGTGATTCTCCAAAACCAGAGCCCCGGAGCTCCAGGCTATCAGCACCACCAGAAAGCTTGCTGCCAGCAGAATGGTATAGGAATATTTTTTCATGGTTCTCTCACACAATCTCTTCCGCTAAAACTGGTAATAGAGGAAGGGATCATCAAGCCCTATATACATACAGTACACGCAGGCCCAAAAAACAATCACCAATCCCAACGCCATTACCAGAGAGTCCTTTTTCTTCTCGTAAATTTTCCTGGGAAGCCCGGTACAGCACACGAGAGCCGCCCCCAGGGAAAACAGGTACATTCGCCCGTACTTCAAAAAATCTCCCGTGAAAACAGTCCTCACCCCTCCCTCCAAAAAGGGAAAAAGTCGCTCTATGTACACGCCCAGCTGCCCCAGATCCGTAACTGCAAACAAAAGCCAGGACAGGGGAATCACCAACAGCATATACATATGTCCCACCAGGGGAAGCCGTTCCAGCACCCGCCTTAAGCCCAGCTTTTCCAGACAGATCAAAAGACAGATAAACAATCCCCACAGAATATAATTCCAGCTGGCCCCATGCCAGAGGCCGGTAAGCATCCATACCACCAAAAGGTTCCGGAACAAATGCCTACGGTTTCCCCCCAGGGGAATATAGACATACTCCCGAAACCAGCTGCCCAGGGTCATATGCCAGCGCCGCCAAAAGTCAGTCATGCTGGTGGAAAGATAGGGATTTCGGAAATTATCCGGAAACTGAAAGCCCATCATCATCCCCAGCCCCTTGGCCATCAGGGAATAACCGTAAAAGTCAAAGTAAATCTGGAAGCTGAAGGCAAAAAGCCCCAGCCAGGCAAAGGGGGTGGAAATGCTCTCAAAGCCAATGGAACGGATCTGATTCCACAGATTTCCCACCTGATTGGCAATGAGCACCTTCAGTCCCAGGCCTATGGTAAATTCCCGAAGCCCTTCCTCCAGATTGGCAAGAGACTGGCTCCGGCTTTTTAACTGCTTCCGCACCTGAGAGTAGGTCACAATGGGCCCTGCAATTAGCTGTGGAAACATACACAGATAAGTCCCTAAGGTTAAAAGGGATTTCTCTTCCGGCACCCTCTCCCAATATACATCTATGAGATAAGACGTAATCTGAAAGGTATAAAAGCTTATGCCAATGGGCAAAACCAGCTCCACATAGGGAAGCCGTCCTCCCGCGCCTGTCCATCCCAGAAAGGCATTGATATTTTCACTTATAAAATCCAGATATTTAAATATAAACAGGCATCCCAAATTATAGGTCAGGCCTGCAAAAAGCCATCTTTTTCTGCCCTTTCGTTCTGTCTGGCCTCCCATTTTCCGGGCCGCTGCATAATTCACCCCCACGGACAACAGCATCAGCAGCACATAGGCCGGCTGCTCCTTTACTCCATAATAATAGAAAACCAAACTGCCGAGGAAAATAACTGCATTTTTCATTCTCTTCGGAATCAGAAAATAAAGCAGTAAAAAAGCCGGTAAGAAATAAAAGAGAAACGTCAAACTGCTGAATACCATGGCTTCATCCTCTTTATGTCAATGTCGCTGTAATCAAAACCTTTACAGCCTCAAGCATTCCATTTTTATTCGGGGCATCCCCTTATCCTTCTGTCCTCTTGTAATCCTCCATATACTGCCCCAGAATCTCAGCGGCACAGGCCACCAGATCTGCGCAGGGACGTTTTTTATAGTATTCCGTTGTCCGGGCCTCCGGCACCGGAACCGAACTGTGGGTGTCAAGCTTCAGGAGCTCCCGACAGACAATGCTGCCATTCCTTTTGGAGAATTCTCCTGCCAGCTGCTGTATCCGGGCATAGTGAGCCGCCTTGGCCTCTCTGTCCTTGGGGTCTGTATACCCGTACAAAAGACCGGCAGCAAGAAACATGCCGCTGACCGCGCCGCACACCTCCCTCAGACGCCCCATACCTCCCCCCAGAGAGGAGGACAGCAAAAGAGCCGTCTCTCTGTCAAGACCCGTCTCCTCACAGAAAGCCGCCAGCACCGATTGACTGCAATTATATCCCTCTAAAAACAGGGCTCTCGCCCTTTCCCCGTAGGTTCCCATTGGTATCTCCCGAACACTCTGCCAGGCCGGCCTTCTATCATACCGGCCCCACAGCCCGTTTCTATAATCAGAGCCTTTTCCCAGGCCTTTTAAAAGCCCTTTCTTTTCAGCTCACTTACAATCTGCACATAGGTTTCCGTCACGTCAAAGCCCCGGTAATCCTCCCGCTTGAGATCAATCATATCTCCATGAGAGATCCCTCTGGTGTGAGAATTGGTAAACACTCCCTGAAATTCTCCCCATTTGGCAGAGGAAATGCTGACCAGGCCATCGTTCTCTCCCTCCAAATGACGAATCATACAGTAGGGAATACTGAGAAGCAAATGACTCCAGGCATGCTTCATCTTGGACATATAGCTCTGGTAATACACTCCCGGCTTATCCGGCATCTCCTCATTCAGGCGGGCCGTCTCCCCAGTAGAAAACTGATGGGTGGCTGTATAAAAATCCGGATTTTTATCCCCCAGCTTCCGAAAGCTCCTGTCAAAGCAGGCTGCCACAAACCGGTACAGCCCCTCCGGCAGCTTACAGGCCTCATCCACAAAACGACATCCTCCGTGAGGTGTATTGATGGTGGTCAGGGAGGCCACATAGGGAGCCATCTCAAGCTTGGAAATGGCATAGCGGGCATCCAGCCCTCCCTTGGAATGGGCTATGATATTAACCTTCTCACTGCCCGTTTCTTCCAAGATTTGGAAAATGCGCTGCCGAATATCTTCCCCATTACAGGCTACCGTTCCCAGGGCCTCCTGATTTCCGTAATAGAGTACAGCCCCATTTCGCTTAAGCTCCCGGGGAATCCGGCCCCAGTAGTTAAAATAACGCAGATCCCGAAATCCGATGCCATGGACCAGCAAAAGAGGATAGCGGGTGGCACAAAGCTCTGTGTCCCTTCGAAGCTCTCGAAGCTGCGTCTTGTCCCGCTCAAAGTCGTATTCCTCGTAGACCAGCCGACAGGCATAGAGCAGCACCCCCAGATTCACCAGGGGAATCCACATGGTCAAAAGCATAACCAACCGCCGCACAATGCTCAAACGCCGGGAGGTACAAAAGATTCTCACCACGCCATTAGCCAGAAATAAAAACACTGCCGCTACAGCCCAGACTCCATTGATGATCAGCCCGGGTATACTGACAGGGCCCATTCCCTCCCCGGCCCAGAGCCTTGGATAGAGGCCGAAAAACACTGCCGCCTGTGCTGCCATCCCGTAAAGTCCGCAGTAAATCAAGCTTCGCCCGCCCAGCATTACCCGAAGGCGGAGAGCCGTCAAAACCTTGTCCCTGGCCGGCGCAAGATGAAGATACATGCCAGGAAGCAACAGAAGTATTGCTGCCAGCAGTAGAAACTGCCAGACAACCACCATGGGAAGCTCCCTTATAAGAAGCCAGCTCTTTATCTGCTGCAAGATCAGCACCAGATTTTGCACTGCCGGCAAATAGACGGCCAGCAGAGCCCTGCGCAGCCATTTATTCATGGAGCATCGCTTCCCATTCCTTTTCCTTAAAGCCCACACAGATCTTCTTCTCTGTAATCAGCAGAGGGCGCTTCACCAGCATCCCGTCCGAAGAAAGCAGCTCCAGCTGCTCCTCCTCACTCATATCCGAAAGCTTCTCCGAAAGCTTAAGCTCCCGGTATTTGATGCCGCTGGTATTAAAAAAACGCCGGATTGGATAGCCACTCTTTTCTACCCAGCCGCGCAGCTCCTCCTTGGTGGGATTCTGCTCCACCATATGGCGGGTCTCAAAGGTGCATCCCTGATCCTCCAGCCACTTTTTTGCCTTTTTACAGGTACTGCACTTGGGGTATTCTATTAACAGCATGTTCATTTCCTCTTCCAAGCACCCGGCCGAACCGTGGATGCCCCACAAGCCGGCAAAATGCTCTGACGCAACGAATTGCTTGCATTTATAAAGGTTCCTCTTCTATCATAAGGCCTGCCGGAGGATTTTGCAAGGTCATAATTTTACAAATTTCCCTTTTCTTTTCCTGCTCTCTCATTTATTTTCCCGTATAATTTTCCTTGCAGTTGCCTGAAAATATGCGTATAATAAGAGGGCGGCTGTATGGCCCAATTTAGATAGAGAAACGGGGGAATTGCATTGAATTGGAAAGAATTGTGGCAGCTGTATGCTGTTTTTTTTCGAATCGGCGGCCTGACCTTTGGCGGCGGTCTGACCATGTTGCCCATGCTAAAGCATGAGCTGGTCAATAAGAAGGACTGGATCACCGAGGAGGAGCTTATCGACTGCTATGCCATCGGTCAGTGTACGCCCGGCATTATCGCCGTAAACACTGCCACCTTTGTGGGATACCGGCGGCAAAAGGTGCTGGGAGGCATTATCGCCACTCTTGGGATGGTTTCCCCTTCCCTCCTCATCGTCACCATAGTAGCTACCTTCCTTCAGTCCATTATGGACAACGTATACTTTCAGCATGCCATGATGGGAATCAAGGGCGTGGTCTGCGCTCTCATGCTGAATACAGTGATCACCCTGGCCAAAAAGAGCCTGGTAAGCCCTGTGTGCATAGCCATCTGCGCCGCTGCCTTTCTGCTAACCCTGTTTACGCCCATTCCCACCATTGCCATTGTGGTGATGGCCGGTATCTTCGGCGTTATATTAGATAAGATGGGAGGAACCCGCTCATGACATATGTGTATCTTTTTTGGGAATTTTTCAAGATTGGTCTCTTTGCCGTAGGCGGCGGTCCGGCCACCCTGCCCTTCCTTATGGATCTCACCCAGAAATACGACTGGTACTCCATGGCCGATCTCACCAATATGGTGGCAGTCTCGGAGAGCACCCCAGGTCCTCTGGGCATTAACATGGCCACCTACGCCGGATTCCACGCGGCGGGAATCCTGGGAGGCGTGGTGGCCACCATGTCTTTAGTGCTGCCCAGTATTATTGTTATCATTATTATCGCCAAGTTTCTGGCAAACTTCAGTGAAAACCGTACCGTCAAGGCTGTATTTTTCGGCATCCGGCCGGCTGTCACCGCTCTTATCGCCTCCGCTGTCTATGGCCTTTTCAAGGTGGCTCTCATGACAGAAAACGGCCTGGCCATAAAGCCCTTAATCCTCTGTGTCATTGTGTTTGGGCTGATGCACATAAAGAAGCTTAAGAGCTGGCATCCGGCTATGTGGCTTTTGATTGCGGCTGTGGTGGGGATTGTGTTTCGGTTCTAAACCAAAACCTCCCTCAGCACTCTCTCCCCATTCTCCCAGGCAATTTTCTCCACTGCATCCTGGGAAAAGCCGGCCTTCTGCAGGGCATGAAATAGCTTCTCCATCTGATCCGGCCCTTCAATCTCCAGCCTGCTCTCAATACCGTCAAAGTCCGTGCCAATGACCGCGCACTCCAGGCCTCCCACCTGTACCATATGTTTGACCTGGGCCACCATATCAGCAATCCGGCTGTCCCGGCTCATGGTATCCATTCCTAAAAAGGCGGAGCAGAAATTTAAGCCCGCCACGCCGCCCTTCTCGGAGAGGGCACGGATCATCTCGTCCGTCAGATTTCGGGGATGGGGCGACAGGGCCCGGCAGTTGGAGTGGGAAGCTACAAAGGGCTTTTGGGAAACCCGAACCACATCCCAGAAGCCCCCGTCAGAGAGATGAGATACATCCACCAGCATCCCCAGCTCATTCATATACTCCACAGCTTCCTTTCCAAAAGCCGTAAGCCCCTGCTCCATAACCTCTGCATCCCTGGAATTGGGAGCTCCAAAGCAGTTTGCATAGTTCCAGGTCAGGGTAATAAGACTCACTCCCAAATCCCGGTAGCTCTTAAGCTTCTCCAGGCTTCCGCCCACGCTGCGCCCGTCCTCCAGGGTAAACAGAGCCGCTGTCTGCCCCTTCTTCCAGGCCTCCTGAAGCTCCCTGTATGTACACACCAGCTTAAGCTTATCCGGAAAGGCCTCTATGGTTTGATCCAGAATCTTTCGAAGCTCTCCCATATAGGCATCCTCCGGCTCATATGCGCCCTTAAGCTCCCCGAACTGGTCCTTTTGCCCATACCTTTGCCACCAGTCCTTATTATTCTCCCTGGGAGGCACAAATGCCGCAAAAAATTGGGCCCGGACGCCACCCAGAGCCAGACGCTCCACATCCACGCTGACTTCCGGAAAGCTTCCCATATCCCTCTTTCCCTGTTCAAAGGCCCTCTTTAATGTATCACAGTGAAAATCTATATAACTCACAGCTTATCCTTTCTATATGTAGTCGCTGCGCGACGGCTCTGAAGGGCAAAGTCCCTTCGGCACACTACCTTTGAGAGGAACTTTCCTGCGCTTCTGATCGCAGAAAAGTTCCTCTCGTGTGCCTTCGCGACTTTTCCGTT
>CANPIM010000082.1 GCA_947574135.1 uncultured Lachnospiraceae bacterium
GTACCGCATATAGCCAGCCGGCGCCCCAGGCCTAGGAAGAATTTCCGTCCGCCGAGCGTCCAAAAATCCTTCCGGGCGCCGTCTAGCTATATGCTGATTTAAAGTACCGCATATAGCCAGCCGGCGCCCCAGGCCTAGGAAGAATTTCCGTCCGCCGAACGTCCGAAAATCCTTCCGGGCGCATCCTGGTTATATGCTGATTTCGTCACCAATTTGGAAAGAATGATGACGTTCACGTTCCTTGCTGCCTCATATCTTAGGATACTGGCATTACAAGATCATTTTATCAAAAAAAGAAAGGGCTGTAAATGAAGAGGAGGGGGAAGGAATGTAAAATTTTTCCTTGAAAAAATATGCAATATGCCCATAGGAAGGGGAGAGACTTTTTGCTTATTAAGACAGACACTTTGATGATTTACGAAAAAGATTTCAAAAGCTTTGGAGATTACCCCTTGTATTTTGTATTTTTGGTTATTTTAACAACTTCAAGAAACAATGTTTCTCTGTTAACATGAAATCCAAGTCCGGGAGATAGGAAAAGCAGAGGATGGTAAGGTATGTAGAGGAATTGCAAAGTATAGCCTGAAACATAAGGACGGACAGGAGGTGGGGATACTTTTGCGTGTAACCGTGGAGGATATCGCCAGACTTGCAGGGGTATCAAAGGCAACTGTTTCCAGGGTAATCAACAACAATCCCAAGGGTGTCAGTGAGGAGACCAGAAAAAAGGTCCTGAAAATTGTTGCAAATATGAACTATCAAAAGAATCCTTACGATGCTAATTACACACCATCTCACAGCAGAACCCTGGGCCTGATTATTCCCGATATTACCAATCCGTTTTTCTCCGAGCTTGCTATGGCAGTGGAAAATTTTTCCAGTGAGAATGGCTATACCGTATTCCTGGGAAGCACCAATTCGTCTGTTGAAAAGGAAGAGCGGTATATTGCCACCTTTATTGCAAAGAAGGTAGACGGCATTATCCTTACCTCCACGGCCAACAAGTGTATGGAAAATCATTTTCTCATGGAGAAATACCATGTTCCCTGTATTCTCCTGGATCGGATGCTGTACGGCATGAATTATACGGCAGGGGTTTTTGCAGATAACCTCTTAGCCATCTATCATTCCTGTGAGCTGATGCTGAAGCATGGAGCCAGGAGAATCGTATTTTTGTCCGGGCCCAGTGAGATATCCACGGCTAAGGAGCGCATTGACGGGTATCGGGCAGCGCTGGAAAAATACTGGATTCCTTTTAATAAAGCTCTGATTAAAAACGGGACCTATACGGTGGAGAGCGGGTATCAGGCGGTGATGGAGCTGGAGCGGGAGGGACGGAAGTATGACGGAATTGTGGCGGCTAACGATACCATGGCCCTGGGAGCAATAAAGGCTTTAAATGAGCTTTCCTATCGAATCCCGGAGGAGATAGAGGTTATCGGATTTGACAATATTGATTTTTCCCAGATGTGTGATCCGCCTCTCACAACCGTACAGCAGCCCACCATTGAAATGGGACGCCGGGCGGCAGAGCTTCTTTTAAATGCCATAGAGGGGAAAGTGCCGGAGAAAAAGAACATTCGCCTTTTGCCCAGGCTGGTGGTGAGAAAGACCACCAGATAAAGAAATACAACGATGAAAAAGGAAGTGGCTTCCTAATGAAAGGGGGGAGAACATGAAAAAAGATAAGCTTCTCAATTCGGAAATTATCCGGGCCATTGCGGCTCTGGGGCATACCCAGATGCTGGCCGTGGGGGATGCAGGGCTGCCTGTGCCAAAGGGGGTTCCGGTTATCGATCTTTCTCTGACAAAAGGAGTTCCATCCTTTGCACAGGTGCTTGAGGCTGTGGCTTCTGAGCTGGTGGTAGAATCCTATATCTATGCAGAGGAGTGCACCCAGGCAAATCCGGGGGTGGAGGGAAATATCCAAAGGATTTTGGAGGGCTATCCATCCAGACAGGTGCCTCATGAAGGGTTTAAGGAGCTGGTGTCTCAGGCGAAGCTTGTGATCCGCACAGGGGAATGTACCAGCTATGCCAATATTGTTTTGGTAGCAGGAGTTAATTTTTAATAAAGAACAGGAAGAAAGGCAGGGTGAATGCTGATGAAAACAATGAAAGCGGCAGTGTTTGAGGGGGAGTGGAGGCTCACGGTAAAGGAGATGCCGGTGCCTGCCATAACCAGAGACGATGAGATTCTCATAGAGGTGGAGGCCTGCAGCATTTGCGGCACGGAAGTACATATCACGGCAGTGCCCCCGGCCTATCCTGCCACACCGAATACCATTTTGGGCCATGAATTTGTAGGCTATGTACGGGAAAAGGGAGCAGTGGTGGATCAGCTTCAGGTGGGTGATCGGGTGGTGGTTAATCCCAACAACTACTGCGGAAAGTGTTATTATTGCAGGAAAAACCTTCCCAATCAGTGCGAGCATATGGAAGCCCTGGGCATTGATTACAACGGAGCCTTTGCAAAGTATTGTGTGGTCAGGGATAAGGTGGCTTATCCCATTCGGGAGGATGTGGATGCGGCTGTGGCCGCCTGTGCGGAACCCCTTTCCTGTGTGCTCAACGGCTTGGAAAAGGTGCATGTTAGGCCGGGGGACAGCGCGGTGGTCATAGGGGCCGGGCCTATTGGTCTTATGATAGCCATGCTTTTAAACAGAATGGGAGTACATAAGCTTCTGATTCTGGAGACAGCAGAGCCAAGGGCAAAATTTGCAAAACGGCTTTCTCTGGGAACAGTGATGAATCCTTTGAAGGAGAATGCCCTGGAGGCAGTACAGGCAGCCACAGGGATAGGGGCTGATATTGTCTTTGATGTCACAGGCTCTCAGATGGCCACAAGCGTGGAGCTGGTCAGAAAGGGCGGAACGGTGGTGCTGTTTGGAGTGAACAAAAAGGCCCTAAAGGAGATAGCACAGTGTGAGATTACCACCAAGGAGATCGAGGTCAAGGGCACCTGGCTGGCCAATGCCACATTTCCCAGGGCAGTACAGGTTCTGGAGAACCGGGAGATCGATCTCTCCCTGCTTGTGACAGGCATCTATTCTTTAGAGGAAATACACAAGGGATTGGAGCTTTTAAGAGAGGGAGAGGCTGTCAAGGTCATTATCAGACCTTAGGAGAAGCTTCATTATTAGACCTTAGGAGAAGCTTGAAAATATTACGGAATTTGTCACAGAGGCCACAAAGCCTTTAGAGAAGGAGGAATGCTGGATGAAGCTTGGATATACGGTTTGGACCTGGATGAGTCAGGAGCATAATGACTGGGAGAGAAATCAAAATCCCAAAATAGCCTTTGAGCAGGCCCTGCGGGAGATTTCCCATTTGGGATACCAGACAGTGGAGAACTTTAACTGGTTTGCGGACTATTATATGGATAACCCCCGGGAGGTGGCGGAATTGTGTGGAAAATATGGGCTGGAATTTGTAAACCTGTACCATTATTTAACGCCCAACTGGGAGGAGGATCAGGAAAAGGGGCTGGCCTATTGCAAATTTGCGCAAAAAGCCGGTGCAAAATATATGAATTTGCAAATGCAAACCTGGAAGGATCAGCCCTACAACCGACCCACGGACAGAGAGGCCATTCGGGTGTATGCAGAGAAGGCAACAATTCTTGGAAAAATGGCCAGGGAATACGGCCTGACCCTGTGTGTGCATCCCCATGCCAATACCCCGGTTTTCACTATGGAACAGATCGATCTTCTGCTGGAAATGACAGACCCAAAAACTGTTAGCTTATGCCTGGATACGGGACATGTGACCCTGTCGGGAGGAGATGCGGTGAAGGCTATGGAGCGTTACATGGAGCGGACAGCCTATGTACACCTAAAAGATGTGGATCCGGATGAATCGGCCCATCCGGAGTGGCCCATGAAACGTTTTCTGGCATTGGGACAGGGCTGCGTGGACTTTCAGGGAGTGTTTCAGGTATTGCGCAGACATTCCTTTGAGGGTGTGGTCTGCGTAGAGCTGGATTATCAGAGGGTTTGCAATTACGAATCAGCCCAGTACAGCAGGAACTACTTAAAGGATGTTATTGGCATTTAAATACATATGAAAGGCAAAGGAGGATTTCTGTATGAAAAAAAGATTATTTGCAGCATGCTTGGCCCTTATGGTGACCAGCTCTCTCTGGGGCTGCTCCAACAAGCCGGTGAATGAGCCGGAGCCGCCGGCCCAGGAGAGCGCCGGGGAAGCGGGGAAAGAGGACAGCAAAACAGAGGATAGCAAGACAGGAGAAGCCGGGGAAAAGATTGTGATTCACCTTATGAGCCAGACGCCCCGGAGCGGACAGGGAACGGAAGGCTTTGCCACAGGCTTTTATAATATGCTGGATCAGTGGTGCGCCGATCATCCGGAGGTGGAGGTGAATCTGGAGGACATGGATCAGACCTCCTACCAGACCAAGATTAACTCTGTCTGCGCGGCCGGGGATATTCCGGACATCTTTATGCTCAAGGGCTCCTGGGCCACCACCTTTATTGATAACGGCTGGGTGAGCGATCTGAGCGGAGGGCTGGACGCGGATCCGGCCTGGAGAGACGGGTATATCGAGAATGCCTTTGAGGCGGTGACCAGAGATGAGAAGGTCTACGGAATCCCCACCCAGAGCATGGCAACCGGCCTGGTTTTCTATAATTCCCAAATGTGGGCAGATATGGGCTATGAGACATTTCCCGAGACCTGGGAGGAGCTTTTGGAGGCCGTGGAGAAATTTAAGGCAGCAGGCATCAGTACCTTTGTCCTGGGGAATAAGCCAAACTGGCCTGCAGAATCCTGCTGGATGAGCACCCTGGGAGACCGGTATACGGGAGCGGACTGGACCCAGTCCATTCTGGAGGGATCCGGCGCAAAATTCACGGATCCGGAATTTATAGACGCCCTGACGCTTTTTAAGGAGCTCAATGACAAGGGCGCATTTAACGCAGATATCAATTCCATTGATGATAAGGAAGAGGATACGGTTTACTTTAACGCTAAAGCAGCCTCCATAGTTTCCGGGACCTGGTTTATTCCCATTATAGAGACCACGGCGCCGGAGGATGTGAAGAATGCCACCAAGCTGGCTCTGCTGCCGGCCATAAGCGGCGGAACGGATCAGCAGAACACCATTTCCGGAGGACCGGCCTGGTTCTTATCTGTGGGAAGCTCTGTGCCTGAGGAAAAGAGAGAGCTGGTGATGGATCTGGTGAAAACCCTGACGGGAAAGGAGCAGGCAGACATTACAGCCTCCATGGGAAATCTCACAGCCTGGGCGGATCCCACCTATGACGAGAGCAAGGTCTCTCCCCTGTATACAGAGTATAACCAGCTTATGAAAAATGCAAAGACCGTGCGCATTTACGACGCCTGTATGCCCGGCTCTGTGATTGAGACCATAAATGTGGGCCTTCAGTCCCTTCTGGCCGGGGAAAAGACGCCGGAGGAGCTGGCCAATGAGATACAGATGGAGCAGGAGCTGCTGCAGTAGCCCGAAAAGCGAGGGAAAGGGAGGCCCTAGGCGCTTCCCTTTCCCAAGAAAGAACAGGGAGGAAGGACTGTGGGAAAAAAGAAAGGAAAATCCAGGCTGGGGCTTTATATTTTACTGTGCGTTTTGCCGGTGCTGCTGATTTATACCTATGTGGTAATCATTCCCATTCTGGGGGCCATGCGTTTCAGCCTGTTTCAATGGTCCGGGGGCGCGGACATGAAGTTTATCGGCCTGAAAAACTACCGGCTGCTCTTCAGGGATACGGAATTCTGGAAGGCCTTTCAAAATAATGTGTGGATTGCCCTTACCTGCATTCTGGGTCAGATTGGAATTGCCTTTTTCTTCTCGGCATTGTTAAGCTCCAGGGTCATCCGGTTCAAGGCCTTTCACCGGGTGGTGGCCTATTTCCCGGCAACCATCTCGGCCGTGGTGGTGGGATTTGTCTGGTCCTTTATCTTTAACTACGACTTTGGCCTGGTCAATGCCTTTTTGCGGGCCATTCATCTGGAAAAATGGGCCAAGCCCTGGTTGGATAATCCGGCCACCATTGTGTTTATTATCAGCATTCCCTTGATATGGCAATATATTGGATATTACATGGTGATCATAATGTCTGCCATGACCTCCATTGATCCCAGCATTTACGAGATGGCAGAGCTGGACGGAGCCTCCAGCCTGCAGAAAGCCCTGCGAATTACCCTTCCCCTGATTAAGAATTCCCTGGCTGTGGCGGTGATGCTGTGTATTGCGGGAAATATGAAAATCTTCGATCACATCTATGTAATGACAAATGGCGGACCGGGAACCAGCTCCATGGTTATGGCGCTGCAGGTTTATAAAACCACCTTTATCAAGAGCCAATACGGATACGCCAGCGCCATGTCTGTGGGAATCCTGATTTTGAGCCTGTCTCTGGTGATTATCAGCAGAGTTTGCATTACCCAGCCCTGGAGAAAGGAGAAGGATGTATGAAGAAAAAACGAACAGGAGTTCTTGGGCTTTTGGGGAACCTGATCCTCTGCCTGTTTTCCTTTTCCTGCATATTTCCCATGCTGTGGATTTTTTACTCTTCCTTTAAAACCCAGGCAGAGTTTAATCAATCCTCCACAGCCCTGCCACAGGCATTGGATTTTACAAACTATATTTCTGTGTTTACCCAGACCAATCTGTTGACAGCCATGGGCAACAGCTTTCGAAATACCATCCTGTCTGTAACAGGAATCCTTATCCTGGCCTTTATGGCCGGCTATGTGCTTTCCCGCTACAGATTCCGGGGCAGAGGCCTTCTGTATAATTACTTTACCATGGGCATGCTGATTCCCCTTCACGCATTGCTGGTGCCTCTGTATATTCAGTTTAAGCAGATGGGGCTTACCAACCACTGGTATACCCTGCTGTTTCCCTATATAGGATTTGGGCTTCCCATCTCCATTATGCTGGTGGAAAGCTATGTGAAATCCATTCCCCGGGAGCTGGAGGAGGCCGCGGCCATTGACGGCTGCAGCTTTTTTAAGACTATGTTTTGCATTGTTCTGCCCCTGGCCAGCCCCATCCTGGCCACCGTAGCCATTATCCAGTTCTTTGCGGTCTGGAATGAGTTTTCCTTTGCCCTGATTTTGGTGAGTAAGGATACGCTGCGGACAGTTCCCGTGGGGCTTACCATGTTTAAGGCCGCCTACACAGTGGATTATCCCAGGCTTATGGCAGGGATTCTGGTAACCATGCTTCCGGTGATGATTTTATATTTTTCCTTTAGCAAACGGATCATAGAGGGAATGACGGCAGGAGCCGTAAAGGGGTAAGCCTGTAAAAAAGAGACAAGGAGGAGAAAACCATGTACAAGACCTTAGCGCCGGATTGCATCGGGCATCCGGTTACGCTGGACGCATCCGCGCCTGTTGCTAAAAAATATGGGTTTGAGGGCATCTGGCTGAAGCTGGAGAGAGACGCCCAAATGCCTGTGGAAAGGACCAGGGCTCTCTTGAAGGAATATGAGCTGCGGGCCGCGGGCTTTGGGCTCACGGTGGATTACCGAAAGGATGAAGCAACCTACGAGAGAGGGATGGAGGACTGGGAGGCCTATGTAAGATACGCAAAGGAATGCGGCATCACCAGATGTATCAGCTGGATCATCCCTTTCAGCGAAAGTCTTTCCTTTGAGGAAAACTTTGCCCTTCACGTGAAAAGTCTTCGGCCTGTCGCTGAGATTCTGGAACACTATGGGATGCAGTTTGGCCTGGAATTTTTGGGACCGCCCAAGCTTCGGAGGAATGTGAAATATGAATTTATCCACGATCTGGACGGCATGCTGACCCTGTGTGAGGCCATTGGAACGAAGAATATGGGAATTCTTATGGATGTGTGGCACTGGGACTTGGCGGGACAGTGCTATGAGGATTTTCGGAAGCTTGGCAATGAGAAACGAATCGTTGCCGCACATATTATGGATGCGCCGGCAGGAATCCCTCCGGAGGAGCAGGAGGATCGGGTGCGGGCCTTGCCTGGGAGCACGGGGGTGCTGCGAATTGGGGAATTTTTCCAGGGTTTGACAGATCTGGGATATACAGGTCCGGTTTTAGCAGAGCCCTTTGAGAAAAGCCTGGAAAAAATAAGCTTTGAGGAGGCAGTAAAAATTGTAAGCGCTTCCATAGATCAGGTGTGGCCCAAGTAAAGGAGAGGAGGAAAAAAGATGAAGGCATTGGCATTGGGAAACGGACAGGCATTGGTGGAGGAGGTGGCAGATCCGAAGCCTCACGGGGAATGGGTGGTAGTAAAAATTGAGGCCTCTCCCATTTGCGGAAGCGATAAAAAGGCATTTTTATCGGAGGAAAAGATACGCACCTCGGGACATGAGGGGGCGGGCGTAGTGACGGCCACGGCCGGATCCAGTCGGGTAAGGGAGGGAGACCGGGTGATTCTCAATCCCCTGTCCGGCTGCGGCCACTGCCGGGTGTGCAGAAGCGGAAATTATATTCTGTGCCCCAACAAACCCCCGTATTTTACCCATTTTGCCCAATATGTTCTGGTGCAGGATTTTTTGCTGACGCCCCTGCCGGAGGATATTTCCTTTGATGTGGGAGCTATGGCCTGCTGCGCCTTAGGGCCCGCCTTTCGGTCTCTTAAGCGCATGAACGTAAAGGCCTTTGACACGGTGCTTATCACAGGACTTGGCCCTGTGGGTATGGGGGCTACGGCCATAGCCAAGTTTTTAGGGGCCCGGGTGATTGCAGTGGAAAGCGTGGAATTCCGTCAGAATATGGCGAGAGAGCTGGGGGCGGATGTGGTCTTAAATCCCATGGATACGGATATCCAAGAGCAGATCCGAAAGGCCAGGGGAAAGGATCCGCTTTTGAAGGCATTGGATGCCTCCGGAAACGGAAGCGCGGAGCGGCTTTGCATAGATATGATGGAGCCCGGAGGAATGGTGGCCTTTTGCGGGGAGAACCATAACACCATTGAGATTTGTCCCAGCGACGACTTTATCCGGAAAAATCTGACACTTATGGGATCCTGGCATTATAATCTCACGGATTTTGAGGACATGTATGCCATACTCCGCCACAATCCAAGGGTGGAAAGGCTTATCACAGATGTGTACGGATTTTCCAGAGCCCAGGAGGCCTTTGAGAAATTTATGAAGAGCGATACCTGCAAGGTGATTTTAAGGCCCTGGGAATAGGATTTTCTAAGAAAAAATTGTAAAAATATGGAAACTCATGGCAACTTGCAGGGAAAAGAGCAAATGGCCATGGGTTTCCCAAAGGATTAAGGGACCAAATAATTCTTGACATTTCCCCAAAAACGCAGTAGAGTATTTTATAGAAAAAGTCCATACCGTGCATATTTCTCTTATTCAGAGTGATGGAGATACAAAGGATCTGTGAAGTCACGGCAACCCCAAAGATGGAAGGTGCCAACCTGAGCGAGTAAATTCGAACAATAAGAGGATTTGATGTATTCATGTCGAGTCCACTTATGTGGGCTTTTTTGTATGCAGAAATGAAAAAAGGAAAGCAAACAGAAGAAGAGAAAGGGGACATGAAAACCATGGAAAAGCTATTATTCACCTCAGAATCCGTAACGGAGGGACATCCGGATAAAATTTGCGATCAGATTTCCGACGCAGTTCTCGACGCGCTTTTGGAGCAGGATCCCATGAGCCGGGTGGCCTGTGAGACGGCCACCACCACAGGACTGGTGCTGGTTATGGGGGAAATTACCACCCAGGGGTATGTGGACATTCAGAAGGTGGTGCGGGACACCATTCGGGAGATCGGTTATGACAGAGGAAAGTACGGTTTTGATGCAGATAACTGTGCCGTAATCACAGCTATTGACGAGCAGTCCACAGATATTGCCATGGGCGTAAATAAGGCCCTGGAGGCTAAGGAAAATACCATGACAGAGGATGAGCTGGAGGCCATTGGCGCCGGGGACCAGGGAATGATGTTCGGCTATGCCAGCAATGAGACGCCGGAGCTTATGCCCTATCCCATTTCGCTGGCTCACAGGCTGGCGCAGCAGCTGACCAAGATCCGCAAGGACGGAACCCTTCCCTACCTGCGTCCCGACGGAAAGACCCAGGTAACCGTGGAGTACGACGAGGTGGGGCATCCCCTGCGTCTGGACGCAGTGGTGCTTTCCACCCAGCACGGGGAGGAGGTCACCCAGGAGCAGATCCATAAGGATATCAAGAAATATGTATTTGACCAGATACTTCCCAGGGAAATGGTGGATGAGAACACCAAGTTCTTTATCAATCCCACGGGACGCTTTGTTATCGGCGGACCCCACGGAGACAGCGGATTGACGGGACGGAAGATTATTGTGGACACCTACGGCGGTATGGCCCGTCACGGCGGCGGAGCCTTCTCCGGAAAGGACTGCACCAAGGTGGACCGTTCCGCAGCCTATGCGGCCCGGTATGTGGCAAAGAATATTGTGGCAGCCGGTCTTGCGGAGAAGTGCGAGGTACAGCTGTCCTACGCCATCGGCGTGGCCCGTCCCACCTCGGTAAACGTAGATACCTTTGGTACGGGCAAGCTCTCCGACGCGGAGTTTGTGGAGCTTATCCGGGAGAACTTTGATCTGCGCCCCGCAGGAATCATTAAAATGCTTGACCTGCGCCGTCCTATTTACAAGCAGACAGCTGCCTACGGACATTTTGGACGCAACGATCTGGATCTTCCCTGGGAGAAGCTGGACAAAGCGGAGGAGCTGAAGAAATATCTGAAATAAGAACTGACAGGATGCCGTTCCATAACCGGGACGGTGTCCTTTTTTCTTTACAAATTCTTAGAAATTCAGTATATTGGTATGGTATCCTGTTAATTTTACCTGCAGAAAAATATCGTGTCCGAAGGCTTTCTTCGGATGCGCACGAGATGTCCGCCCGTAGCGGACGGGAGGGATTGTCATGGCATTTGCTCATCTTCATGTTCACACGGAATATTCTCTTTTGGACGGTTCCAACAAAATCAAAGAATATGTTTCCCGGGTGAAGGAGCTGGGCATGGACAGTGCGGCCATTACGGATCACGGAGTCATGTACGGCGTGATCGATTTTTATCGGGCGGCAAAAGAGGCGGGGATCCACCCCATCCTGGGCTGTGAGGTGTATGTGGCCCCCGGCTCCCGCTTTGACAAGGAGCTGAACGGAGGCGAGGACCGATACTACCATCTGGTGCTGCTGGCGGAAAACAATACCGGATATGCAAACCTGATGAAGATTGTCAGCCGGGGCTTTACCGAGGGATATTATTACAGGCCCCGGGTGGATATGGAGGTTCTGGAACAGTATCATGAGGGACTTATTGCCCTGTCGGCCTGCCTGGCGGGAGAGGTGCAGAGGTATATTGCCAAGGGAATGCCCTATGAGGCCAGGGAGGCGGCCAGAAGGTACGAGGCCTGCTTTGGGAAGGAAAACTTCTTCCTGGAGCTGCAGGATCATGGACTGCCGGAGCAGAAAATGGTCAACACGGAGCTCTTGAAAATGAGCAAGGAGCTGGATATTCCCCTTGCGGCCACCAACGATGTACATTATACCTATGCGGCGGATGCGGATTCTCACGACATTCTGCTCTGTCTCCAGACGGGCAAGAAGCTGGCGGACGAAAACCGGATGCGGTACGAGGGCGGCCAGTATTATGTAAAAAGCGAGGAGGAGATGAAGGGTCTCTTTCCTTACGCATGGGAGGCGGTGGAGAATACCCAGAGGATCGCAGACCGCTGTAATGTGGAGATTGAGTTCGGGGTTACAAAGCTGCCTCGATATGATGTGCCGGAGGGGCATGACTCCTGGAGCTATTTAAACAGTCTGTGTGACCAGGGCCTGAAAGAGAGATACGGGGACGGCAGCCTGCCGGCGGGAGACACGGGGCAGACCCTGAGAGAGCGCCTTGACTATGAGCTGGGTGTTATACGCGCCATGGGGTATGTGGATTACTTCCTTATTGTATGGGATTTTATTAATTATGCTCGCGGCAACGGGATTCCGGTGGGACCGGGGCGGGGGTCCGCGGCGGGCAGCATTGTGTCCTACTGCTTGAAGATTACCAACATCGATCCCATACGGTACAGTCTGCTGTTTGAACGTTTCCTGAATCCG